>JABDBX010000063.1 GCA_013288445.1 Bacteroidota bacterium
TACGTTTAATAACGCAGGCTTTTTTTATTTCAAGTTAAAATCGCTTTCTAAATAATAGGACAAAGCCTTGAACTGACTTAGAATATATGAAGATATTATTCCTGGCGAACCGTGTTCCGTATCCACCATACCGAGGTGATAAACTGAAAATATTTAATCTAGCTAAAAGATTGCAGGGGAAGCACGAGCTTCACCTGCTCACCTTTGCACAAACACAAGAGGACTTAGGATACAAGGCTGAACTTGAAAAGATATTCAAAGAAGTTCATTTTGTTTATTTGCCAAAATGGAAATCTGCAATTAACTGTTTATCAGGATTATGGGATGCGACACCTTTTCAGGTGCTTTATTTTAGGTCGAAGGAATTGCAGTATATTTTAGACGAATTACTGAAGGCAAATACCTATGATGCGATACATGTGCAGCATTTGCGTATGTCTCCTTACCTGTCGGAACGGAAAGACATTGCCCGCATTCTCGATCTGCCAGATGCATTTTCGCTTTACTGGGAACGAAGGAAAACAGTGAAGCGTGGTATGCTCACTGCACTATTTGAGAATGCGGAACAAAAGCGGATACTGAATTATGAAAATGTACTTAAGGAATATGACTTGTCATTAGTATGTTCTGCGGAAGACCTTGCCTATCTTGAGAATACCCATCATACCGGCAATCTCGGTTTGCTCCCCAATGGGGTTGACTTAGATACATTTGCGTCACGGGACCATGATTATAGCCACAGCAAAACCATACTCTTTACAGGTAATATGGACTATTCCCCAAATGTGGATGCGGTAGTCTATTTCACCGAAACAATTCTTCCAATTATCAGGAGTGAACGACCTGATGTTCAATTTATTATAGCCGGTCAGCGACCTGTGCCTAAAGTGATTGCTCTTGCTAATGAATACATAACCGTTACAGGGTTTGTCAAAGACCTGGCGGCTACTTATAACAGTGCAAGTGTTGTGGTAGCACCCTTAAGGTTTGGTGCAGGTACGCAGAATAAAGTACTGGAAGCTATGGCTTTAGGCGTGCCGGTTGTGTGTTCAAATATTGGCTTCGGTGGTTTGGGGATAAAAAGCGGCGAAGGGGCAATAATGCAAACCGATCCGCTTGCTTTTGCCCGGAGTGTGATTGACCTTTTATCGTCTGAGGAGCAAAGGCGAAAAGTTGGGGAGGCGGGTATGCAAGTGATAAAGACCCGTTTCGACTGGGATATTATTGCAGGGACACTCGAAAGTTATTTCCAGGAAGTGGCCGATAAATATAGAAATCCCAATGTCTAAATTCCAAAAACCAGGACCCGAAACACATATGCGGTTCTAAAAATGGAATTCGGGAGCCATTTCTTGCGCCTCTGTCAACGACTTCTTCGCTGTGGAAATACCACTCATCACTGTTTCCATTTATTTATCTGTTTCATAATGCTGGAAGTAACCGCATGGTCGTCTTTAAAATACCAGCTAAGTGTTTGCTGAGTGGTGGTATTGTCGCCCCCATTATGGAAATACAAAATAGATTTAAGCAGTGGGTAATGCTGCGGTAAACTATCAAGGGCATCGGCAAACCATTTCCCCCTGTTCCCACCTACAGCCAGTGAGCCAAATTCCGTGATCATAATAGGCTTATTGTATTTCGCAAGTTGAATGTAATCGCGCCCGAATATTTCCTTGAACGTCCACCATTTGCTCCAACTGGCTACGGTCCCGTAATTGAGTACCCCTACACCCACATAATCCACACAGCTATCTCCGGGGTAGAACTCTTTAAAATCGTAGGCAGGATGCGGGCTCCAAAGCCATATCACGTTCTTCGCCCCTTCCTTCAGGAAAAGGTCGTGAATATGGCGCCAGGCCGCAATGAAATCTTCTGCCGAGTTGTTTTGAGGCCCCCAGGGATAGCGGTAGCCGTCGTTCATTTCATGTCCAAATCGCAGAAATATCGGTTTGCCAATTTTTCGTGCCGATTCAGCCCATTTGGAAATGTAGTTGTCATAAAGCCCGCTGGCAATGTTCTTCATCCCGTTCTTGTCAGGGTCTTTTGGTTTTATACCATCAGGATATTGCTCTTCAGTAAAGTCACTTAGCCAAGGCTCCCACGTGATCACCGGAATGGAGCCGAGGTTGATAATATTCCTGACCAGGGATGATGGAAACTTCTCATCCGGTTTGCTGCCCCAGGCTGTGAATATATGCAGCATGGGCAGGGTAGTATGCAGGGAATCTTCGAGGCTTACGATGCTCTCAAAGCTTTCCTTCATGTTGTTGTCGTAAGCGCCAAAGAGTATTTTGTCGGGGTGCAACAACAGCTTTTTACTATTTATATAGGGTTCTAACCATTTCAGTTTGTCTTTGCGTGTATCCTCACGCTGCTCAACGATGATTTTTTGTTCTATGTTTTTTACGGCATCGCCTGTGTAAGTCATCACGTTCTCAATTGGCCCCTTGGTCGATTTACCGGCATGAGAAAGCGCATACACTATCAGAGACGATATTGCTATCGCAAGAATAGTAGATATGATACGAAATGATGCACTTTTCATTTACTGCAAGTTAACTTTTTATATTCACATTAATCCACGGCTCTTCCATTTTCATCTTCCGCGCTTCAAGTGCTGCATAAACGCCGCCAAGCGCCATGATAAAGGCAAGGAATGCAAATGCCATCATGCCCCAGGTACGCTCTGCTGTGATAGCAAGTTCACTTTCGGGCATGTAGAACCGGCGGTAAATAAACACACTGGCAATGGTAATGATAAATACAGTTATATGCACGATCATGGGGCGAATGAATGGTGTTATGTAGCCAATCACAGCTTTTTTGGCCGTAGGGATGTAGGGTATTTCAGCGTTTACCAGCGCCAGCAGAAACCCGATAAGATATACAGGCCAGCAGGCGAATTTGAGGATCATACCACGCCAGTGCAGTCCGCGCTCTGTTTCGGGGTCGCACACCCAGCGTTGCATATACAGGTAAATAACTATGCCGAATAGCACTACCGGTGCGCCAAACACAATAAAATCGGCAAACTCCATTCGTGCTGGCAGAATGCCGGTGAAGAAATAAAGGAACGGGATAACAGTAAAAATAAGCTGGGTAAGCCCCACTAAATAATAGGTGCCAATGGTGAAATAAGAGATCCGTTGCCACCAGCTAAGCTTGCGGAAAAGCCGGGGCAATTCCATAAAAGTGACCTCGAACACCCCTCTTGCCCATTTAAGCTGCTGCTTGCAAAAAGAGCCAAAGTCTTCCGGCACCAAGCCCCGGCTTACTACTACGGGGTTGTAGATGGATTTCCAGCCTGCTGCATGTATCCTTATGGCAGTAATCAGGTCTTCGGCCAGGCCTATGCCGTGGCCACCAATACTTTGCAGCGCCTTCTTGCGGAAAGTGCAGTTGGCTCCAATAGCCACACTGCACCCGTAGCCGTACAGCGACATTTGCGTGGGGCCGTAAAACTGGTATGTTTGCTCGGCCGCACCACAGGCGGTAAATGAACGGTACTGGTTGTAATAGGCCTGGGATACCTGCACAAAACCCACTTGCTCGTCTTGGAAATACCCCAATGTATGGTCAAAAAAGTTTGGAAATGGAAGATGATCCGGGTCCAACACAAGAATGAAATCTTCTGTGGTTATTTCCAGCGCCCGGTTTATTTTACCTGCTTTAGCGCCAGGTATGCCTACCAGTTCCAGCCATACAGCGCCATGTTTTTCCGCAACCTCTTTAAAAGCCGGATCCCGCGTATCATCGAGCAGGTAAGTGGTATGTGGATATTTTACATTGGCGCAGGCTGCAAGTGTTTTTTCAAACATGGCCAGTGGCTCACCGGGAGAGCTCGTTGTGAATATGGCCACACTCAGACCCTCCTGTGGAGCTATATGCGCTGGTTTACGTATCCGCAGATAGTTGATCCAGATAAGTATAAGCCGGAAAATGCTATACCAGAATGCGAGGCTGAGCAATATATACAGCCCCGCGTTGCCAATATTGTCCTTCCGGAACCACCAATCGGCAAACCTGAGAATGGAAATAATACCCGCAATAACTAAGATGAGTAAAATAAACCGGTCCAGGGACGTAATTTGCTTTGCTTCTTTAAACTCCCAGAGCCCGTTGCCTTTATTTTTGTTTTTGTAGGAATCAGATGGCATAAATAAAGGAGGGTATTAATTATTCGCGGGAGCCATTATAGCTTATTGATGTCAACTCGTATAATTTGTCCATCAGCCATTCTTTTTTCTTTACGTTAGCCTGCTTAAAATCATCAAGATTCACGGCGTCAAGGTCATTTATCATGTCGTTCAAGCTTTCATAGCGTTCTTTTAAAGTAGCGGCTTCATCGCTATCCGCTAGCATTTCCCTCGAATTCCTTTTGCTCTTTTGTGCATCGCGCAGGGAAACGGCTTTGCTCCTGATGCTCGCCACGGCACCCTTCAGGTCTTCAATACTACTGTATTTATACAGGGATTGTATTTCCCCTTCAATTTCATCGATAAGCCGAGAGTAGTTCGATGCTGATTTGTCAGATAACTTCTTTTTGCTGCGGATAAAGCTTTTCTCCAACCCCAGGCTCACGTAGTTGCTGGTAAAAAAGTAAGTATTGTGGTAAATGTATTTAGCTGAAAGCAACCAGGTCTTATCTATATGATAGTTAAGTGCCACTGTAGCATTGTAAGGTTGAAAGTTCTCGTTGGAGTAGCCTTTTACAACCGTCACCTTATCAGTGCTTAAATACAGGTAGGGATTCTTAATTGTTCCATATCCATAGTCGGCATTAATATTCAGGCTTACGGCTTTAGAAAAGTTAAAGGCCATTGCAAGTAATGCAGAGGTAATATATTGGTTATCTGGTGTGAAGTAAGGATTGTAAATGCCTGGAATTGAACCATTTGAGGAATAGGTAATAGGGTATGCGGGGGAGAATGTATTTTGGTTGGCATTGCCATAGCTACTGCTAAGCCCGAGTTGCAGCCCGCCCCCATTAGGGAAATGAGCAATAGGCGCCAGCACCCAGCCATATACCGAATATACATTGTTATTGTCAGGGTAGGTGCTATTCAGAAACGCCACCTGCGCGCTCCAGCTTCTCATATGCCAGTTGAGCATAGCCGAAAAACGGGTAGCAGTGATATTTGAATCAATACTGGTTTTGGTATCTAAGTAAGGCACTTCATCCACTGCAACATCAATATCGAAATGTTGTGATAGCTTTTCATTTATTGATAAGTTACCGCTCACATCCACGCCATTTTTCGTTGGAAACTTGAACAGTCCGCCGCCTACATTTATTCGCAATCCTGCCTGTGGAAAAAACAGTTTGTCCCCTATTCTTACCCAGGGAGCGTCTGATACCGTGTTCTGCGTAAAATGGTATTCATCGCATACGAGATACAAGTCAAGGGCCTTATTAAAATAATTTTCTGCTCTAAGAGTGGAGATAAGCGCTGTAACCGGCTGGTTGTCCGATAAGTACGCTGATGAAAGCCCTACCTTCGGCGCTTTTGCCAGCGCAATAGCATCATCAAGGTTATTGGCTTCGTCCGTCTTATTATCAGATTGCAGTGCTTTGCGCATATAGGCAGATGCTTTCTTGTAATTTCCCTGGTAGTAATTTAGTTTGGCATGTAGCAGGTCTATGTAGGGATAGTCCCTGCCTGCAAATTCCATGTCAGACAACATACCCTGCGCCTGGGCCATTTTACCCATGTCGGCAAGCGAACTGATGTAGTTAAGCCGCAGGTAATCATTATCCGGTTTCAGTTTAACTGCCGTTTTGTATAATGTATCTGATTTCCTGAAGTTGGTGAGCCAGAATTTTGTTTGGGCCTGCTGCCATACCGAATTGAAATCTTTAGGGTGATGCTTATGATATTCGTTAAGCAGGTTGTTGGCTTTACGGAATTTCTTCTTCGCGATAAGTTTATTGGCAGCCTTAAAAGTATCAACAGGGGATGTCTTTTCTTTCAAGGATTGGGCTGATACATGGGTGTGATTTAAAATCAGTGCTATAAACAAAATAAATTTTGCAAATAGGTATTTTGGCGAAGCTGTAAAAGTCTTGTTTCCCATATTATCCTTTCTTGCCAGTGGTTCTAAATGAATATGATTACTATCTAATTGTCTAAAAACCAAACCACTTCCGGCGAACTGCCAGTTAAATTTTAATAACGGAGTGCTAAGATATGTAAAAACCGTTAATTATCATAGTGCGACCCAAAAAAACCGGCATAATTGTAAAGAGTTCGATGGGCGGTGCCCATCGCTATTAGATTTCGCCCTTTCAGCGCTTGACCCTGTAGCGATGCCCAATGCATCGGACGTTCGGGACATTTATGAACGCCCCCACTTTAACATATGGACAAAACTATGCAGTGCAAAGTATAATAAAGGATGGTATAGAAAATCCTGAAAAATCAAGCTATTTAGTATCCTTCTTAGTGTTTTTTATCCGGCGGCGGCCGTACCTGTCAAACATGGTTTCGTTGAATAATTTGGCGAAAGGATAGTATTCGATTTCATAATTTTTAGAGCTGTAATAAAACTGCTTACTAGCTTCATCACTGGGTTTAAAATCATCGTAGCCGAATTTATAGAAATAGGTTAGCTGCTGGAATTTATCATTCAGGATCACTAAACCTCTACCGGCCGGTGGATCCGGGTCGTACTCATTTTTGCTGGAGTCTGTCTGTACTTTTTTATGCCTTGACTGGGATACCGCATAACCATAGTAGGCCACAATGTAGTCGGTGCTATTACTGTTTATTACCAGATCTTTTGCGGGTGTGCCATCTTCGTTGAACAAAATGCCATCAAATAATTTGTTTTTTATCAGATCCACATTGGTGTCAATATAGTAATATATGGGGCAGTATGTAAAATTGTTATGAAAATCGAGTTTGAACCGCTTGTTAACTTCCATTGCATCATTTTCCACTTCCTTTACAGCCGAGTATCTCTTTGCTTTTGTCAAAGCCGCTATTCGGTTGTGCTCAGACTTTAGCTGTATCAATATGGCACTGGGATATTTACTGCTATCGGCGTCTGCGCCTAAACACGCAAAACCATTTAAAAAAAATGAAATGACAAAAAAAACTCTCATTGCAGTAGTATTACAATCTCAAAGATACCGGATTTTCAGTTTAAGCCTTCGTAATCCGGCGCCGACCGTATCTGTCCAGCATAGTGCGGTTAAACAGCCGCGCGAAAGGGTAGTATTCCATGTCGAAGTGTTTGGACTGGTAAAAATAACGCCTGTCCCTTTTATTAAATCTAAATCCCAATTCATCGTAACCTAATTTGTAGAAATACGTAAGCTGCAGGAACTTATCGTTTAGGATTACCAATCCTTTCCCCGCAGGCGGATCGGTATCATAAGTGTACCTGTTGGTATCCGTTTGCACTTTTTTGTACTTCGCCTGCGAGACAGGGTACCCATAAAAAGCAACTAAGTAATCGGTGCTATTACTATTTATTACAATGTTTTTTGCCAATGTGCCATCTTCATTGAATACCACTCCATCAAATTGTTTATTTTTTATCTTTTCGGCATTGGTATCCACGTAATAATAAACGGGGCAGTAAGGAAAGTTGTCATGAAAATCACGTTTTATCCTCTTTGTTATTTCTATAGCGTCTTGTTCCACTTCCGTTACTGCGGAATAGCGTTTTGCTTCCGTTAGTGCCTGTATCCTGTTATGTTCAGACCTTAACTGAATCAATATCGCACGAGGGTAAATACCGGTATCTTCATTGCCGGCAAAGCAGATTGCGTGAATGCTTAGCAGAAATATTATAAAAATGATAACTCTCATCAACCCATGTTTATTAGTTGCTCAAAGCTATTAAATTTTCGTAATTTTTTTAACCAGGCATAGCACAATACTCGGGCATTCTAAATCATCCTATCCTGAAAATCTTAGTTAGAACTTGAAATTATAGGTAATGCTGGGTATAATGGGCAATATATACACCTCGTAAAAAGTGACTTTAATCCCTGTCTTTACTGTGCCTTCTACATCGGCATAAATGAAGTATGGGTTGTGACGGTCATACACATTGTAGATGGAGAATGACCAGCTTCCCTGCCACTTGTGTGGCTTGCTATGTTGTGGGGTATATGTAGCAGAAATATCGAGCCGATCGTAGGCTGGGAGGCGGTAACCATTTACTTTTCCGAACTGCTCAACGAGGTTGTTTTCTACAAAGTAGAATGCAGTAGGCAGGGTAATGGCATTGCCCGACCCATATACAAATACAGCAGAGTATGTCCATTTCTTATTCAGTTTGTAGCTGCCAACAACAGACAGGTCGTGCCGGCGGTCGTATTTGGCCGGGAATGGTTGGCCATTATTTAGTTGGGGAAATTGCTCGGTTGTCCACGATAGGGTATAGCCTATCCAGCCCGTGAATTTGCCCTGTGTCTTGTTAATAAAGAATTCGCTGCCATAGGCCGTACCCCTGCCAAAAACATAAGACAGTTCGGGGTCGGCAAGGGAGTTGGGTACGTAGCCATCTTTGTACTCCACCTGGTTTTGCATGTCCTTATAATAAACCTCAACAGACGTTTCTATTTTATTGTCTAAGAAATTGCGGAAGTAGCCCGCTGAGTATTGCCAGGCTATCTGCGGCTGCACAATAGCTGTACTTGGTACCCACACATCGGTAGGTAACATTGTGCCGTTGTTGGAAACAAGGTGCAGGTATTGATAAGTGCGCGCAATGCTGGTTTTAATGGAAGATTTACTGCCCAGCTCAAAGCGCATATTGAAGCGGGGTTCCAGGCCTCCATAGGTTTTTACCGGCTGGCCGCCGGTGTATTTTGTGCTGTCGGTGGGGTGCCCGTTGGCGTCAAGGACATAACTGGTATATGGGCCTACCTGTTCGAACCAGGAATAGCGCAGCCCCAGGTTTACCTTCCACCACTTTGCTGGCTCAAATTCATCGAGTACGTAGGCTCCTGCTTCATGTGCATACTTTATAAAGGCATTATTGGGGTCCAGTTTCACGGTATCCACCTGGCCGGATACCTGTGTGGGTACGAAGGTGTGGTGTGTATAGGCGATACCCGCTTTGAAGTGATGATGGAACGAGGAGTAATAATCGAAATCGGTCTTGGCGTTATAGTCGGTGATGCCGGATGCGATCTTGATGGCAAAAGTATTCTGGCTGAAATTGGAAGCAAAGTTGTAATCGTTATACACCAGCGTGGTATTGGCAAACAGCTTGTTGCTGAATTGGTGGTTCCAGCGAAGGGTAGCCGTTTTATTTCCCCAGGGTATGTCGGCCTTAAAAGAGCCTGTTGGGTTTTGAAAGGTAAACTTATCTATGCCCATATAGCCGCTCAGGTACAGGCGGTCGTTCTTGCCAAGAATGTAGTTGGCCTTGAGGTTAGCATCGTAAAAGTAGTAACCGGAATTTTTTAGTTTGCTGGAAAACGGCCTTGCCAGTACATCAATATAAGTGCGGCGGCCAGAGATAACGAACGATCCTTTATTCTTCTTTATTGGCCCTTCCAGTGTCAGGCGGGATGCGATCAGACCAATTCCTCCTTCGGCATGGAAAGTTTTCATATTTCCGTCCTTCATAGACACATCTACCACCGATGACAGCCTGCCGCCATAGTTGGCCGGCGCTCCGCCTTTAATAAGGGTAACATCTTTTATTGCGTCCGAATTGAATACCGAGAAGAAACCAAATAAGTGGCCGGTATTGTAGATAACCGCATCATCCAGCAACACTAAGTTCTGATCCGGGCCGCCACCACGCACGTAAAAGCCGGAATTGCCCTCGCCCGCTGATTGTACACCTGGCAATAATTGCAACGTTTTAAGTATGTCCACTTCGCCGAAAAGAACTGGCAGTGTTTTTATCCTTTCCAAAGAAAGCGTTACCGTGCCCATCTCAGAATTTGTTACATTTTCGTCTTTCCGGGTAGCCGTTACCGTTACTTCTTTAAGCTCTGCATTGCTGTGTAGCCCGGCATTGAAGGTTTTGTCGTTTGTAATGTCTATCGTTTCGGTAAGTGGTGAATACCCAACGTAGGAAAATATGACCGTATAAACGCCGGGGGGGAACAGAA
The DNA here is from genome assembly GCA_013288445.1 of Bacteroidota bacterium. Taxonomy (GTDB): domain Bacteria; phylum Bacteroidota; class Bacteroidia; order Chitinophagales; family Chitinophagaceae; genus Nemorincola. Next base: position 10,085 of record JABDBX010000063.1, read on the forward strand.
ACCGAGTAGAAACCATAATTATTGCTCACGCCCCCCTGGTCGGCTTCCTTGATATAGATGGTGGCTGAAATCAGCGACTCGCCCGTAGCCGAATCGCGGAGATAACCACTAAGTGTAACTTTTTGGGCAAATAGAATAGTGGGTATAAATAATATAAACAAGGAGGCAACGCAGCTTTTTCCGAAGAGGGTCAATAGTCGTTGCATATTCTGTTTTGCGTTAATTTGCCAGTCTAATTTTCTTATCTACGGTCAAATAGAAGTTCTGCAATACCCTTTGGAATACGGAGTAGTTCTCGCGACTAAGTAGCTTTACCTCTCCGGGCTAGCCCTGAGCATAGTCGAAGGGGAGAGGCCGGGAGAGACTTACAACGAATCCGTTACCTCGCCGCACTCCATCATCTTCTTCCCGAAATATGGATTCTTGATCTCGGATTCATCGCTCAGCCAGAACGCACCTTTCTCGTTAAAGGCCATGGGGCAGTATTCGTGGTAGATACCTGCATTCTTCATATCCACATTTTTCAGCAGGCCGTAAATAGCGCTGGAGATCATACCAAACGCAAGGCGTTGTTTTTCGCAGGTTTCGTCTTTTAAGGCCGACACCTGCTTGCTTTGTGTTACTATTGTGTCCACATAAAGCTTTAGCGCTGCATTGTTTGCAGTATCATTTTGTAAGAACGACTTCAAGCTGTCTGCTATTGTTGCCAGTTCCATTGCTGCGCTGTCTGCCTTAGGCGCTTTGGTAGCTACGAGTGCGTTCTTAAGCGAATAATATTTTGTTACCACCGACATAAGCAGGGTAGTACCCGCATCGCTAAGTTTGCTGCGCGCAGGTGCGCGAAGGATCGGGGCTGAGGATTTAGAAGTATCTGTGCCGGTAGTGGCACCGGTATTTCCATTATTGCAACTTGCAAATGCAAATAAACAACAACTAAAGATGAGATAAACAGGACGCATGTGCAGAAAATTTCTCTGCAAAAGTAAAGGAATAGAACGGAACAATGTTTCGATTATGAAAGAACCGGTGGTAAAATTAACGGCGAAGTTTTTGCAAATGAGGCATATCACAACGCTTTAAGCGAATTTTTGGAGAAGAGAAAAAATTCATTTTTTTAAATACAAGCCAATAATAGCAGCCATCTGCGCTAACCAAAAGCCTACCATCCACTTAATCATATCGGTTTTAGAGGCTGCAATATCGGTCTTTAATTCGCCCCGTAGATGGGCGATTTTTTCATTTAAAACACTTATATCCTCTTTGGTAGCTAAAACCTTTAAATTCTTGCTCATTAACTTCCTTTATTCCTTCCTTAACCCTGGCATCAACAAATTCGACTAAAGCCTCGGCTTCCGGTTCGCCGATTTTGACTTTAAGCATTTGAAAAAGCTGTATGTAGGAAATCGTTAGTGCCATTATTATGACTTTGAGTGTAAAGATACGGGTTGTTTTACAAAATAAAAAGTTGAGAGATTAATTGGCAAGCCTAAAATCCTTTTTTCAAAACAGCTTCATCTAACAACCATATTCCTTATCACTAACTGACGGTATGCCATCGTTCCTTACCTTTGCACCCTTATGTTGATCTCATTACAAAATATTTCATTTTATTTCGGCGCAAGGCCGATATTGGAAGACGCAAGCTGGCAGATAGGCACGGGCGAACGGATAGGCTTGGTGGGCAGTAACGGGGCTGGAAAATCAACCGTTCTTAGATTGATGACGGGGTCTTACAACCCTGATGGCGGCGTCATCAATAAGCCAAAGGATGTATCGTTAGGGTTCTTCAACCAGGACCTGCTTAGTTTTTCTACAAATGAATCTATTCTGAAGGTGGGGATGCAGGCTTTTGAAAAAGCGCAGGCTGTAGAGCGCCAGATGGAGAAAATATTAAAGGACCTGGAAACTACTCCCGATGATGCCGACCTGCTGGATGATTACAGCCATGCGCTGCATGATTTTGAAATGGCCGGCGGTTATGAAATGGAACATCGTACAGCAGAGGTACTGGAAGGGCTTGGCTTTTCTACCGCCGACCTTCAGCGGCCTTATGACCAGTTTAGCGGTGGCTGGCGTATGCGCGTGCTGCTGGCCAAAATGATGTTGCAACAGCCTGAGTTATTATTGCTCGATGAGCCTACCAACCACCTTGATCTTCCATCCATAGAGTGGCTTGAACGCTACCTTATCAGCTATCCCGGTAGTGTGGTTATTGTGTCGCACGACAGGTATTTCCTTGACCGCATGGTGACCAAGATAGTAGAAGTGTGGCAGCGCGACCTGGTGCAATACAGCGGGAACTACACTTTCTTCCAAAAGGAAAAGGTAGAGCGAATGGTATTGCAACAGCGAGCGTTTGAGAACCAGCAGGATTATATAAAGCAACAGGAGCGCTTTATAGAGCGGTTCCGGGCTAAAGCAACCAAGGCTGCCGCTGCCCAGAGCGCCATAAAACGCCTGGATAAACTGGACGTAATAGAAGCGCCCGATTCAAGCGTGCCGCTAATGAACATTAACTTTGACGTGGGCGTGCAGCCAGGCAAGATTATTTGTGAACTGGACGACGTAAGCAAGAGCTATGGCAGCCTTACCATCCTTGATCACGCAAAGGCCGAAATATTGCGTGGCGACAAGATAGCCCTTATTGGAGCTAATGGTAAGGGTAAGTCAACCTTACTCCGCATCATCACTGGGCAGGAAACATACGAGGGCAACCGTAAATGGGGGCACAACGTAGAGGAAAGCTTTTATGCACAGCATCAGTTAGAGGCATTGACTGTGGAAAATGAAGTGCTGGAGGAAATGAAAATGTGCGGCAGCGGTAAGAATGAACTAGAACTTCGCCAACTGTTAGGTTGCTTTTTGTTTAGCGGGGATGACGTATTTAAGAAGATAAAGGTGCTATCGGGCGGGGAAAAGGCGAGGGTAGCGCTGGCAAAGGTTATTGCTGCTAAAGGCAACTTCCTGCTGCTGGATGAGCCTACCAACCACCTGGATATGCAATCTGTGGAGATGCTCATTGATGCACTTAATAAGTACAAAGGCACACTGATACTGGTATCGCACGATCGTTATTTTATCAGCAAAACGGCCAATAAAATATGGAATATTGAAGATGGGAAGATAAACGAGTTTAACGGCCCTTATGATGAATGGCATACGTGGCACCAGGATAAGCTGAAACGCGAACAGTCTGCCACTGCTCCGGCTGCGAAAGCCGCGCCAGCCGAGAAAAAGGTGGAAAAGCAGGAAGTAAAAGCCAATGTGAATAACGACCAGCTAAATGCCCAGCGCAAAGAACTGCAAAAGCAACAAAAGCTATTCCAGAAATTGGAGGAAGAAATAAATAAATTGAAAGCGGACATTGCAGTGCTTGAAGGCAAACTTGCAGACCCTGATTTTTATTCAAACAGGCAGGAATTCCTGAAGGTGGATGATGATTACCGTAAGCACTCTGCAAGGCTCGCCCAACTGAATAAAGATTATGATAAGTCCTTTGAGCAGATACTGGAACTGGAAGAGAAGATAGGGTAATGGCTTGAATTTAAAATGAGGGAGCAGCTTGCTATGGCGTGGTTTTTATCAAATCCATTAATATAAAATCACTGACGAAAAATACCGCGACATGCATACGGCCCCCGATGATGAGATATACTTAGGTTCCCCAGACAACCCCAAAACTGCGGCTGTAGTGTGTTATATCACTTTTCTCGGCTGGCTTATAGCTTATGCCTTGTACCGCAACAACAAAACGTCTTTTGCAGCCAGCCATTTGAGGCAGACGTTACTGTTGTACATCATTCTTGTACTGGTGAATGGATTGGGATATTGGGCAAACCGGGAGTTTGTTATAGTTGCAGATATTATTTGGTTCGTACTGTGGCTTTGGGGATTTTTTTACGCCGTCAATGAGCGGGAGAAACCCATTCCTATTGTCGGGAACATGGCGTCTGTTTTGTTTTCCGGGTTATGAATGCGTCGTGTTCTCATTGCCTCCTCGACTATTCCCTCTAAGTTAAACACAAAACTATTTCACCGCGCAAAACAAAAACTGTTCGCCGCCATAATATCCAAGTGCATCGCACCAATAAGAAATGGCGTAGGCATCTTTAAAACCTATTTCTTTTAGCTGGTCAAACATTTCGCAGCCGAAATGCTGATAACACAAAATCCCCTCGCCTGAATTTACCGGGTCTCCGTGGTATTCTGCCGGCAGTATGTGGTTTATACTCCCATCGTTGTTCACTGTTGCCCTAATTATGTTTTCGTGGTTCTGGTTGGCAAAAGGCACCGTCCAGAACATCATCCCATTTTCTTTCAATATCCGGTAGCTTTCCTGGAAGGCCTTTTTATAGGCCGGTATATGTTCAAAACACTCGAAAGAAAGATAATAGTCAAATGCTACGTTGTTGAAGGAAAGCCTGGTGGCATCTTCATGCAATATTCCTTTTTTATTTACGGATCCTGGAGTCGCGTCCGGGCCCAGGTATTCGCTGCCTACCAAATGAGTGTGTTTTTTCTTTAGATAACTATAGAGTGGGGTTAACTGCTCTGCAATATAAATAGCGCTGTTCTTGTCAACGCTTAATTCAAAATCCATAAAATGCACAGATGCCCTTAGCCTGTTATTTAGCTTGGTTTCCGGGCATGTGACCCGTTCTCTCCAGTTAATATGCACATCATCGGAATACAGGTAGTCCACCTCGAACTTCACTTCTTTCTGGGCAGGATAAGAATAGCCCTTTACGGTAAATTTACGCTTGTTGTTTTTTGCGAGATTTTCTTCTATTTCCTGTATTTTTTTATAAACATGGGCATTGTTTTTCCGGTGTATCAGGTATTCATTCAGACTTCTTATTCTTGCAGAGATCATAATTGTAGTTTAATCATCAATATGGAGTAAATGTATTAAATATCCACTATCTTTCTTTACTTTATTCGTTCGCTTCCTTGGTTCTTCCAATGTTCCGCAGCGGCATCTTGAAGCGCAAATAAAGTCCCTTTCTTTAGCCCGTCCTGAGCGATAGTCGAAGGGAAGGTATTCAGAGAACTATAGCTGACTTTGGGACAAACATCCGAAAATAATGAGGTAGGACTTCGATTTAGCTGTACCAAGGTTAATTCCCGTTGCAAACGGGCTGAATTGCGTGACACGAGAGCGCTGCGCTAACTCTCGCGCCAGAGAGTGGTAATGAGGTGGGACTTCGATTTAGCTGCACCAAGGTTAATTCCCGTTGCAAACGGGCTGAATTGCGTGACACGAGAGCGCTGCGCTAACTCTCGCGCCAAGAGACAATACCCGGTTTGAAAATGCATTGGCATAATTTTTTAGACATACTATATACATGAATTCTAAAAAAACAGCTTATGCATTCAAGGATATTATTTTTCACAAGTCTAATAAGTATTGTCATGTTATCATTTATCGGTAATTCGGTATTAACCGTTACCAGTTCGGCATTTAAAAACAATGGAATGATCCCGGCCAGGTATTCCTGCGAAGGACAAGAAGTAAGCCCGCCCCTGCAAATAAGTAATATCCCAGCAGCGGCAAAAGCAATAGCAATAATAGTTCACGATCCGGATGCGCCCGTAACCGGTGGATTTACCCATTGGGTAATGTGGAATGTAGCCACTGACGGAAATGTTCCTGAGCACTATAAGGGTGCGGAACAAGGATTGAATGGAGCGAAACAAAAAGGCTATAAGGGAATGTGCCCACCATCAGGTACCCACCACTACTATTTTATGGTCTATGCTCTTGATGAGCAGTTGAATCTTGACCAGAATACCGACAAAGCAGGTCTTGAAAAAGCAATGGAAGGCCACATTCTTGCAAAAGGGGAACTTGTGGGCCTGTATAAAAAGGCGAAATAACTCACCAGAAGCATGAAGTGTCCGACTATAGCGTCCCAATGAGCTTCTTCAAATAAACCCCATAACCACTTTTAAAATAAAGAGTCGCGAGTTTATTCATCTGTTCGTCGTCTATCCATCCATTGCGATACGCGATCTCTTCAATGCAGCCTATTTTAAGGCCCTGCCTTTTCTCTATCACCTCTATAAACTCACCTGCCTCTATAAGCGAATCGAAAGTGCCGGTATCCAGCCAGGCTGTGCCACGGTCCAGTACCCCCACTTCTAGTTTTCCCTTTTCAAGATACACCTTGTTGACATCTGTTATTTCCAGCTCGCCACGATGAGAGGGCTTAATGGCTTTTGCTATCGCTACCACGTCATTGTCATAAAAGTAAAGCCCTGGCACTGCATAATTCGATTTTGGCTGTTCTGGTTTTTCTTCTATGCTTATTACCCGATTGGCTTTATCAAACTCCACCACGCCGTACCTCTCTGGGTCATGTACCTGGTAGGCAAATACCACCGCGCCATCCGGGTTAGCTTTATTCTTTAGCAAAGTACCCATGCCGGAACCATAAAATATATTGTCGCCTAGCACCAGTGCCGCAGGATCGCTGCCAATAAAATCGGCTCCCAGTACAAAGGCCTGCGCGAGGCCCTCAGGGCGGGGCTGAACAATATATTCGAATCGGCAACCCAACTGGCTACCATCGCCCAACAGCTTTTTGAATGCTGGCTGGTCTTCTGGTGTTGTAATGATCAGTATCTCGTTTATGCCCGCCAGCATCAGCGTGCTCAATGGATAGTACACCATTGGCTTGTCATATACCGGCATTAATTGCTTGCTTACAGCTATAGTAAGCGGATATAAGCGGGTGCCGGAGCCCCCGGCGAGAATGATACCTTTCATATAGTTTGCCAGTAAGTAGGTTTAATGAGAATATTGCTCCCGGTAATATTTTTGGTAGTCGCCAGATGTCACATGATTCAGCCAATCTTCATTAGCCAGGTACCAGTCTATAGTCTTGTCTAAGCCTTCTTCAAACGTCACTGATGGATACCAACCTAATTCTTTGTTTATTGTGTTAGCGTCAATAGCATACCTGCGATCATGGCCTGGCCGGTCTTTAATGTACGATATTAGCTTTTCAGATTCTCCGGGTGTGCGACCAAGTTTTTCGTCCATTTTGGTACACAGGAGTTTCACCAGCGCAATGTTTTGCCACTCATTAAATCCGCCAATGTTATAGGTTTCCCCATTCCTTCCGTTATGGAACACTGTGTCAATAGCACGCGCATGGTCTATTACATAGAGCCAGTCGCGGGTGTACTTGCCATCGCCATATACAGGCAGCGGCTTATTGTTACAGATGTTGTTAATAAATAGTGGTATCAACTTTTCCGGAAAATGGTTGGGGCCGTAGTTGTTAGAGCAGTTGGTAATTACGAATGGCAGGCCATAAGTATTGCCATAAGCCCGCACAAAATGGTCGGAGGCAGCTTTGGAAGCAG
>JABDBX010000064.1 GCA_013288445.1 Bacteroidota bacterium
AAGTTTGTCGTTGAATGGCCCCATTTTTTTGTTGGTTCTTATAACTACAGAAATGAACCCGATCTTCTCCGGCCTTACCTGGTCTTTGGTCCAGTCGGCCGATATAATGTTGCTTGATGGAGTGATGTAACTGATACGGAAAGGCGAATTGCCAATGTTCTCGAACCAAAAGGTATCTAAAACTACGCGGCCACTTTTTAACACGCCCAAGTTATGCAGCTCGCCATCCCTGAAAAAAAAGCGGCCTTTTACTTTTCTTTGCTCATCGGTTTCTTCAACCACCGGTGCAGCCTTCTGTTTGGCTTTCTTAGTTTTGTTTTGAGCATGTATATTTTGAAGGCACAGTAAGGTGCAGAGGACAAATAAAATAAGCGTTTTCATGCCTCACAAGATAAAAACAAAATTGTGGAAATTGCAATGGCTGGCTTTTGGGGCGTATGACAAATTGCACTTTTCTACAGTAGCCCCGGCATTTATGCCGGGGACTTAGTACGCTCAAGTCGGGCTTTAGCCAAAACCAGATACCATGGGTCGGGTTATTCGCGAGTAGGTTTGGCTAAAGCCAGACTGTTTTATACTATACGCCGGATAAAAATGTGCATTGAATTTAAAAAGCCTGAAAGGCTTTAATGTGAATAGCTCCGGGTGCAACCCGGAGTCTTCAGGGTTATACCAGTTGAACCCCGCCGGGGTTCAATGACCACATCTATTTTCCCACCGGTTTCACCGGTGGCTATTCATCATTTAAGCCCTATCGGGCTTGCCCGTTTATCATTGCACAAACTTATGCGGCGAGAAGTATAGTTAGCCAACCCCGGCATAAATGCCGGGGCTACTTGAAATACTATTGCAAAGGTGCTATCTGTCATACACCCGTATTTCGCTTTTCCTGTAGTTTGTGAAGTCAAATCATCTCGGTCATTTGTAGTTATTTACATATTGTTATCGTTAATAAATAGTGGTATTTCGTTTTGACGTTGTTATATGCAATTATGAATATAAAACTACTTTTCACTACTGCACTGATCGCGTGCATATCATTTAGCTCTGCATTTGCAAAACATAAAGACCACCTGGAAGCGTGCTGGAACAAACAGGTGAAACCACTTGAAGGGCAATACCTGCAAAGAAGAAGTGATCTTTGTTCGGATTATAATATACCTGCGATAACTCACATTTTACGTAGCATCCATTTGGGGGCACATCGTTCAACTTCGAAAAAACGGAGTAGTATGATGCAGATGATGGCATATTCGGGTGCATTCCCCCTTGGGCGGGCAATGTCGTTAAGTTAAGGAAAAAGTAGAGTAGTATGATGCAGATGATGGCATATTCGGGTGCATTCCCCCTTGCGCGCGGACGATGTGCGTCAGCCGAAGGGGGAAAGGGGGATGTCCCTACTCGCGCTAGGAAGAGGGTCTCACAACTCGCGTTTATGTAGCATCCCCCATTAGGGCCGGGGGTTCCTGCCCTGAAGCATAGGCACAAACCGGAAATCTCCCATTTCTTCCTCCTCTATGTTGCCTTCTTTATCCTTGGTTATACGCAGCATTTTTTGTTGCCCGTCCTCGCCCACAGGTATTACCATAATGCCGCCAGGTTTTAATTGAGCAAGTAACTTCGGCGGTATAAACGGAGCGCCGCAGGTCACTAATATTTTGTCAAAAGGCGCATACGAAGGCAGCCCTTCAAAACCATCGCCATAAAACCGCTTTATGGCTGGGTACTTCTTCAGTAGCACCATCTTGCCCACATAGTCATACAATTCCTTTTGCCTTTCTATCGTAAATAGGCTGATACCCATTTCGGCAAGCACCATGGCCTGGTATGCACTGCCGGTACCTATCTCCAGCACCTTGTCAAATTTTTGCAGGTCCAGCAGTTGTGTCTGGTAAGCTACGGTATATGGTTGCGATATTGTTTGCCCGGCCGCTATTGGGAAAGCCCTGTCTTCGTAAGCCTGCCTTTCAAATGCTTTATCGAGGAAGAAATGCCGGGGGATAGCTTCAATAGCACCAAGTACCCGCTCGTCTTTTATCCCTTTGTCGCGGAGTACCTGTACTAATTGTTTTCGTAGTCCTTTTTGCAGGTAATTATCTTCCTTTGGCAAGCTATGCAACATGCAACAAAGGTAAGCGACGCCGACAAAATAATCCCGAAATTTAGGTTCATTTTTGTTTCAGAAATTATTCAATTTCACCATCCCGCAGTTGCCGGGTTAATTTTGTAAAACCAACAACATTGCCCTCATTATCGTGGATTGCGGTAATTAAAATGCTCCCCCAGAAAATAGTGCCATCCTTTCTTACCCGCCTGCCCACATGCTTGGCCCGGCCTTCATTTGTAGCTAATTCAATTAATTTCTCCGGGAGTTTACCCTGCCGGTCTTCCGGCAGATAGAATATCCTGAAATTCTGCCCAACGATCTCATTTTCTTTATAGCCTTTTATTTGTTCCACTCCTTTATTCCATGTAAGTATAGTTCCGTCAACATCAAGTAGGATAATTGCATAATCTTGAACCTCCTCTATCATCTTTCTGTGCAGATCTTCCAGTTTATTTTTTAAGTCCATAGAGTTAATGCAACATAAAGACTATGCCAGTAGCTGCCAGGCGCAACACCGGGCATAACCCGGACAGCCAAGACACTAGCCGATGGCACGGAAAATGTAGTGGTAGTTATACTGCGCAAGGGATAAATCTGTCAATCTCATTTTAAAAAGAAAATCGAAGAACTGTCATGGTGAGCCCCGTCGAACCATGACATGTTGAGATTCTGTTTGAAGCCAAATCGGAGTTAACCACACCAATTTGTCCCTTGCGAAGTATCGCTATTCCTATAGAAAAGAAATGAATTCACTCAAATGCTAAAGAGTTAAGTTATGGAAAATATTGCCCGCATACTGGAGATAAACCAGGTGACACACGATGTAAAAAGCTTTAAGATAGAAAAGCCTTCAGGCTATTCATTCATTCCAGGGCAGGCAACAGATGTATCTGTCAACAAGCCTGGCTGGGAAAAAGAGTTGCGCCCGTTTACGTTCACTTGCCTAAATGACCAGCCATACCTGGAGTTTACTATTAAACGGTATGCCGACCATAAGGGCGTCACCGACCAGGTGCACCGGCTCAATGTCGGCGACGGGCTTATAATCCGGGATGTATGGGGCGCTATCGCCTACAAGGGGCCCGGATACTTCATAGCGGGCGGTGCTGGCATAACCCCGTTCATTGCCATTCTGCGCCAACTGCATAACGATAATAAGCTACAGGGCAATAAGCTGATATTCGCCAATAAAACCAGCGCCGACATTATATACAAAAAGGAACTGACCAATATGCTGGGGAACGATTTTATCAATGTTCTTTCAAAAGAACACCCATTATCGCAGAATGGAAATACCCTTTTACCAAAAAATAGCGGTTACCGGTATGGAATCATCGACGAAGCTTTCTTACTAAAAGAGATAAGCTCGTTCTCCACTCATTTTTATGTTTGCGGGCCCGACAAAATGATAGCTGACATTAACGGCATCCTTAAAAAAAATGGTGCTGATCCTGAACAAGTTGTTTTTGAAAAATAAGCGTTAAATCAGCGTTAAACCGTATATTGCTTCACTTAGTGCATTGTACATTTGCAGCTACATGAAGAAAATATTTCCACTCATCGTTGTCTTAATAACCCTTTCAGTAGTCGGCATACTGTTCATACAGATGTCGTGGATAAACAACGCCAGGAAACTGAAGCAGGACGAGTTTCAGCGAGAAGTGGAGAATACCCTAAAGCAGGCTAAGGACGCTATCTACAGTCTTTTTATTTACAAGTCACAAACCATACTTGTTGACGAACAATCAAAGGAGTTCTATCTCAGGAATAATTTTATTGTTGAAGGGTCGTTTACGAAGGAAGAGCTACAGGGACTTATTGAAAAGCAATTGAGGAACAACAATATCAAGCTCCCTTTTGAATTCCGTGTTACCAATATTTTCAAAAATGCCGTTATACAGTCCGATGGCTTCCAGGAAGCCGATGAACACCTCGCAAACCATATAGATCTGGCGCCAGACGAGGCCCTGAAATCGCACGAAACGCTGTACCTGTATATTGTTGAAGATAAGAACCTCATCATCCGCGAAATGAGGTGGATCATTGTTGCCTCTATCGTATTTACCACCATCATTATTCTTGCCTTTGCGGTAACAGTGCGCACGCTATTCAACCAGAAAAAGCTGTCAGAGATCAAGTCCGACTTTATCAATAACATGACCCATGAGCTTAAAACCCCACTGGCCACTATATCATTAGCTATCGATGCACTTACCAATGAAAAAGTAATACATGATGCCGACAAAATAAAGATATACAGCAGCATGATAAAGGAGGAGAACAAGCGCATGAACAAGCAGGTGGAAAAGATACTGCAAGCCGCCCGCCTGGAAAGGGAAGAAATAAAGCTAAGCCTGCAAAAACTGGACGCCCACCAGGTCATTAACAAGGTAGCAGACAACCTGGCGCTACAGGTGCAAGAGAAAAACGGCGCATTAAAGCTGAAGCTCAACGCCCCTATCCATATTATCGATGCCGATGAAGTGCATTTCTCCAACATCATCTTTAACCTGCTGGACAATGCAATGAAATATTCCGACAAAGCTCCGCATATAGAAGTGGAAACACTATCGGCCAACGGCATGTTCTCTATTAAAGTAAAGGACAATGGAATAGGAATGGACAAAGAAACCCAGTCCAGGATATTCGAGAAGTTTTACCGCGCCCACACAGGCAACCTGCACAACGTAAAGGGTTTTGGCCTCGGGCTAAGCTATGTAAAAGCAATTGTTGACGCACACGACGGTAAAATAAAAGTAGAAAGCGCACCCGGCAAGGGCAGTACCTTTACCATCAGTTTCCCGATATAAGGGTAAGAATAGGCCGCACTATTAAAATTGTCGAATTGGTGCTATATTTTACGCGGCATAGTTTCGTGCATTGCTGGAAAAAGGGGGAAGCCCTGGAAGGGCGTAATCTAATAGCGATGGGCATCGCCCATCGAACTTGCGTAGCACACATACCTGACGATATGCACGATACTGTCTCATTTGCAATATAACTTCTCGTGATGGTAATTCCCCCCTTGCGGGCAACGTCATTTTTTATGGAAAAAAAGTTGAGTGGAATGATGATGTTGACAGCATATTCGAGTGCATTCCCCCTTGCGCGTGGGTAATGTGCACCAGCAAAAGGGAAAGGGGCAATGTTGTTTAGTTAAGGAAAGAATCACGCCGGATGATGCTGAAGGCATCCAACGTTTATAGAAAACCTGATACAAAAAGTGACACGATGCCGAAGGTATCGAACTACTTTTGTTTGGATAATCTCTTAACTAAAGGTAAATATCAGTTCAGCGAAATACCCGGCAACGTTGCTGGCAAGGTATTATGAAACAGCAATGCGTGGCAAAATACTTCTACAAAGTGCGGGTATAGCGGAAAAGCCAGCACCATTTCCATCGCCTCCTGTTCATCTTCAGCGTTTATCACGCACCAAATAAGGTTTCTGTTAATGGACACACTGTAGGACAATATTCGCCCTTCGGAAAACAGCTTATTGATATGCGCCCGGTGAGCGGGCACAACAGCACGAATGGCATCAGTAAATTCAGACAACTCTAACTGGAACAAATATGCGGCCATAATCTACTGCGCATAGATAGATTAGTGAACAAAAATTTCAGGCAAAAATGCATAATATCTGCAAAGGCAAGCCAACCTATCTCATCAACGATACGTTACCGGACTTCTTAACCTCCAGCCCGCTCAGGCAAAAACCATCGGCCTGCCATACATATACGTCCACGGGTTGCGGCTGTCCGTTGTAGGTGCCATCCCACCCAACTGATGGGTCGCTGCTCTCAAACAACAATACTCCCCAGCGGTTAAATACACGGAAGTAATTGAGCTTCACGATCTCTTTGTTCAGCACAGAGAACCTGTTTGTAGCCGGGTTATCGCTATTAGGTGCAAAGGCATTTGGCAGGTAGAAATCACCGCAATTCAGGTGCACTACCACGGTATCTTTAGCCACGCAATGGAACGTATCGTTCAACTCGGTGACAGTGAGGTAATAAGTAAAGTCATAAGGCGGAAAAGCCGTAGGAAATGGCACGGTGGAGTCGCTTAAATACTGGAACGGTTTCCAGTTATATCCATAGTTGAGATAAGATGTGGAATCGAATATCGTAGTATATGGCCCGCCGAGAACGGTTGTAGCGCCATCATGTATCCAGCGGTCTGGCCCTGCATCTGCATGAACCCTGCTCACATGTACCCTCACAGCAGTGTCCACAATGCAACCAAATGGATAAAAAATGGTTACCGGGTAGCGCGTAGAGTAATTTGGGTACACCTTCACAGAATCGCGGTAGATGTAAGATGTATCAATGTTATACCCCGTTTGCCAGCTAAACGAATCGGCAAGGTTAGAAATTACATAAAGACGTGCAGTATCTCCCTGGCATATCGTTGTGTCATCGTTCATGTAAATAGGCGGATAAGCAAGTATCTGTATGGTCTTGCACTGTACTTCCATGTTAGGCAAGCCCTGGTTAAGTACAAGATAAATATTGTACACGCCTGGGGAATCGTAGGTGTAAACAGGAGGAGTAACATCTGTAAATGACGGGATGCTGGAATTATGGCATTGCGACAGGTCGATACGGGTCAGCGTACTATCGTTGGCATTGGCAATAAAGCCATACAGGTCGTCACTGTCGCGCAAGATGGTAGATATGCTCGATGGGTAATCTTCAAAGCCTACGTTATTGTAATCGATCGCATTATACGGGCCGGTAACTGTAGCCATCTGTATGCCTATAAGCTGGCTTGTCGTGCTATCTGTGATGTAGGCATAAAGATTGCCGCAATCCCTGTTGATGCTTATAGAAGAGGGCTGCAATATCCTGCCGTTGAAGGTTGTAGGCGATGGGTCTGTTACATCACTGCTGCCTATCCTTGTGGCTGCGATCACCGATGGGTCGGGGGCAAGGGTAGTATCCAGGTCTATCCGCGCTACAGAACTGCTCACGTCTTCATTAGTGATGAACAAATACCATTTGCCATTATCGTTTACTGCTGCAAGATCCGTAGGGTTGCTTATATCGCCCGATACATTCCCGTAATCATACATCAGCGGGGTAACAGATACGTTAAACGCAAAATCAAGGCGGATAAGCTCGCTGGTAACATGGTTCACCACATATCCATGCCATTGGTGATCTTTATCTTTAGCAACAAAAACGCCCTTGGGATAATCGAGCATCCCGTTGTAATTACCAAAATTAGCCACATTGGGGTGCATATTGCCTAAGTCCGTAAGAAAGTCCACGCGGCCCAGGGTGGAAGTTGCCACATCGTAACCACCGGTAACAAAAACAAACCAGTTGTTCGATAATGTATCCTTTACAATGCAAAGAGAAGTAGGGTTAAGCGGCAAACCATTCGTAAGATTTCCAAAATTAGTGGTAGTGGGTATGTTGGTAAGGCTATGACCGAAATTAAGGCGTATCAGTTCTCTTGTCTGTGAATTGATGACGAAACCGTAATAATTGCCGCTATCATATGCTATATCAATGTTTGAAGGAATGTGAAAACCAAACGTATGCCCAAGGTTTTCGCCCGTTGGCGCATTACCGGTATAACCCGAACAAAAGCCCCAGTAATAGGAGGAGGCATGAAAAGAATTACTATCTGGCACAAGCACTATCGGCTGGTTAATACAGGCTGTTTCCGGGGCGGAAAACAGCACCGTTTGGGCACGGAGTGTACTCATGTAAGAACATACTAATAACGCTAAGATTAGCAAACATTTTTTCATAAGCCGCATGTATATCTAAATCTACCGCTAATATAAGAGATTCCCCGTAAAGTTTGGAGCAAATGTGTATATTTATTTCTTTTACCACGAAAAAATATGTTGTTCATGTCCAAAATGACCGCTTTTTTAACCAATGGTTTATTATTATTTTTCATTCTATCTAACTGCCACAATGCATTTGCAAAAGAAGGGATGTGGATACCCGCAACCCTTAAAGCCCACGAAAAAGATATGCGGTCTATGGGGCTGGAAATACCAGTGGAGCAATTATACAACGAGAACGGTACGGGCCTGAACAATGCAGTTATCCTTTTTGGCCGAGGGTGTACCGGGGAAGTAATATCACCAAAGGGACTCATACTTACCAACCATCATTGCGGCTATGGAAGTGTGCAGGGAGTGAGCACAACCGATAAAGATTATTTTGCAAATGGCTTCTTTGCACAAAATATGAACGAAGAAATTCCCATCCCCGGCCTTACCGTCACCTTCATACGCAGGATGGAAAATGTGACTGATCAGGTACTACATGGCATAAAAAATACCTTAAAAGACGAGGTTCGCGACAGCATAATTGCCATTCGCATAGCTGCCGTGGAAAGAGATTTCAAAGCCCGCACCCATATGGATGCCATGATAAAACCGAACTTCAAGGGCAACCAGTATTGGATAGCAATTGCAGAAACCTATCGCGACATAAGGTTGGTAGGGTTTCCGCCAAATGGCATAGGCACTTTTGGTGGCGATGTGGAAAATTGGATCTGGCCCCGCCATACGGGAGATTTCAGCATGTTCCGCATATATGCCGGTGCCGATAATAAGCCAACAGATTACTCGGCAAAAAACCAGCCTTACCGGGCCGACCAGTATTTTAAGATAAATGCAGGAGGATACAAGGAGGGCGATTTTACAATGGTGTATGGTTTCCCGGGAACCACCGAAGAGTACATATCGTCTTACGAACTGAAAGAGGTTTATTCCATCACAGACCCTATAAGTATTGCTGCCCGCACCCGCAAGCTGGATGTATGGAGCAAGCACATGGCCTGGACAAGAGACAACTTTCTGAAATACACTTCAAAGCGCGCAGGTGTGGCCAACGGCTGGAAAAAGTGGCAGGGAGAGGTACTGGGGTTAAAGCTAAATGATGTGACCGGAAAAAAACAACAGTATGAAAAGACATTTCAGAAGTGGGCCGATACATCGGGGAAATTCCCTTTTGCCGGTACCCTGCTCGATGATATGCGTGCTGCTACAACTGCCGCAGATCCACTCATTACACAAGACCAATACAACAAAGAAGCCGTGCTGGGCATTGAGCTCATACAGCAGGGGCCAACAATAGAAAAAATGGCCGCTTGTTTCCGGCTCGGCCTGCCAGATAGCTCGCTTGATGATACGCTGAAAAAAGTAGCCGAAGGGATGGCCTGGTTTTACAAAAACTACGATGTGGCTACCGACAAAGATGTATTCATAACGCTTATGTCGCTTTACTTTACCAAATGCGCCGACTGGATACCGGAAGATGTGAAGGCAACCTATAAAGCGCACAACCAGGATATAATGGCATGGGCCGAAGACGTGTATAATACTTCACTGCTTACCAGTAAAGACAAGCTCACAGCCTTCGCAGCAAAAGCAAAACGCGGCGACAGCACCTTGCTCCTGGCCGACCCTGCATGGCTCATATACAATGCCATAAACGTTGCAAGAAAACAGAAAATACTGCCGCAACTGAAAAGCTTCTATTCCAATATGCGCTACCTGGACCGGCTGTACATGGAAGCTCAAATGGGCAAGTACAGCAGCAAGATATTTTACCCAGATGCTAACCTGACATTAAGGGTCACATACGGCAAGATCGCCGGTCTTAAACCCGATGGGTCATCAAAATATTCTTACCAAACAACCCTGGGAGAAGTTGTGGCCCTGGACGACCCGAAATCTGACATCTTCAAAGTACCAAAAAAGCTGAAAGAACTGTATGCCGCCAAAGACTATGGGCGCTGGGGCGTTAAGGGCGTTATGCCGGTAGCGTTCATTGCATCAAACCATACCTCCGGCGGCAACTCGGGCAGCCCCGTATTGAATCGCAAGGGCGAGCTCATAGGCGCCAACTTCGACCGCGCATACGAAGGCACAATGAGCGACTATTATTTCGACCCCAAACGCTGCCGCAACATCTCGGTTGATATTCGCTACATCCTCTTCATCACCGAGAAATTTGGCGGTGCAAAATGGCTGATTGATGAGATGAGTATTGTGGGGAAGTAAGCTGCTTGTGAACTATACAGCAAAAGGGATAAGTTTGCGAGTCTTTATTTTAAAAGAAAAATCGAAGAACTGTCATGGTGAGCCCCGCCGAACCATGACATGCTGAGATTGTGTTTGATGCTAAACCGGAGTTAAGTACACAAATTTATCCCCGGGGAAGTATAAGTGGAGTTCTCTGTTGGCACTACCTCAGCACCTCCGGGTTCATAACCTTCGACAATAGTTGATTTCCCTTATCAAGCTTTTGCTGCAATGCATTTCCATTGCTTTGGGCAACAGCTTTTCGGCCATTGCGTTTTACTTTTTCAATTGTGCCTTTACTACTAACTATGTTCATAACGGGTGTTGTTTATTCCGTTTAAGAAACTATCTCCCTTACCTCATCTTCCGTAAGCCCCGTTAATTCCGCAATATCCGCTATTGCCATGCCCTTTTGCTTGCATTTTTTTGCCATTTCTATTTTCTCTTGCTTCACTCTTTCTTCGGCATAATTTTCTTTGTTGCCTTCTCCAATTTTAATTCCTTTTTCCTCCCCTATTTTTATCCCCTTCTCCTCTCCTTCCAATTTCCCCGACAAAAAACTGGTGCTCATACTGCTGGCATAATCGCGCCATGCATCCAGGTCGCTTTCGTATTCCGCCATTTCTTCTTTGCTTAATTTCAGAATATCCAATTTCTCTTTTGCTTCCATAAGCCCTTTGGCTTTGGTGCCTTCCCTCACCTCTTCGTTCTTCAGAAAATCAATCCACTCATCAAGGGTATTTTTCGCAACATCATCAAACTTATTTACCTTAATAATATAGTATTCCGGGTAAACCTGTGGTATTTGCTCAGCCTGGAAAACTATCTGCTCATGGGTAGAAAGGCTCAATACATCCTTCTGGTATAACCCGATAAAATTGGTGGTGCCATGATAAATATAGTCGTTACCATGCCCCAGGTCGAAGTACACTATATTCACCGATATTACTTTCTTTATCATGGAGTATTCCATGCCTTTGTCCATGTTATCAACCACCAATTTCGATACGCCAAATAATATACGCGCCAGGTAGTCATGCGTATAGTTGCTTTGTACTTCAATGATAATAAGCTCTCCTTTCGAGTCCCGCACCAGCAGGTCAACACGGTTCATTTTATTATCTATACTCTGTTTGTTGCTTTCACTTTCTAAGATGCTCTCTATCTTTATATCCGCTCCCAGCAGCTCACTTAGAAAACCTTCAAGTATGCCAAAGTTGGCCTTATTGCGCAACAATCGCTTTATCGCCCAGTCGAACCGGATGGTATTTCTCATTCCTAAAAGATTTGATATGCAAATGTAAGTAACGATTACAAAACTATTGATTTGTATCTAGCATTGTAAAAAGTGAGTGAATAGCCTGAAAACAAAAAACCGGTTTCATCATCCCATTCGGGAGAGAGGATTTACCGGGTATCGCAGTGCAAATATTAGCGATTATACCAATTAGACATCGAAAAAATGCATCAAAAACCAGAGCCTTCGCGGTCCTTGCGTGATGTTGCTACACAGAAAACAATGGGTTCTTTGCGACCTTTGCGTTCCCTTTTTGCTACAGATTATTCCCTCAAATACCGTTCCAACTCCTCCCGAATAATATACAGCGGCGAGGCTATGGCGTTGATGTACTGAAAGTTTCCCTCCCGGTCATTCTTTATAGAAAGCTGTATGCCGCTGGCCTCGCTCTGTATGGCGTTTACCACAAACTTACTGCGTCCCTCATCATAAAAAAGATAGGGGGCACCCGATGAGCCGAACCTGAAGTAACCCTTAATGAGGTAACGAAACCCTTCAAACAAATAGTTGCCTCCAATATCATCCGGGAATATCCCGAAATGGTCCAGCATACCCTCTATGTGCGCCTCATTCAGCAATCGCCCTGTTGGGCCGCTCGGTGAACTTTGCAGGCAAAACAACTTATCATTTGGCTGGTCAAGGAAACTGAAATCTACATCCAGCGCGGGAATCCGCTTCACAATTTCTGCGGGGGTATTCACTATTTTATACAAGGCTATATCCGCACTGTAAAAGGCATGTACCAGTTCCACCTCCACCAGGAAGGTATGCTTCTGCGCATCGTTGTCATACATGCGCCTGCGCTCATCAAAAAGGCTTGTAAGCGCCGGATCATTATAAAATGCGTTGTCCTTAAACTGGAATACAACACAAGGTCTGCATATTTTCTTTGCAGCAAGCGTCACCCACCGGGTATCGAACCGCTTCTGCTTTAGTATCCCTGCTATTCCATGCAGGCTGGCCGGGTCATTAGTGTTCAGGTACCGCTTTTCGGTATAAGGATCGGTATAATAATACTGCTCCAGGTACCTGGCCTGCGCACCATCCAGTAACGGAAATATCTCCTTCTTAAACAAGTCCTCAGTAATGGACCGGTAAAAGCCGGCAGGTATGCGCAGGTTGTGTGCCACGCTCAGCATGTACCCGTTCCCGATATGAAAAGCGCAGATGTTATTTTCAAAGGCTCGCTTCTGCGGCTGGTCCACGTCATATAGCCACATGATCCTTTGCAGGGGCGATGTTTGCTCGTGTATAAGCGCCTGTTTCTTATTTATCATATCGGTATTGCCCGCGCTATCCTGGAAGTGTAGAAACATAGAAATACTAAAAGTGGTGAAAAAAGGGTGAAAAATAAGAATATCATTGATAAAAATGATTTATTGTCACAAAAACACTACTTTAACGATGCTATTATAAAATCAGCCACAATGTTACAGATCACCAATCTCTCCAAAACTTATCCAAACGGCGTGCAGGCGCTTAAGGATGTAACCCTCAATATTGGCAATGGCATGTTTGGGCTGCTGGGGCCTAACGGCGCCGGCAAGTCCACGCTCATGCGTACTATAGCTACCCTGCAGGATGCCGATTCAGGCACCATAATGTTTGGCGATATCGATGTGAGCAAGCAGAAGCAGGAATTGCGTAAAGTGCTGGGCTACCTGCCGCAGGAGTTTGGCGTTTACCCAAAAGTATCGGCAGAGGAGATGCTACATTACATAGCCCGGCTCAAAGGTATTGCCAACGATAAGGAACGCAAGGAACTGGTAAAAGCCCTGCTGGAACAAGTGAACCTGTACAACCATCGTAGCAAATCGCTCGGCGGTTACTCCGGCGGCATGAAGCAGCGCTTTGGCATTGCCCAGGCCCTCATAGGAAACCCTAAACTGATAATAGTTGATGAGCCCACCGCAGGCCTGGATCCCGCAGAGCGGCTGCGGTTCAATAACCTGCTCAGCGAGATAGGCGAGAACATCATAGTAATACTCTCCACCCACATTGTGGATGATGTGAGCGCCCTATGCAACGATATGGCCATTATTTCGGGCGGCAAGGTAGTGCAGCGCGGCAACCCCGAAGATCTGGTACATCAGCTTGAAAATAAAGTATGGAGCAAGCGGGTGCAAAAAGATGAAGTAGCCAAATACCAGGCCGAATACAAGCTGATACTCGCCAAACTATCGGGCGGGTCCATGGTGGTGTATGTGAACAGCGATAACGATCCCGGTAATGGCTTCAGGCCTGAGGTGGCTGGCCTCGAGGATATTTACTTTTCAAACATTTCCTAACCCCTAAACGAAAAACTATGTTCGGTTCCATTTTTTCTTTTGAGGTGAGGCGTTTGGTAAGGTCTATGTCCACCTACATTTATTTCTCCATCCTGTTTATCGTTTCTTTCTTCCTGGCGCTGCTGGCAGGCGGGGCATTCCCCGACGCCAACTTTAACATCAGGGGGGAAAAGATATATGCAAACGCACCCGTTATCATTGATATTTTCTTCTCGCAGATAGTTAACTACATCGGCCTCATAATTATTGTTGCAGTCATTGGCAATGCCGTTCTTAAAGACTTTAAGAACAATACCTACACCATGATCTTTACCACTCCGGTATCCAAGTTCGACTATTTGTTTGGCCGGTTCTCTGCATCTCTTTTTATTGTGCTCCTCATTCTCACCGGCCCTGCGCTGGGCCTCATGCTTGGCTATGCTACTCCCTGGGTGAACCATGAGAAAATTGAAGCTTTTGCGTTGCTGCCGTATATCAATACCTACTGGCAAAGCATTATACCAAATGCCATATTGTATGGCGCCATCTTCTTTGCCGTAAGCCTTATTGCGAGAGATATATTTGTGATCTGGCTGGCGCTGATCGTTTTTTTCGTGGCTACAGGTATTTCCAATTCCATTTTCCTCTCGCTCGACAAGCAAACACTCGCTGCTATTATTGACCCTATGGGAAATTTTGCAAAACGCGCATCTGCCAAGTACTGGAGCGCAAATGAAATGAACCATTCCTCCTATCCCATGCGCGGCCTGCTACTGGCCAACAGGCTTACCTGGCTGGGGCTATCTTGTGTTATATGGGCAATAGGCTACTCATTCTTTTCTTTTACCTCCAGCCCACGCAGGCTGTTCACAAGAAAAGCAAAACTCATTGACAGTTCCAAGCTCACATTCGTGCCCTCCTATTTCAACAGAAATGTGCTGCCCAAGGTGACGCAATCATTCACGACGGGCACAAATCTTAAAAGCCTAATAGGGCTTTCCGTCAATGAGTGCCGCACACTGCTGAGAAATACTTACTTCCGCATCATACTGCTATTTGGTATGTTGTTCCTGTTTCTTTCTGCGCTGCAATTGGGCAAGATATATGAAACTACTATTTACCCCGTCACCTACATGATGGTAGAGTCTTTTGGCGGCACCTTCCTGCTGTTCATGGTTATACTCACCATTATGTTTGCAGGAGAAATAGTATGGCGCGAGCGCGATTTCCGCACCAGCAACATCATTGATTCCCTGCCCGTTCCAAACTGGGTATTTTATACCAGCAAACTTGCCGGGCTTGTATTCATGCAGGTTATTTTGCTGAGTATAATTATGGTTTGCGGTATTATTGTGCAGTTGTTCAAAGGCTATACCCACTTCGAGATACTGTTGTATATAAAGTATCTGTTTGGTATCAGGCTTATCGAATTTGTAATGCTGGCTATGCTCGCCGTATTTGTGCAAACACTGGTGCGCAATAAATATGTTGGCTACTTCATTGTAGCCCTGTTCTACTTCTGGAACATCTTCTTCGCCTCCATTGTTGTAAAGCACAATTTGTTCATCTTTTCCTCCGACCCCGGCATCACCTACTCCGACATGAACGGCTTTGGCCATGCTGTTTATCCCTTTCTTGTTTTCAAGCTTTATTGGGGTGCATTCTGCCTCGTGCTTGCTGCTTTGTCAAGCCTGTGGTGGGCCAGGGGCAGTGAAGAAGGCCTGCGGCTGCGCATGGCACAGGCCATGAATAAAATAAACCGCACCTCATGGGGCATTGCCATACTCGGCGCAGCTGTGTTCATTGGTTGTGGCGGGTTCATCTACTACAACACCAACGTGCTGAATAAATTCTGGACAGACACCGATGGCGAAAAATGGCAGATGAAGTACGAAAAAACGTTCAAAAAATATGAAAATATCCCGCAGCCGAAGATCACCGACGTGCAGGTGAATGTGGACATATTTCCAAACACACTTTCCCTTCATGCCAACGGCACCTATGTATTAAAAAACAAGACCGCCTTTGCAATCGATTCTGTGCAGGTCTTAATGCCGCCTAAGATAAAAGCAAATACTATTGCCCTCTCTAAGCAGGCACAACTGGTACTAAATGACACCGACTATAACTACCAGATATACAAACTTGCTCAGCCACTCCAACCCGGCGATACTGCCACATTATTCTTCAACGTAGAGATTGTACCAAAAGGCTTCTCCCACGACTTCACCGGGCTTGGGGTGCCTATTTATAATGGCACATTCATAAATAATAAAACGTTCCTTCCCAGCATAGGTTATAATGCCAATATGGAACTGTCTGACAACATAAAACGAAAAAAATACGGACTTGGGTACCGCGCCACATCCCTACCCATCACAGATACCGCTGCCTACCAATACAGTGGCATAGCGCACGATGCCGACTTTATCACTTTCGACGCCGTAGTAAGTACCGTGTCCGACCAGACAGCCATTGCACCCGGCTACCTGCAACGCGAATGGACTGAAAACGGGCGGCATTATTTCCACTACAAAATGGACAGCAAAATACTCAACTTTTATTCCTTCCTTTCGGCACGCTACCAGGTGAAAAAGGAAATGTGGAACAATATAAGCCTGGAAATATACTACCACAAAGGGCACGAGTATGACCTGGACAGGATGTTCAATGGCATGAAGAAAGCCATCGCCTATTATTCCGCCAATTTCTCCGCATACCAGCACAAGCAGGCGCGCATCCTGGAGTTCCCGCGCTATTCTACATTTGCCCAGTCTTTCCCAAACACTATTCCTTTTTCAGAGGGCTTTGGGTTCATCGCTTCGGTTGACGACAGCGATAAGGAGAACATAGACTATCCGTTTTACGTAACAGCACATGAGATAGCCCACCAATGGTTTGCCCACCAGGTAATAGGCGCTGATGTGGAAGGCGGGAACATGTTATCAGAAACGCTGGCGCAATATGGCGCTATCTCTGTAATGGAAAAAGAATATGGGGAAGACCGGGTGCGCAAGTTCCTGCACATAGAGATGGACAAATACCTGACATCGCGCTCCAATGAATCGGAAAAAGAAAGGCCGCTTGCTTACGTGGACGCCGGGCAGGCATATATACTTTACCGGAAAGGCGGGGTAGTAATGCACGCACTTGGGAAATACATGGGCGAAGACAGCCTGAATCATGCACTAAAACGCTTCATAGCGCGCTACGCATTCCAGGGCCCACCCTACCCTACTACCCTCGACCTCCTTTCAGAACTTTATGCCTCAA
>JABDBX010000065.1 GCA_013288445.1 Bacteroidota bacterium
GGCCATATAATCGGGCGGCATACGGTGAGTATTTATAAACTGGCTCAACATAGTTTCATCAATGCTTATCTCTTCGGCAAAATCTTTTCTCCTTTTGCTTACTAAGTTTACATATTCTTTGAGAAAATAACTGAACGTAAGCCCGGCGTCAAAGCCCTTATTATTCAAGTAATCTTCCAGCCGGAACCTCAATTGCAATAGTACGGAAACAAGCCTATCCTTATCCGTCATTTCAGATTGGGTTTTTGCCCTTGCTTCTTTCAGTTGTATATCTGCTTCCTTTTTTTGCTTGGCAGTCAATTTCACAGGAAAAATAAATGATTCCACTAATTCTTCGGGTGTATATTCGGCCAATAGTTTCTTAATGCTCATACTAAGTATTTTACAATAATATTGTTTAGTTGTTCGCCTTCAAGGTATAACTGCCATCCTGCATCTATCATGTCGTATTTGCTGATGTAATGCGCTTTCAATGAAGTTTTAGGCACTAATGAAACGCAAGCCAAATAGCCATACTTTATCTTAGCTAGCTGACAGGCATAGGCAATGAGGCAACCGGCAATCCCTTCGTAAATTTTATTTCTTCCCTGATTTTCAATAGAACACGCCAGTAACTTAATTTCTATTCTTTTCTCATCGGGTGCATCGGTCAAGTAAATCACACCTAAAATATTATCTTCACCAGTAATTTGCAACTTATATAATCCTTCTTCTTCTTTCAAATGTTTCCAATTAAAGGAGTAGCGTTTCTTTGTAAGCAATTTGAAGTCCGCCTCGTCAACCTCTGTTATTGCAACCGGCATTCTAAGCCTGCTTGCCACCTCAGTAATTTTCATTGTAAAGTTACAATAAGTTTACAAAATTTGTCAACTTTATTTAGCCATAGTTTTTATATGATATTGCCTTGTGCGATTTTTTTGTCGACAGAACAATACGCCGATTGCTAAGTTCGCGCTTCTTATAGCATTGAGCCGTTAGGCAATTAAGCCATTCGCCTAATGCCCCTTCTTATAGTTCGCCTTCACCTTTTCCAGGTGGTCCACGAACTTCTGCACATCGGGGTCGTAGGAGTAGCCCGCGTCTGCGAGCTTGTTGCCGTTCTCGTCCACATAGAAGTAGAATGGCTGTGAATTGGAGCCATACTTGGAAGCTTGCAGGTCGGCATTTTTATTACCCAAGGTAGTCACCTGCGAATTGAGGTCCTTAGAAAAATACTGCTGTTCCTTTGGCAACACTATCCGGTTTATGTCGCAATAAAGGGATACCACAATGAAATCTTCTTTTAGCCGCTTCGCCACTTCTGGTTTCGACCATACCTGCGATTCCATCTTGCGGCAGTTCACGCAATTGATGCCCGTAAAATCGAGCATTATAGGCTTCTTCAGCTTCTTTGACGCTGCCAATGCCTCATCATAATCGAAGTAGGTTACAAGGCCCAGGTTACGCACTACAGGTGGCTCGTATATCTTCATATCGGCCACATATTTTACCGGGCCAGTATCGCTTTTCTCTGTAGTTCCGGGCGATGTACCTCCGCCGCCAAAGGCGTCGAAAGTGCCTATTGGTGGCAAAAACGCACTCATGCCATTCAGCGGTGCGCCCCACATACCCGGCAACAAATAGACCGCAAATGTAAATGAGGTAATGGCCAGGAACAGCTTAAAAATAGACACATACTCCTGCCCATAAATGTTCTTGGCATTGGCATCGTCATGCGATAGTTTCAGCCTGCCCAGCAAATAAATACCTAACAAAACGGATAGCACGATCCAGATGGCAATAAACACTTCCCTATCGAGCAAACGCCAGTTCATTGCGAGATCGGCATTGGACAAAAACTTAAGGCCGAGCATCAGCTCTATAAAACCGAGCACCACTTTCACCTGGTTGAGCCAGCCCCCGGATTGCGCCATCTTATTGATGAGGCCTGGGAAAATTGCGAAAAGGGAGAACGGCAGTGCAAGGCCCAACGAGAACCCGAACATGCCTACCACAGGCCCCGCCACGCCACCCTTACCCGCCAAAACAAGCAATGGGCCAACGATGGGGCCGGTGCAAGAAAAAGATACAATGACCAATGTAAGCGCCATGAAAAATATGCCTGCAAAGCTGCCCACGCCAGCTTTAGAATCCGTTACGCTTGTCCATGAAGAAGGGAGTGTGATCTCGAAAGCGCCGAGGAACGAAATGGCAAAAATCATTATCAAAACAAAGAAAAACAGGTTTGCACGCCAGTCGGTGGACAAGCTGTTCAGCGCAGCCGAGCCGAAGATGGAAGATATAAGCACCCCCAGTACCGTAAAAATAACAATGATGGAAAGCGAGTAATAAACGGCGTTACGGATACCCTCTGCGCGGGTCTTGCTTCTCTTGGTAAAGAAGCTGATGGTAATAGGGATCATGGAAAATATGCACGGCGTGAAAATAGCCAGCAACCCACTACCCAGCGATATAAAGAAAAGTATGATCAGTGGCTTCTTGCCTATGTCATTGGTGCTGTCCTGCGGTGCAGTTTGTTTTGCATTTACCGCCACCGTTTTACTTTTTGTAGTATCTGCTGCACCATAATTTTTTGTTGTGCCAGAAGTGTTAACAGTAGTATCTGGAGTAGTGGCAGGAGCAGCAGTTGTCGCTGTGCTTGTCTCCGTCATGCTCCCTGCATCATCGCTGCCTCCTACCGATATAGTGAACGATTTTGTGGTCGGGGGCAGGCACATTTCATCGTTGCAAATCTGGTAGCTATAGGTGCCGGTGATTTTTGTAGCTCCGGTAATTACAGCATGTTGCACATAGTCCACCTTTCCTTTGAACATGTTTACTATGCCCTCTATCCCTTCCAGTTTCTCACTGATGAGCTTGCCATTCTCTTTCACATCGCCAACCAGCTTCACCGCATCATTCTTTACAAAAAGTATTTCAGGAGCCAGGAGAGAGCCATCGCCTCCCGGTTTAAAGGAATAGATATGCCAGTGTTCCGGCAGTTTCAGGTGTGCTACAAGGTCGTATTGATTACCGCTTTTCTTTTTTGCTTCAAAAATCCACTTACTGTTGTCCTGCACCATTTGGGCAAGCAGTTCACCAGACAAAAACATACTTAGGAAAACAATAATTGCGGTTTTAAACGCCTTCATTATAGAAATTTTAAAAATTAAAAACAAGGCGGCAATCGTGTACATCAATTTCACGCAAAGACCGCAAAGAAGTTCGCAGAGAAGGCGCAAAGCCCTATTAACCTATTAACCCCTTAACCTATTAACCTATTAACCTATTAACCTATTAACCTATTAACCTATTAACCTATTAACCTATTAACCTATTAACCTATTAACCTATTAACCTATTAACCTATTAACCAAATCATCACTTCAACTCAAAAACAAAATCCTTGTCTTTAGGCGGCAGGCACATTTTGTCGTTGCACACCTGGTAGCCATGCTTGCCTGTTATTTTTGTTGGCCCTGTTACGATTACATCCTGTATGTAGTCTATTTTACCGGAGAAGTAGGTTATCTTACCATCTATGCCTTCCATCTTTGTAGTTACCGATTTCCCCTTTTCCTTAGCTTCTCCTTTAAGTTTCACATTAGGGTTGCTGTCGAAAGTAAAAGAGGGGGCTATTTCATATCCATCACCACCAGGATGCATGGACCATATGTGCCACGGCGCTTTCAGGTCCAGGTGAAAGATCAACTGGTATTCAGTAGCGCTTTTCTTCTTCACTTCATACTTCCACGATGTAGGGTCTGGTATGATCTGCGCAAATGAAGAGGCACCCATAAATAAGACAGGGACAATGAGTAAAAAACACTTCAATAGTTTCATAAGCCTGATTTGAGTTATATCGAATGAATTTGAAAGGTCAAGGTACAACAACAAAACGCATGATGTGAAGCCAACGAGTTACAAATCATGATTTTTAACTTTTAATTTAGGCGTAACGCTTGCACTTACCTTAATTAGAATAACACAGCGCCTGCAATATTTTGCGGCCATCAATATTGTTCAGTTCTGGCGAGCAGGCCCGCTCCGGGTGCGGCATCATACCAAACACATTGCGGCCATCGTTGCAAATGCCTGCTATATTATTTATAGCGCCATTGGGGTTTGCACTGATGTGCACCTCGCCCCGCTCGTCGCAATACCGGAATATTACCTGCTTGTTATCGTGCAACTGTTTTAGAGTCGCTGCATCTGCATAATACCTGCCCTCGCCATGTGCTACGGGTATTTTCAAAGCTTTTTCACCCACACGCTCTCCAATAAGGTTTTTATCCGTTTCGCTCTTTATGTACACGTTCTTGCAAACAAACTTCTGGTGGTCGTTTTGCAGCAATACCCCCGGCAGCAACCCTGCCTCGCATAAGATCTGGAAGCCATTACATACGCCCAGCACCTTGCCGCCCCGGTTCGCAAATTCTATGACCTGCTCCATCATAGGACTGAAGCGGGCTACAGCGCCGCAACGCAGGTAATCGCCATAAGAAAAGCCGCCAGGCAGCACTATGCAGTCATGCTCTGTAAACATGCTCAGGTCTCGGTCTTTATGCCAAAGCATAACGGTTTCCTGTTGCAGGTCATCGCGCAGGGCGTGCATCATGTCCCTGTCGCAGTTAGATCCGGGAAATACAATAATACCGAATTTCATTTAATATATTTTATTTATTTGCCATAAGGCAAAAGGTCAGAAAAACAAGCGAGAAATAAAAGATAAAGTTACTAAACCGTTTATTCTTTTCAAGTAAAAGGGCATGAGATATTATAATACTCAATGCGGGTATAGCTATCAGCCACGCGCTTTTCACCTCATAGTCGGTAAGAATGGCTACAAATACCGAAATAATGAGGTAAAAAGAAAAGGCGATCCAGTCGCGCCGCACATATATGTTGCTCATGGCCACATTTTGCTGCATCGCGTAAATCCCGCTGGCCAGCAATACCAATAGACCGGCAATAGTGAGTATGAGGTAAAAAGGAGAGACCACATTTGACGATAACGAAAAACCTATGTGCGGCCACTGCGCATACAACGATGACCGGTCGAGGAGGAATAAAATACAGGCAAGAAAGTAAGGCGGGGTGAAATACCCCATCAACGCCACAGACCATTCGCCGAGGTTGAAAGAACGGAACATGACCATGCCAACAAGCAGCAGAAAGAAGTAAGCAAGCATAGTAAACTGGAACAAGGCTGCCATGCTCAGAAAGAAGCTGGCATTGAATATAAGCTTCCGGGGCTGGGTTGTTTGCGTAAAGTCGAACATTATGTCCATTGCGCCCAGCAGGAACCAGTTTACGAGCAGTGTTTCACCAAAGTAGTTGAACGGTGTATAAATAGATGTAACCAACAGGAAAACAAAGGCCGGGATGTAGGTGGAACGCTGAAATAATTTATGCCGTGTAGCGATCCCCTTCAGGTAAAGCGCCTGTATGAAAATAATAATAATGGCCAGCATAGTATAGGCAAAACCCTCACTCCTGAGAATAAGATTAAGGCCGCCAAGAATGTAGTTATACAGGAAATGCCCTTCAACCGGCAATGGCGCTACAGGATGAAGCAATACCTGGAACTTTACCAGCAGGGTGAAGATGAATAAAATAATGACTGTAAACGGGCTATTATTTCTGAATAACTGGAGCAACGTGTTTTGGGGCTAAGTTAATGCGGCAAAATTAGTACCTAATTGCCGCTATGCAACAATATAGTATTTTATTTTATCCCCACAGTTAAAACACCACTTTGGCAAAGCATATCTGTTTTTTATGAAAACAAGGCACTATCAATACCCGGCCGGCCACCTGCTTGCCCGACTTTGGCAACCAGTCTGGATAGTCGTTCCCTTCGGCAGTAAAAGAATGAATATCCGTTTTACCATCGGGGGCAACTGCGGCCAATTGTATGCGGGAATGGGCTACATTGAAATCATTAAATAGAAATGCCAGCGTGCCCCCGGTATTCAGCAGGGCATAAGAAGAAAACACCCCGCCATCCTCCTGCGAATACTGTTGCTTCGGAATAAAAGAACTCCAGTCGCGCACACCATCTTTATTATAAGAAAGCGCCATAATGTCGTCGTAGTGGTATTCATGCACTACATTGGTCATGTAAGGGCTGTAATAGGAATAATAACCCATTCCCGGTGTATAGTTGCTCCTTGTAGTTACAAAGTGGATCTCAGCCACCATCACAAAACCGCCATCATTCTTTACGATCAGTTGCTTAACTTCATAGTTATCAAAGGCGTGGTTTCGGTGGCGTGCCCCAGCCGCCGAAAGGAGCGGCTCATCGAATGGTATCATTTTTTTACTTACAAATGCCCCGCCGCTTATATCATAGGCTGCATAAATAAGGCCATTGTAGCTGCCATTTTTTTTATCGGAATAAAAGCCGCCAAAATAAACGCGGTTATTTACATTATCCACCTTCATATAACCACTTGCCGCATACTTATCTTCCAGCGGCAACTCCTTCCCTTCAAAGCTTGTAGCGCCGGGTTTAAGGGTCGTTATCCAGTACCTGTCGGCATAGTTTTGAGTGCCAACGGTATTATAAGCGGCCATATACACTACCCCGTCGTTGCCCAGGTTCAGTTCGCCATGTTCTACCTTATTATCGGTGCTGAAGGAGGCATGGCTGCGTTTTGTAATTGCCAGTTTATCATCAAGCCACTTCCCGTCAAACTCTATTTCATCGCCTTTATCATAGGCACTATAAATAAGTATGTTTTTTTTATTTTCAGATACAGCCGACGAGAAATAAGTTTTCGTGGCGCCAAATATGCTTGTTTTTGTTTCTCCCAGTTCTAATGGTTTGCCTTTCAGCCGCCCACGCTCATCCAGCAGAGCTGCGTACTGCACTACCTTGTTGCTTTCCAGCGCCTGGTATAGCACAATTATCTTATCGGGGTATGGAATAAAGCGAACCTGGTATATTTTGTCGGGGAAAAAATCGAGCAACACGGTAGCAACTTTGTTCATGGAGTCGTCGTAGGCATACAGCATTGCATTACCGGGACTGCTCTCATAGGCATATGTATAGCCTCCGGCCATTCCCACAACAGCATACTCATCCCCGCGAAAATCAAACTTATCATATGGTGAATAGATTACATCCTGCGCTTTTAAAATTGCAGGTGAAATAGACAAACAGAATAACAAAAGGGTTGCTTTAATAGAATTCATACCCCAAATTTAGACGAGATGTTCTAAAACAAAAGTAAATTTTATTTCGACAGGAAACGATTCATTAAGTCCGGCGTTGGGATCATGCATTCGTTTTTCTTTCCAAACCATTTATACCTGTTTCTGGAGATAAAATTGTACAACGCATCGCGGAGAAAACGGGGAATAATTATGGCTGCAAAAAGGATTGTCCAAAGCCCGCCGAGTAGCCGGAATGTATATAATGCGGCATCAGACCGAACGAGGTATTGCTGTTTGTAAAGAAGGATAACACTATCAGGGGCTTTCCCGGCAAAATGGGCGATGGCCTTTTGCCCGGGTTCTGATTGTAACGGCGCAAAAAGAAATATCTTTTTTTTATCGTGCCTGATAATAAACTGTACTGCCTGGTTGCAGAGATTGCACACCCCATCAAAAAACAGTACGGGACTATCGGAATCGTTTATTATCACATTATCAATTGAATACCGATAAATTAAACTTTAGCGGTGTTGCACGGAAGCGGGGTTAAGCTTTGCGTTAACTATGGAATCCACCTTTACCTTCACCTCTATCTTCATCCTGTGATCCAAGTCCCGCTGCGCTTGTGCATCAGATTCTGCGATACGCACCTTAGTTATTGAATCAACCTTAAAACGGATCTCCTCCTTCGTTAATGCGGTTGGTTGTTTATTACAGGAAGAAAACACACAACCCAACAGCAACAGCGCCAATATTATTCTTGTCATAATCAGGGTGCAAATTTAGCGGTAAAGCCAGTAAAAAATGAGCTGTGGCGTTTTTTACTGCAAAACATTAACGGTTTCTCATGCAATATATTGTATGGGCCGTATGTTTTTGTGAGGGTTATCTCAAAAAAAAGTCGGAAATTTACAAGAGTTATGTCCATCAGGCAGCCTAAAATATGGTTATTGTCTTTAATGTTGTTACTGACGACGGGGCGGGGATTTTCGCAAACATCAGTAAATGATACCATACGGCTGGGCGCTGTGATAGAAAACGGACATGTAATGCCACTGGTCTTTTTACCCGAATTTGAAACCAAAGCAGCATACCTGGATGCCAGCGACCGCATAAGGCGGGATAAACTGCGCAGGGATATATTTGTGGTTTACCCTTACGCCATGGCTGCCGCAGCGATATTTAAAGAAGTAAATACAAACCTGGAGCAGGCAGACGGCAGAAGATCGCGAAAGAAATACCTGAAATCGATAGATAAAACACTGGACGCCACGTTTAAAGAGCCACTCAAAAACCTGAGTATTGACCAGGGGCATGTATTGATAAAGCTGATAAACAGGCAAACAGGGCAAAACTGCTACAGTATCATTAAGGAATTAAAGGGCGGCTTTTCGGCGGTAGTATGGCAGTCGGTGGGCGTGTTTTTCAACAATAACCTTACCCGTGAATATGACCCGCAAGGTAAAGACCGTGAAATAGAGGCGATGGTATCTGAGATGGAAGCATCTAACAACTACCAATACCAGCTATACCAGCAACAGGCGCTATTAAAGAGGGTGCCGCTAAAGAAATACTGATTGGGAAAGAGGGGTACTAAACTTTATTTCGATTTGCTAACAATTCTTTGGCTGAAACATGTTTTATTTCGCCGTTAACACAAATCACTGCGGTTTCATTGTTTGCGGCTTTTTGCTCATACAACCTTCGCACCGCAAGTTTAAGGCCAGCCTCAATTTTATTATACAATTCAACATTCTCAGGTTTAAGCGCCATATCCTCTTTTAACTTGATTTGCTAAAACTTCTTTGGCTGGAACGTATTTTATTTCGCCATTCACACATAGCACAACAGTTTCGTTGTTTGCTGCTTTTTGCTCATAAAACCTGCGTACTGCAAGTTTTAATCCGGCTTCAATTTTATTCAACAATTCAACGTTTTCCTGCTTGAGCGTCATAAAACTGCTGTTTGATTATACCCCAAAGTTCTGCATTTTCTATTACATTTTCAAATTCTTCTTTGCGGGCAATTTTCGTCAGTTCTCCGAACGAATTATCCACAAGTATCCAGGCATCGCAAACAGGCATAAACAGGTTGAATAAATTTCTAATCCCTCCAAAGTACCTTCGTTCCACCACTTCCCGGTGAATATTATGCCCCCCTTTACTAACTCTTTCAGCGACACGCTGGAGTGCCAATGAAGGGCTATTTAACCATATGTATATAAGCGACACTTTATAACCTGCTGCCTTTGCTTTGCTGATAAGGGACACATAACTGCGGGTTGCCAAGGTGGTTTCCAAAGCGAAGTCTTCCCTTGCATCAATAAGCTCGTTTATCCGGTGCAGCATGATCTTACCGGCCTCAATAGCCACAGCTTCTACGTTGAATGGTGAAAGGCCATAGGCTATACTATCAGCATTTACAAACTCCTTACAATTCAGTATATCGGGCAGGATAGTGAAACTGGCTGTTGTTTTGCCAGCGCCATTGCAACCTGCGATAATGTAAAGATTGTGCATGAGCAGTAAAAATAACGGAAAAGCGGATACAGTTTACATAGTCGCTTCCTCAGATCAGCAAATAAACAAATTGAAGTGCCAGCAGCACGAAAACATTTACATACCTCATCAAAAATTTCACGACTGGCAGTGCCAGGAATGGCAGGCAAAACAATAGCCAGTTATCTTCCAGTTGGGTAGTAATATAACAGCTCAAACCCAGATAAAACAGGAAAGGAACAAACAGCAAGAGCAAATTAGACCTGATAAACTTAAATTCAAACAGGCAGATGCCGGCAATTAACACCAGGCTCAATAATTTGATGATGATAAAGTTATTAATGACCTTGTTTATTGATGTCCATTTTGCAAAGAAAAACCCATGATTTATGCTGTAAGGCAGGGCAAGGAAAACATTGGCACAAATATGCTTTAGCCATGCGCCGGTGTTGTTGCTTACATATTGCCCAAACGATACGTTCAAATTTATTTCGGGGTGCTGCTGCTTAAAACTATCCACTTCGCCCCAGGTTATGGCCCATTTATTGGGCTTGTGGTGCAGGTTGTATAGCTCATAATAAGTGTTCCGCTCTCCCCATGTGGTGGTGCTTTGTATTCTTTGTGCGCCAGAATAAATGTGATTTTTATCTTCCAGCATTATTTTATGATACGCCATATAACCGGGTACATGATACGCAACGAAACTCAAAACAAAACTTCCAGAAAAAAGGATTGATTTTATCACCCCCTTGCCCCAGCCTTCTTTTTTCAGACCGTTCAGGAAAAGAAATAGGGCTAAAGCCGGAAACGCAAACAGCGCGATTGGCTTCACCGCAAACCCAATAAACAACAATAACCCTGCAAAGATCACCCGCCTGTATGTTCCGGCTCCGGTAGCCAGCAGGAATGCGCCGAGCATACACGCCACGCAAACAAGATCTGGCAAGCCCTTCATAACCCAGCCCGATGCAATGACACAAAAGAAGGTAAGCGCAACATATTTATCTGCATAACTAACGTTTGCAAAACGCTCAAAACACTTGACGAACAACCGGCAACAAACTATAAAGAAAAGCGCGCTTAATATTCTTGCCGAGGTAAGGAAACTAACGAAGCACACTTTTGAAAAGAGAAATACCAACAGGAGATAAAAAAATGAATTGCCCTGTGACAAGGAATTATACCAGCCATACCGGGCTAAGTA
This sequence comes from Bacteroidota bacterium, assembly GCA_013288445.1. Lineage (GTDB taxonomy): Bacteria > Bacteroidota > Bacteroidia > Chitinophagales > Chitinophagaceae > Nemorincola. The sequence continues at coordinate 10,843 of JABDBX010000065.1, forward strand.
ATCAATCTCGTTTATGTAAAAGGGTTCATCGCCATTTGGCGGCGATGAAAAAGGAAAATGGAGATACCGGCCTACAATGATAAATACAATTATGAACCACAAAATGCAGGGTATGTACTTTTCATTAAGCTTGCTACTACCCTTCCACATTGCTACCTGGGTTTACACAATACATCTATAACCCGCGTAGGGTCCAGTTCATAATACATCGGCAGCCGCACCAGGCAGTCTGAATACCGGTCTGTTTCCGACAGTTCGCCACCATCGTACTTAGGTGTATAATATGGGCTTTTATGCAGGCTCAGATAATGAAAAACTGCGTTTATATCATTTTCTTTCAGTAAGCGGATCGTTTCATCCCTATGTGCCAGGTTGTTGCAAACAAGGTAAAACATATGGGCGTTATTAGAAGCATAGGCAGGCACGAACGGCAACTTAAATATGCCTTTATCTTCCAGGTGTTTCAATCCTTCATAATAGGCATCCCATATCTTTCTCCTTTTCTGCTGTATATCGTCCAGGTTCTCTAATTGCGCATACAGGAAGGCGGCTATAATATCTGATGGCAGAAAGGAGCTGCCTATGTCCACCCAGCCATACTTATCCACTTCACCCCTGAAGAAGCGGCTACGGTTCGTTCCCTTCTCCCTGATAATTTCAGCCCGGTCAAAAAAACGTTCATCATTCAGCACGATCATGCCCCCCTCGCCCGACATTATATTCTTTGTTTCGTGGAAAGAAAACGCTGCCATGTGACCAAGCGACCCAAGCGGCTTTTTAACCCCATCCGCACCTGTGTAGTAACTGTCTATCCCCTGCGCTGCGTCTTCAATTACATACAGGCTATATTTAGCTGCAAGCGCCATTATTTTATCCATATCGCACGCTATACCTGCATAATGTACCGGGACGATAGCTTTTGTACGCGGGGTAATAAGCGGCTCTATCAGATCCTCGTCCATACCGGGATGATCCTTGCGACTGTCGCAAAACACGATCTTGGCGCCACGCAGCGCGAATGCGTTGGACGTGGATACAAACGTATAGGAAGGCATTATCACCTCATCACCGGGTTTTATATCTATGAGTAGTGCAGCCATTTCCAGCGCATCCGTGCATGATGTTGTAAGCAGGCATTTCTTAAAACCAAAACGTTCCTCAAAAAACCGGTGGCAACGTTTCGTAAACGAGCCATCACCCGAGATCTTCCCGGACAGTACTGCCTGGTGAATATATTCCGTTTCCTTGCCCGTAAGGTACGGCTTGTTGAATCCTATGTGTTCCATTTTCGTCTTAGTCACTTAGTTGTGCAATCCCAAATCCGGTCCTACCGTAGCCGTTGCCGTTATAAAGCATGTATCGCGTGCCACCATGATCGAAAACAAATGGATAGCAGATCATCTCACTATCCCACCCTTCCGGCGATACATCTATGCCCACCTCTTCGTCCTTTCTTTTCCAGCTAATGCCATCAGCCGATTCGGCATAACCAATGCGATAGGTAGTAACCGTTCCATTTGCACGGTAAGAATACCACATTTGGTAAAGGTCGCCGCTTTTTATCACAAATGGTTTCGATAGCGCATATTCACCAGGATGCTCCAAGTGGATATGAATTTGGTTAGTGCGGTTCCAATGAATGCCGTCGTTGCTTTCAGCATACTTTATCACATGGTCCATTTCGTCCTGCGTCTTCCCCCACTTCAGGTTCGACCCGTACCACATTCTGTACTTTCCGTTCTCCAGCAAAACGGAAGGGTACGAAATAGTAAAAGGATCTTCATCACTTCTATCCATTATTGGCGCACGACTATATTTTTCAAATGTTCCTTTCGCTTCATTCCATATGGCCAGTCCTATTGTATTGAGCCAGGGTACCGTCACCTTCAGGTTCCACCCTAAATAATATAGATACTTCTTATCCCCGGTGTTCAACAAATACCCCATCGCGGTACCGCTATCATCGAACAACCCCAATTCCCCCGGGGCTAAAACCGGCACATCGGAAATAGACACAACCTTAAAATCATCGTTAAAGTCCACGTCCACATACCCTATGTGCGATCTGCTTTCCGCATCCCTGCAGGTAAAATATATCCGGTAAATACCCTCAGACATTCGCTCGGCAAATGGATTGGCAGCATGAGACACCATCCAACTGAAGTTATTGTCCGGGCAAAATATATTCTTTAGTTTGGTCCAATTCATTTGCTCTAAATTATTTCTTAACCCTCCTCTCCCGCCACGCCACATCACTCTCTGCTACTGCCGAATCATAGCCCAGAAACTTGCTCAAAAAAGCATCATCGGCATACTTGCCGTTCAACGCTTTTGGAATATCTATCTGCTGCTTCAGTATTGGCGCCACATATACGTTGTTTATCCCCCTTCTTATTCCGCTTGATGAATTATAACCCGCCTGGTGAAAAAGCATGGAATCGAATAGTATCACCGAACCCGCACTTGCCTCAACGGGTAGCTTGTTGGCCATTATATATTCCTTTGATGGGATAGTTTCGCACTTATGGGTAAAGGGCACCACCTGGGTGCAGCCATTGTCCGTCGTAAAATCATCGATACAAAATAACGCGCCAACAGCTAACGGATGCGAAATGGTAAAATTCTGGTAAGGCAGGTCCCGGTGCCAGCTACCCTGGTGGTGGGCTTCGTTTGGCCGGTTGATGATGCCGTTCTGCAAATGGAGTATGAAATACTCACCCAGCACCAGTTTAATGATAGCAATCAGTTGTTCATTGGCCGCTACTTGGTGCAGAAAGAAATCATCGTATTTTAGCGGGATCCTTACAAGGTCTTTCTCGTGTATTGCAGCAAGCCGCTCGGCCCCGAATGCCGATGCCTGCATGGCATAAACGTCGTCCAGCTTTTCCCTGGCAATTTGCAGCAAACTTTCATCCAAAATACCCGGAACGATTGTAAAACCTTTTATCCTTAGCTCTTCGAGATAAAGGTCGGTAGCAGTAGTATTAGTTTGTTGCAGCGTAACGCCATAAGAGCTTTCCATAACCTTAGTTTATACATTAACACTTTTGTCCACAATAAATAAAGGCCGTTCTTTTACCTGCTCAAATATCTTACCGATATACATACCCGCCACACCAATGGAGATAAGAATAATACCTGTACCCAATAACTCAAATATCATGATGGAGGCATAACCATTCAGCAAGCCGGTGGTAAAGTACCTGTAGATAATAACGGCGGCCCAGACCAATGAAAACAAGAACATGCAAAAGCCCAGTGATATGGATATTCTCAGCAGCTTATCAGACTGCGAGGTAATGGCGTACATGGCATGTTTCACCAGCTTGGAAAACGAATAAGAACTTTTACCCTCAAACCTTGCCTCGTGCTCAATAGGCACATAAGCCTTAGTGAAGCCCAGCATCCTTACTATAAGCAGGTAATGCCGGTGATATTCTTTCATGGAAAGAAAGGCATTCAAAGCCTTCCGCGACAGTAAGGAATATGCGCCTACGTTCTTACTGGAGTTGTAGTCTTTATTGTCTATAAGGTAATTGAACACAACAAAATAAACAGACGCAAAAAGGTTTTTAAAGAATGAATGTTTTCTCTTCTCTTTGTAGGTGAGCACTATGTCATTTCCCGTTAGTGCACTTTGGTAGAGGTCTTTTATGTATTTCGGGTTGTCCTGTAGATCACAATCCATGAGTATTACATAATCTCCCTGGGCATAGGTAAATCCGGCGGTGATCGCGTAATGCTGCCCGAAATTCCGGCTTAGCTTTATTCCCTTCACCCTTGTATCCTTTCGCGCTTCTTCTTCTATTTTAGACCATGAGTTATCTGGCCCGCAATCCTCCACCAGCACTATCTCAAAATTATCAGTGACTTTAGAAACTTCCTCCACAATACGACTCACAAGCACGGGTACAATCTTCTCAGCTTTGTACACCGGGCTTACTACTGATATGAGCGGATGGTTTGTCATTAATAATTTTGCTTTTGGGGAATTCTACAAGGTTACTTCATCGCTTTTCTTTTCCAGCATCACCGGCCGGGGCGGAACATAAATCCGCTTTTCCTCGGTGTTCTTTGAAATAACCACACCGGCACCCAGCAATGTTTCCCGCGCTATCACCACGTTGTGTGCCAGCGTACTGTTCACACCCAGGAAACAGTTGCTTTCTATAGTGCAGTGGCCGGAAATAACTACATGCGAACTTACGAAATTATGATCCTTTATTTCTGAATGATGGCCAACGTGGTTGCCACTCCATAATGTAACATTATTGCCTATACGCACAAACGGCTGTATGGTATTGTCTTCAAAAATAAAACAATTATCGCCACATGGATACTGCGACAGGTAAGTGCAGTGGCTGCTAATGTAGCTCACCAGGCTATAGCCCTTGTCTTTAGCTTCGTGGTACTTGGCCTCCCGCAATTTGTTCATTTTGGCATAGCTGAGCGCAATAAACATTTTGTGCCCGGCCGCAGGATAAATAGTAGCTATATCTTCAAAAGCCACTAATGGCTTGCCTTCGTAAGTGTCTTGCTTTATATAGGCGCTATCCACAGTAAAGGCAACTACTTCATAATTACTATCCGTTTCGAAATAGTAATTAGCTATCTGCGCAATGTCCCCCGTGCCAAAAATGATGATCTTCTCTTTTCCCATGCCTATTTTTTAACGATCAGTGTAAATTCATAAAGCGGATAATCATGCAACAGCGCCACGTACTTTGAAAAGTGTTTTTTGCAATAATCAAAAAAGTAGGCAGGGTCGGCATAAAATAGATAGTCGCGCATATACTCCTTATCGGAGTAAGACGTGAGCATATTGAACGAAAAACCCTTCCTGCTGTGGCTGTTCATTGTTTGCAGGTTATCGGTTATATACTTTATCCAGTCGGCATCTCCCGCCTCCAGCCGCACATTAAACACCCCGCTGGCTATTGTGTAGTCAAACATCTCCCCTTCCAGCAATTTTGTAGCCCAAACAGCTTCCTTACGGGCCTTATTGTTATCAACAGCCTGCGCTATCATTTCATCAGAAATATCGAAACCCTTGTAACGAAATTCGCTGTTTCTGTTCGCAATATACTCCAGCATTGCCCCATAACCACAACCATAGTCCAACAATGAAAAATCCGCATTTGTCTCAATCACTTTGCTCAATTGCTGAAACCTAAGCTCCTGAGATTCGGTAGAATTCCAGTCCACGCCCCTTGGGCCAGCGCCATGTTCCTTTATTTTTTGGGTATAGTAGTTATTAACGGTCTCTAATATCTTATTTTCCATTGCCCACATACTTTAAATAGTCGGCGGCATTATTGCCTTCATTAAATATAAGGTCCAGCACCGTAACCCCATGCTCGAACGGCGGGTACAATTGCTCATACTCGGGATAGCCGGAATAGTCCATCCAGGTAAGTTTAATACCAGCGTCTGTGAACAGACTTTCCACAATATAATCTTTTGCTGCCGGGCCCGAGATGTATTCATCGCCCCTGGCCTGCTGCACAAGGCTCAGCAAGCGCTCCGTTTTCCCGTCTGCAAGCTCATAATCACCCGACCAGGAGATTTTGGTGGTAATGCCTAATATTTCGTTAACCCTAACCAGCAATTCATAATTTATACGGCTCAGATAAGGTTCTGTTGTAGTAAGGTAAAACGATTCAAAAACTTCTTTATATTCTTTAAAATACCTTGCCTTGCCATAAAACTGCTTTATCGTAGCCCAGTGGTCTTTTGCCCAATTCGAATCCGACACAACCGTTTCATTGATCTTCTGAAAATATTTCCCCTTCACTTCCACCGGTATCGTGAGCCAGGCCGACCCATTAGGTGTTTTTATTTTATTGCGGTTTCGCCAGTCGCGGCGGGTATATTGCATATCGTCATACAAAATAAATTCATCTACCCAGCCTATCAAGTCAAAATAACCCATCCACGGTATGTAATTGGATTGAAGTATGGCAATCTTCCTCATGCAAAATATTAACAGCCAGGACTACCGGCCACTGCTTACAAAAGTAAAAAATAAAACGGAGACTGATTTA
>JABDBX010000066.1 GCA_013288445.1 Bacteroidota bacterium
TATTTATAATGAGGGTATCAGGATAAAGGAAATAGATGTGCATCCGGATATGGACATGCTTTTAGTAATTTTAAATACGGGTGGTGTTTTGCAGGAGCAGTTGTCAAACTATCCGAGGTTGCTAAATGCCTCGCCGGACAGTCTTAGAAAATACAAACTGATTGGCGAAGGCACTGGTATCCATTGGCCGGACATTGATGAAGACCTTAGTTTAAAAGGGTTTTTAAGGGATACGGTAAGAAACCATGCGCTGGGGAAACTTGGTAGGTGATGAAAATAGAAAAAGTATCGTTTGATAAGGAGAATATCTATATAGTAACCGATAGCGGGCATACTATCGGAAACCCTTTGCATTGGTTTCCCCGGCTGGCCAATGCTACTCATTTGCAAAGAGATAATTATGAAATAGGCCCTTTTACAGAAAGCATACACTGGCCGGAAATAGATGAAGATTTAAGTCTGGAGAGCTTTTTTGATTTCAAGCGGGAATTGCATTATGCAAATATCTGACCTGCATGCAGCGCTAGTTTAGCCTATAGCCTACAAAAGTCCCTTCAACCTCTCCTGTGCAGCCAAAATCATACCGGAATATGCAGTATAGCGTCCATGCCGTGAAAGCTGTATATTGATTATTGTTTGTAAGATTGAATGTATATGTGGCCTGGTAGTATCCATCGTCGTCACGAAATGAATAAGCTCCCAGGTCGTCAATGCTCTTTACAGTGGTGGTAAATGGGTATTTGATGTAGCCGAATGCATAGCTGAACATTACAATACTGTCTGCCTTGTAGTGGCATATGTACACAGTATCGAAGCCTGAGTTTTCAGCGACAGTACCTCCAAATCCATTTGCTTCAATCTCAAAATATTGCCCTTCCGTGGGCCAGTATTTGCCGGCAAAAGTGTCTGTGTAGGGATAAACTGTTGCCGGCGCAATAGGGGTTATGGCTTTTGGCGAATCTATTTTAGGCAGAACCACTGGTACAGGCGCGTCGTTGCTTTTTTTCTGGCAAGCACAGAAAAGCAGTGTCAGAATAGCTATGGATGACATGCACTTTGTATGCTTCAGCATATAAATTGGCTTGAGAAGTTATATCTTTTTTCCTACGTAATGTGAATAATAGCCATCATCGCATAGCAGAGTTCTCGTGTTATACACGATTGAGTCGCCAGCAAGTTTAAAATCACCTCCGTCGTCTCGGTAATAATATGCATAATAGTTTGGATCATTGACCCCCATTGACATATTAAAACCCCAGTAATAATAATTACCAGCTGGCAACGCGTTTGGCCCAAAATAGTAAGTGTGATTTGTTGTAAAGTAGTCTGAGGAAAACTCAATTAAATCTGGTGCGGTATGAATTACATAAAGGTAAGCCGGGTCATTGATCGTATCAGAATATGGAAATCCGAAATCGGCCCATATCCTTACCACTCCATAAAAAGTGTCCGTATAGGGGTAGATGATTGCTTGTTTTACAGAGTAGCTGTCTGATGTGTTTGTTTTGGTTGGGGCCAACTGGCTAGCATTGTCCTTTTTCTGGCAAGCAGAGAAAAGGAGGGCTACAACAGCAAAGGACAGTATCAGAGTGGTATGTTTCAGAGCAGGAGCTTTCCGTATTAACGTTATTTTACAAATATTATTGCTGTTCAGGAAAACACGTGGGACAATTTTACACAAATGATGGGGGCGGAAGAATTACTTTGTAATCGGTGATGTCCTGGGTTGTGAGGTATATAGGGCTTGTATATAGTGCCGCGTACTATGAAGCTGGTAAAGGAGGTGATGTATTTGGTGAAGAAGCATTGTATTATCATTTATAGTGATTAACTTTGCAATCGTTATATTGTTATGGGTAAGACATCATTTGCAGGGGGGGATTTGGGATCGCCAATTGTTGGAGATCGCGGTGTGTCGCATGAAAGGCGGCAGGTAAGCGCTGCGATAAACAGGCGTATTAAGGACAACCATCATATCCCTGTTATCCACCGGGTTATAGCGAGGGCTAAAGCGTATTTCATTGTTCGCGGCATAAAATCTGCACTTAAAGAAGTTGATTTAATTGAAAGAGGAGTTATCAAGCCTAAATCTTTAGATCAGTTATTGAATGAGCTATGAGGTAATACCAACGAAGAATTTCGAGAAGAAATTAAAAAAGCTCAAAAAAAAGTATGCTCAAATTGGAGATGATGTCCGTAATTTTTCCAACAAGATAGATGAATTTATTAAGTCTGGTGAGCCCATTGGTATGGACTGCCATAAAATACGAATGCAGATTACTGGAAAAAATGCTGGAAAATCAGGTGGTGCAAGAGTTATTCTTCAAGCTAAAGTAGTTGCACAAAAAGTATTTCTGCTTACAATTTACGATAAAGGAGACCGGGAGACAATCACAGATAAGGAGATAACGAAATTATTGAAACAAATATAATAGGAGCCTATTTGAAAGGGCGAAGCCTGACGGTCAACTTCATGTGCAGTTGCTTGCCTGCATAAGTAACACCTCAGTTATAATTCACCGTCACCTTTACTTCTGTAGTGTTAGTATAAACCCCTGCTGCCTGTGCCTTAGCTATAGTCAGTGTAGCCCCGACCTTTATGGTCTGTGTCCCCGATGGATTGAGGAGGCCATTACCTGCCGGGCTGCTCGTGAACTTGCTTATCTTCATGGTATCGGCCACATCGTTAGATAGCGTAGCGTTTTCGGGCACAGAGATCGTGTAGGCATATTCCGGAAGGCCGGAAACGGTGAACATAGCTGCTGCCACCCAACTCGGTATAGCAGGTCGCTTTACGCCGCCTGTAACCGTAATTGTTCCTTCGGGTGATAGAACCATCGTACCTCCGCAAGCGGGGGCAGCAGTTATGTTCCCAAAACTCATATTGTTAACCAAGGATATAGTCAGGGGGGTACTTATAGGGCTAAGGTTGTTTGCCGTAGTTGTTGCTGTGGCCCCGAATAGTACTATTGATGCTGCTAATATTTTCTTTACCTTTTTCATTTCATTTGTCTTGTTTCTTCTGCCATTCTCTATTCTTGTCAGATAATAGCTTGGTATCCAATCACATGCCAAATTCGCAATCGATTGATAATCAATAAATTGAGAAATTCCAAATTTTGTAAATATTCCATAAAATGGAAAATTTTCTTCGAGGTGGATGAGTTGTTGAGCAGCTTCATAAACATTTCCTAAAGTGGCTGACCCAAAAAAATATATTCCTTTACTTTACCTTGTGAAGTATATCAGCGCAATAATTCTTACATTTTTCTATTCTACAGCCATAGCTCAAAACGAGAATTGGGATACCTATATGGCGAAGTTTGGCAATAAGCCCGGCTCCGTGCTGGTGGACCTCGCTCTTATGGACAATGCACCCGATAAAAAATACCCAAACCTGGTCATTACTGGCCCGCGTGCACACAAATGCAATAAAGATGGGCTGCCCAACACGGACGAGATAGACCAGCTTGAGGAGATACTTGACGCCACCGGCAGTTTCCTTACCGGCGTTACACCAAAAGTGCTGGTGGGAACGCTGACGTATAATTGCGAACGGGTGAACTACTATTATGTAAAGGACACCGTCGGCATACGCAATGCACTGAACCGGCTTTATACCCGCACTTATAAAGACTATAAATACGCCATCAGCATCAAATCAGACCCGGACTGGACCACCTACCGTACCTTCCTTTACCCTGATGATACGATGCTGAACTGGATGGAGAATGATAAGGTAATTACAAAGCTGATACAAAGTGGCGACAGTCTCACCCAACCCCGTGATATAGTGTTTCATATCGGCTTTCGTACCGAAGCCGAGTGCGACTCGTTTGCCACTTTTGTGAGCGGCAAGGGCTATTCGACAAAGGCGTTGCAGATGGCGCTGAAAAGTGATAATGTCACTGATTTTCCCTGGACTGCCAATGTTTCTAAGCGGGCGTTAGTGAAAATGGATACCATTAATGCAATGGCCGCCGAACTGAAAAAAGCAGCAAAGCAGTATCACGGAACATATGATGGATGGCAAGCGCCTTTAATGCCGAAGGAACGTTGACGAAATAACTTTCACCATATTGCGAAGTTATTTTTCTTTTTTACGAGGCGTAAAATCTGCGAATAATGAATTATTTAAAGACTTTTACAACGAAGGAAAAATGGAAAAGAACGAGTAAGATGGTGGAAGTTATTTTGTCATCGTTCCGAAGGTAAAGTAGTTCCAAAACTTCTTTACTTTGCACCCATGTACACCCAGCACGACGAAAAACGCTTGTATGAGCAGGCGAAACACTTACTACATCACGACCTCGAAAGCGCCGACCGCACCATAACACAGCTTCGAGAAGTGATCCTTTATGCCGATTGGAAATATTATGTGCAAAGTGAGCCAGCCCTGGCCGATGCCGAATATGATGCACTCTTCAAAAAGCTGAAACACCTGGAAGAAAAGAACCCCGAACTGCAAACAGCCGATTCGCCCACGCAAAGGGTGGCTATCGGGCTGAGCGAGCGTTTCCCTACGGTGAGCCACCTGGTGCCGATGCTAAGCCTTGACAACACCTACAATGCCGAAGACCTTACGGATTGGGACAGGCGGTGCCGTGAGTTTGCCGGGACGGGTGACATAGCCTACTGCGTAGAGCCAAAATACGACGGGGCTAGTATATCCCTCATATATGACGATGGCCAGCTTACCCGTGGCGCTACCCGTGGCGATGGCATGATGGGGGAGGATGTAACAGCCAACATAAGGCAGATAAAGGCAATACCGCTATCGGCAGCGCTTACCAAACAGGGCGTTAAGCAAATAGAGATACGAGGTGAAATAGTGATCCATAAAAATGTATTTGAAGCCTTTAACAAGCAAAGGGTAGCAGAGGGGCTTTCACCGCTTGCCAATCCCCGTAATGCAGCTTCGGGCACCCTGAGGATACTTGACCCAAATGAGGTAAAAAAGCGCGGCCTGAATGCCATACTATACCATGTAAGCACATATACTCTGGCAGCGGGAAAGGACCGACCCGCAGGATTGGCAACGCACTATGACACCATTCAATGGCTATATGGCCTGGGGTTCCCGGCTCCGGCTAAAGAAATGAAGCTGTTTAAGCATATTGATGAGGTAATAACCTACTGTCATGAGTTTGAAGGCCACCGCGATGATCTTGCTTTTGAGGTTGACGGACTCGTGATAAAAGTGAATGATTTCGCCATGCAGGATAAAATGGGCATGACCTCCCACCATCCTCGCTGGGCCGTAGCTTATAAATTTAAGGCGCGGCAGGCCACCAGCAAGCTCCGCAGGGTAGAGTTCCAGGTGGGGCGCACGGGCGCTATAACTCCCGTGGCCAAGATAGACCCGGTGCATATAGGTGGCGTCACCGTTACATCGATATCCCTGTTCAATGAAGATGTGGTGCGCGAGAAAGATGTGCGCATAGGCGATACAGTGCTGGTAGAACGGGCAGGCGATGTGATACCCTACATAGTAAAGCCGCTGACTGAAATGCGAACGGGCGAGGAGGAAGAAATTAAGTTTCCTACCCACTGCCCGGCCTGCAATAGTGAACTGGAACGGCAACAGGACGAAGCGGCATGGCGATGCATTAACATTAACTGCCCGGTGCAGGTGGTGGAGCGCATGATTCACTTTGCCAGCAAAGATGCGATGGATATACGGAGCCTCGGCACAGCCAACGTGCAGAAGTTTTACGAACTTGGATTGCTGCCAGATATCCCGGGCATTTACAACATTGATTGGGATAGAGTGAAGGGCATGGAAGGCTTTGGCGAGAAATCTGTAACCAACCTGAAGCAAGCCATAGAGCAGTCGAAACAACAGCCGCTTAACCGGCTTATTTTCGGGTTGGGGATACGCTTTGTGGGCGAAACCACAGCCAAGACCCTTGCTTCGGCGGTATCGCATATTACGGAGTTTTATGATTGGGATATTGAAAAGCTATCCCTGCTGGAAGATATTGGCCCCAAGGTGGGTACCTCCGTTGTTGACTTTTTCGCCCGCGAAGAAAACAGGCAAATTATTGCCCGGCTTGGTGAGGCAGGTGTGAACTTAGCCAACGAGCATAAAGGCCCCATGCATACTGATGGCGCGCTTGCCGGGAAAACATTCCTCTTTACCGGAACTCTGAGCCAGTTTAAGCGCAGCGATGCCGAAACTATCGTGGAAAACAAAGGCGGTTCCATACTTGGTGGTGTAAGCGCTAAACTGAACTATTTGGTGGTGGGCGCTGATGCCGGGTCGAAATTGGATAAGGCAAAAAAGCTGGGAACAGTGAATATCCTTACCGAAGACGAGTTCCTGAAACTGGTGGAGTAATGCGAAGGAGAGTAGTGATTTTTGAAAATGGAGGCAGCCCTGAAAGGGCGTGATCCAATAGCGATGGGCATCGCCCATCGAACTTTTGTGAAACATATTCTCGCGCATCCTAAAATCCTAAAAATCCTATAAATCTTAGTCTGCATCCTAAAATCCTGAAAATCCTATAAATCTTAGTCTGCATCCTAAAATCCTGAAAATCCTATAAATCTTAGTCAATCTTAGTCCAGGGAATAAACCCATTTTGAATCCGGCACCAAACGGAGCAAGGCAGGGTACGCAATACTTGCCTCGCGAAGTTGGGCAGTATCCAGCGGCGTGGCTATAATGTATTTTACACCATCGCTCTTCATGAGAGAAAGATACTTTTCTTCGGGATGGGCCAATAGCTTGCGGAATACGAGCCAGCGGTATTCATTCTTTATCGAGCCGTTATAGTTGGCCGTGCCGGAGCGGTCGAATGCGCTCCAATACCGGCCATAGTCCGAACTGGCCAGCATAATGCCATATTGAGATGATGGGTTCACGGCTATGAGCCCATCATCATATTTTCCCGCTTTTAGCTGGTTGTAATTGTCCGTGTACCAAGCCAGTTGAGGGCAGGGTGGGGTGTTGAATCCCTGTATGGCATTATAGCCAAGCGTGGACAGAGAAAGGCAGCACCAAACCGATGTAATGACCGCAATGGCCTTCACGTATATTGGTTTAAAGTTGCTACTGTAAAACAAATACAGCAAGCCGATGGTCGCCACAATGGTCAGAATATAAAAACCGGAGCGGATAAACTGCTCTACATTGAAAGTAGCATCCTGGAGGATGTTGCCGGCGCTGTCTTTTATTTGCATGTGCAAAAAGGATGCAAATATGGTAACGCCAATAAGCGAAATAATTGCGCCGAAAAAAAACTCATTTAGCCTCGTTGCTTTTGATCTTAATAATGCCACCAATCCGACAAGTCTTAGTCCTGACCATAAAAGATAGGTAAGCAAGATAAGCGCTATGATAATGAGATTATTAAATGCCCCGGTTGTGCTTCTATGGTACCACCCGGCAAATTCACCCGAAAGGAAGCCATACCGAAAGAAATTAGTGCCGCCTGCATTCTGCCCCATGCATATTTTTAGCACACCTACCGAGAGCGCCAGTGACGCAATAAAATACCATAGGTAGTTGGTGATCTTCTCTTTGTTAGCAATGATCCTCTTCAGCACAATTACCCCAAGGAACAACATAAAACAAACGTACAGCGGCCCCTTCCCAATGAGTATCAGCGCAAGGCAGACAGTAAAAAATACTTTGCTTGCCGTTATTTTTTTGTCCGCCCAGTCAATGGCTGAAAACAGTAACAGGCAAAACAGGAACATAGCTATGCTCACTGGGTAGGTAATAGTGCCTGCCGGCACCAGGTAGCCCATGCCGTTAAATATGAAGTTTTTAATGCTGCCCTTAGCTACATAAAGCGGGTGCAACGGTGCAAGCAATATGGGCAGCACTATTGCAAGGATGATGAACCACACATTTTTCCGGGATATGCTTGCTCTTAGGTGGTAGTAGCAAACCTCATAGCAGAGCAACAACGCCAGCAATATATATAATGGCCCTGCCAGGCACCATACTGCCAGGTGAGAAGAAACACCCAGCACGCAGGCCAGCAACGAAGGAATAAAAAAGCCTAAGATTTGATAATTGAGTGGCGAGCCGGTCTCGTATGCTGCATTGAATATGCTGCCATGCCGCATGGACGCGACCACAGAAGTAAAGAAAAAATCGTCATTGCCATAACAGTCGCTGCCAAGCTGAACGGCCGTAAACTGATGATGTATGTCGCCTGCTGAGATCAACACGATCACAGCAACGGATACTGCAAAAGCAGCGATGCCCGACCACGCAAGAGTGAGTTGAAAGTCGGTTTGTTTTCTGAAAACAAAAAGCAATAAAGATGTCGAGACGAGCATCACTCCAATAAGCAGTGCAGGACCGGTGGTAATGAAGATGAGCATGGAGTAAATGAACCCACCGGTAAAAACCGACAGGGCTGCATGGCTCATAGGGCTTAACAGGTCTTCTTTATTTACAGCATATAATAACACTGCGCCCAGATAGTAAGAACTGAAGACGGAAGCCAATAAAATAAGTGTATTGGCAACTGTTGCAGTATGGGTATAAAGCAGGGGGGTAAGCAACAAAAAATAAAGGAGCAGCAGGCTGGTGATATTTACAGGCACTCTATTTTTCATCGGGGCAAAAGTAAAGCGGAAAATTCATACTTTCTTTGCAGTATGGAGGTGGACTATCTTATCATAGGGCAAGGTTTAGCCGGTACGCTACTGAGTCGAAGCTTGCTAAATGCCGGAAAGAAAGTAATAGTGGTTGACGAAACTAACAATGCCAGCGCCAGCCGGGTGGCGGGCGGAATCGTGAACCCGGTTACCGGGAAGCGCTTAGTAAGGTCGTGGATGATAGAAGAACTTTTACCTTTTGCATTAACGATGTATAGGGAGTTGGAGCAAGAACTCACGATGTCATTAGTGCAGGAATGCAGCATACTTGACTTTTATGCAACGGATGGGGAAAGAGAAATTTTTAATAACAAGCTGGAAGAGGAGAAGGACTTTTTACACTTATCGGCAGATGGAGATAAATGGCAGCAATATTTCAGGTTCAATTATGGCATCGGTGAAATTGCCCCGTGCCTGCTGGTTGATCTTCGGTCTTTAATAATCGGGTGGCGTAACCATTTATCGGAAATAGGTTCATTGATGGAACACCAGTTCAGTTGGCTGGATTGCGAGGTGACTGCGACTGGTATATCATACAAAGACATTCACGCGCAAAAGATCATTTGCTGCGAGGGGGTGGGTGGCGCGCAAAACCCCTATTTTCAAATGCTGCCCTGGTCGAAAGACAAGGGCGAGGCGCTGATCGCATCTATTCCTGGCCTGTCGCGAACCCACATTGTCAAACAAGGCATCAGCATTGTTCCCTGGCAAGATGGTTTATTCTGGATCGGCGCGGCCCACGACTGGAAATTCACGGACATGGAACCGACCCCTGCCTTCAGAAAAAAAGTAGAACTACAGCTCGACTATTGGTTGAAATTACCTTATACAATCGTTGATCACATCGTAGCGCAGCGGCCTGCAAATATGGAGCGAAAACCCTTTGTGGGCCTGCATCCGGTGCATGATTCAATAGGCATTTTTAATGGTATGGGCGGCAAGGGCGTATCTATGTGTCCCTGGTTCGCAAATGAGTTTGCCGCGCACCTTGTGAATGGAATACCATTAACACCCACTGCGGATGTAAGGAGATTTGAAAGGATATTGAAGCGGTGAAAATTTATCAGTCAACAGTTTTGACAACCTTTCAAAGGTTGTCAAAACTCCACGAAACACGGGTCGGAAACTACTGCGGTTTCTTCAATGAATCTACAGTAATGATCGGGGTCTTTCTTCCCATATGGCAGGTCACGCAAGTGATCTGTTCCAGCGTATGATCGCCACCCACCATTTTGCCAATATACTTTTCGTTGATCGCCGCTGTCATCTTCATCATATCGCGGGCTATAGTTTTCTCCGGCTTATTGTCGGAAGCAAAATCGAATTTAGGTTTTTCCTGACCTTCCACCTGTTCTGAAACATGGCAGAAATTACACCTTACCCCAAGCGCCATAGAGTACCCTCTCATGATCTCATGGAGCTCTTTGCCCGAAATATCCTTGGGCAGTACCTTCAGGTTTTTTGCCTTTTCATCATCATGTTTCTGTATAAAGCTTTGGGCAAATACAGATACACCGCAAAGTATCGTGACGAGTAATATTTTTTTGTTGATACGCATACCTCAAAAGTAGAAATAAAAACTAAAATAACAAATGTGTTTTTTTTGTTAGTAGATAGAAGTTAGTATATAGTAGATCGCCGCATGTGCAAAAGGCTGTTGCAATTTTCCCGGTTAACGTTAATACAATGTTGTTTGAAAAAATGGAATATAATATACCGAAATAAAGAATTAAATTTGATAACCTAACCTTAATGAAAGCTTCATTTTTTGTTTCTGCAGATTTATACTACTAAACCATGAAAAAAGCACTCTTACTCTTTATATTTCTTGTTTCTTCTATTTTCCACGGCATTTCGCAGGTAAGTGTCTCACTCGCCGGTTATCCTATAGTTACTACCGGATGGACTGTCGGGGGTACTGCAACAACAGTTGACAGCGAAATTCAATTAACGACATCTGCAGGTAGCGAAAATGGATATGTTTATTACAACACGGCTGAAAACGTTACAGCTTGCGGGCAGTTTACTGTTGATTTTGATTACAAAATAAGTGGGGCTGGTGGCAGCGGCGTGGCCGATGGTATCGCTTTCTATTTTATTAATCCGTTGACCAGCTTTGTGGCGGGCGGTGGTTTAGGATTACCTAATCCATTAACCGGCTTTGTATTTACCATGGATACCTGGGATAACGATGGCGATGGCCTGAACCCGGAAGATCAATTATTTGGGTACAGCTCCTCCAGTACTTACTCAGAGGGTGATGCCACGCACCTGTTAACTTCTACATTGGGACACCAGACCTATATGGCCGACGGCAGTTGGCACCATGTAAGAATAGCTTATTTCGGGGGCACTATAAGGGTGTATGTGAACGGCAGCACATCGCCTTCTTTGACTGGTACATTTCCTATCACTACTTCCGGTTATTTTGGGTTTTCAGCGGCAACCGGCGGTGGATACAGTGTACAATGCGTTAAGAGCGTCTATTTAAACTCTAATACTATCAGTTCTATTATCGGTACAAATGTCATTTGCCAGGGCTCTTCAACGCCAATGTACGACTCCACCGCCGGCGGCACATGGTCCAGCAGCAATTCTGGCGTGGCATCTGTTGGGGCCAGCACTGGCGTGGTTTACGGTGCGTCAACAGGCACTGCCGTTATTTCCTATTCATATGGAACCAGTTGTGTGGCAACCCTGACCGTAAATGTGGTTACCCCGCCAAGCTCTATTACCGGCACAACAAACATTTGCATGGGCCTAACTACAACATTATCTGATGTTACCTCTGCCGGTACCTGGAGTAGCGGTAGTGTAGCTACTGCTACAGTGAACCCAACTTCCGGAGTCGTGACCGGGCTGGCTATAGGATCTGCTGCTATTACATATTCTACTGGTGGGGCGTGCTACGTGATCACAACCGTGAACGTAACGCCGCAACCAGCGCCCATAACAGGAATAACAAATGTTTGTACCGGTTTTACAACAGCGTTGTCCGAAACTGTCACAGGTGGTGCATGGAGTAGCAGCGCAACGGCAATGGCCACTGTAAACCCAACTAGCGGCTTGGTTGCAGGGTTAGCGCCAGGTGTTGCTACCATTGCCTATACCATTGGCAGTTGTTTAGCGTCTGTGCCGGTCACGGTTAATCTTTCTCCATCGCCCATTACCGGCACCAAATACATGTGTACCGGCTTTACAACACTTCTGGGCGATGTTACAGCTGGTGGCTCCTGGAGCAGCGTGTCGCCTGGTATAGCTTCCATTGGGTCTTCTACCGGGGTAGCCACTGGTATTGCTGCGCTGGGTGGAACTTCAACCATTAAATATACTTTGCCGGGAGGGTGCTATGCATCCGCCATAATTACCGTAAACCCGCTACCTGCTACAATAGCTAGCCTGCCAATAGTATGTGTGGCTGCCAGCATTCCATTATACTCTGGAGGCGGAGCCGGTGCGTGGACAAGCAGCGATACGACAATAGCCGCTGTTGACCCTACAGGAAGTGTTACAGGTATTGGGGCAGGGTCCGTCAGTATCACATATACCCTGGGTACAGGTTGTTACCGTTCTACGTCGATCACGGTATTACCGTTGCCGGGTTCTATCACCGGGGATGAAAGCGTTTGCGCCGGGTCAACTACAACTTTGGTTGATTCTGATGGCACGGGGGGATGGAGCAGTGTTCAGCCCCTGATTGCTGCCATTGATATTGGAACAGGAGTGGTTTCTGGCTACTCGCCCGATACGGTAACGATTGTCTATACTTCTTTTGTTACTGGTTGTGCAGCCACGGCTGTAGTTACGGTTAGCCCTATACCATCGCCCATTAGCGGTATTGCAACAGTTTGTGAGGGGGCAACCACTTCGCTGTATGACCTGGGAGGGGGGGCGTGGAGCATAGGCCCTGCTTCTGTAGCCTCAATAACCCCGGCCACAGGTTTGGTCACAGGCATCGCGCATGGTCCGGCAATTGCTACTTATACCATGCCGTCCGGATGCTCGGTAACTGCTCCCGTCTCTGTCAACCCCGTACCCGGCGCTATAATCGGGCCCTCACACCTTTGCGTAGGGCAAACAGCAACCCTTACAGACCCGGCAACGGGTGGCACCTGGACAAGCTCCAATACAGGTGTTGCACCCATTGGTCCTACTTCCGGGTCGTTGTTAGCCTTGTTTCCCGGTACCACAAGCATTGTATATTCCGTAACGGCTACCGGCTGCACCGCTTCCGTGCCGGTAACTATTAATTCGTCTCCCGGCGTAATTTCCGGCCCCTCACATATTTGTTTCGGTACCCCCGCCACTTTTTCCGATGGCGTGCCAGGCGGTACGTGGGCTGTCACTCCCGCCACTCTTGCCAGCATCGGTTCTGCCTCAGGGGCGCTCACAAGCGCTTCGGGTGGCGTTGCTACAATTACTTACTCTTTGGGGGTGGGTTGCTCCATTTCAACGACACTGACCATAAATACGTTGCCATCCGCAATAACAGGCTCTTTGAATGTCTGTGTGGGCGCCGTTACTGTTTTATCTGATGGCGGCGGTGGCTCGTGGACAACAACCAGCGCAAACGTTACGGTAGGCCCCGGCGCAGGAGTTGTTACCGGGGCGGCAATGGGCGCAGCAGTTGTTACTTACATCCTGCCCACAACCTGCAGCAGGACTACTACAGTGAACGTTAATCCGGTTCCATTTTCCATCAGCGGTCCCACCGCAGTCTGTATAGGGTCAACAATTGCCCTGACTGATGGCAGTGGCGGCGGTACATGGAGCAGCAGCCCGGCATCAATAGCCTCGGTAGGTGGATTCTCAGGAACTGTAACGGGCGTAGCTTCCGGCACGTCAGTGGTCAGTTATGTATTGGGTACAGGCTGCTACAAAACAATGCCGGTAGTGGTAAATGCATTGCCCGGGCTGTTTTCAGTTACCGGCGGGGGCAGCTTTTGCGCTGGTGGCGCCGGGTTTCACGTTTATCTTAGTGGGTCTGCAATCGGCCTTAGCTATCAATTGTATAATGGAACAACAACGGTAGGCGCCGCAATGACCGGTACAGGCAGTTCACTCGACTTTGGCTTGCAAACGGCGGGGGGAAGCTACACGGTTGTAGCGACTGATCCGGTTTCTACCTGCTCGCGAACAATGACCGGCGCTGCTATGATCACTGTTAACCCGCTGCCGCTGGCCATTACAGGACCTACTGCACTTTGTGTCGGCGCAACTATTGGCGAGACTGATGGAATACCTGGTGGCACCTGGACAAGCAGTTTGCCGTCAATAGCTTCAGTAGGTGCATCAACCGGCGTTATAACCGGGCACGTCACTGGCTCCTGCACGGTAATTACCTATACACTTCCTACCTCATGCGCTATTACCGCAACGGTATGTGTAAGTCCATCTCCCGGTCCGGTAAGCGGAGTTCCGAATGTATGTATTGCCGGGACCGATACGCTTACCGACATTGTACCTGGTGGTTCATGGGCAAGTAGTAGCACAAGTACTGCAACAGTTGGTTCCTTAACCGGTATTGTAACGGGAGTAAGTTCCGGGCCGGCTACGATCACTTATTCCCTGGGTACCGGTTGTACCGTTACAAAGGATGTAACTGTAAATCCTGCACCCGCGCCCATTACCGGAACAATGCATTTTTGCGCGGGATCTACGTCTCTTCTTGCCAATCCGGCGCCGGGCGGCATCTGGAGTGACCCTGCCTATACAGCTGTTGCCACAGTTGCGCCTACAGGTCTTGTGACTGGTATGAGCGGTGGGGTAGCGCGCATTACATATAATGTAGGTTGCCCGGTATCTGCCACGGTAACGGTTGACCCCGGGCCATCGCCTATAGCGGGGGTTTCCCATGTGTGCGTGGGCCTTACCACGGCATTGAGCGACCTTGCAGCCAGCGGCACGTGGAGTACCTCGGCTACCGGAACTGCCACAATAGATGCTACTGGCCTGGTTACCGGAATAGCGCCGGGAACGGCCGTAATTACTTATTCAACTGGCGTTGGTTGCGTTGCTACCACAACCGTAGCGGTTGGTCTGGCGCCTGCTGGCATTACCGGAACGCCAGAAATTTGCGTTGGGCAAACGACAACACTGAGCGACCTAACAGCTAGCGGTACCTGGGGAACAAGCAGCCCCGGCATAGCATCTGTAAGCCCCGGTGGAGTTGTACTCGGTATTTCCGCTGGCGTAGTTAACATTAATTATACAGTGTCGGGATGTGATGCCACTAAATCGCTGACCGTAAATCCATTACCCCTTCCTATATCTGGCATTGCTTCCATTTGCCAGGGACTCACAACAAGCCTTAGCGATGCTACCGGAGGCGGGGTGTGGAGTTCTGGTGCCGTAGGAACCGCAACAATAGATTCGGTATCAGGTTTGGTGTCCGGCATTGCTGCCGGCGTAGCCAATATTACTTATACTTTAGGAACGGGTTGCCTCATTGCGCAGCCAGTTTCAATAAGTGCTGCTCCCACCGCCATTACCGGTACAGGGCATGTGTGCATTGGGTCAACAACAACATTGAGTGATGTGTCGCCCGGCGGCACCTGGATCTCTGCTTCGCCCGGAATTGCGGATATTGGTTCATCGACCGGCGTAGTTACCGGTTCGTTGGCGGGTACAGCGATTATCAGCTATAGTTTAGCCGGTTCGTTCCCTGGCGGATGCCCTGCCGTGACTACTGTTACGGTTAACACCTTGCCGGCAGCCATCGGCAGCCCGCCAAAAATATGCCTTGGATTGGCAGATACTCTAACTGATGCTACAGGCGGCGGTATATGGACAAGCGGTAACCTGCTTGTGGCTACGATTGATGCAGCCAGCGGCGTTTTGACGGGCTCATCTCCTGGCACAGTAGGGGTAAGTTATTCCCTCGGCGTAGGCTGCACAGTTTACAAAACGCTGACAGTTAATCCTGCCCCACCGGCCATCACTGGCCCTACCGAAATTTGTTCAGGTGCAACTGCAACCCTTGCCGACCCATCGCCGGGTGGAAGCTGGAGTACCGGCTCTCTGGGAGTTGCCACAGTTGGCGCCTCATCTGGGATCGTCACGGGCTTATCTGGTGGCGTTGCTTCGATTCACTATTTAACGGTGTCGGGTTGCGTCGCAGCCTATTCCGTTGCTGTTATCGCTGTTCCGCCTATAGCTGGCGTGAGCAACCTGTGCGCTTATGGTAGTACGCTTCATGCCGCCGATTCTATGCCTGGTGGCGCATGGACCAGCACATTGGCCGGTGTATCTCCCACTGGCATAGTTACAAGTTATGCAGCGGGGATGGCCACTTTATATTATACGCTTAGCGATGGCTGCTTTGCAATGACAACATTTACAGTGAACCCTTTACCCGCCCCGATCTCCGGGAATCGACGCTTGTGTTACGAGCTAACAACTGATTTGACGGAGACGACAACTGGTGGCACATGGACCAGTAGTGATACAACCATTGCAAAAGTGCTTTCGGGAGTTGTCTCGGGAATAACTGCCGGTGTTACCAATATCAGTTACACCTTGCCTACCGGATGCGCGGAAGTCGCTACCGTTACGGTGAGTCCACTGCCATTTGCTATAACCGGGGCCGATGATCTCTGTGCAGGCAATATGATCACATTAAGCAATGCAGTACCGGGTGGCTCGTGGAGCGTCACAGGCCCTGCAACAATTGGCGCTGCCACGGGTGTGCTCACCGGGGTATCGGCAGGTATAGCTAACGTCATCTACACGCTCGGTGCATCGTGCACAACCAATAAAATGGTTACCGTAAACTCCTTGCCGGTACCCTATGCAGTAACCGGCGGCGGCAACTTTTGTTCTGGAGCGGCAGGTGTTCCAGTCGGACTTGGCGGGTCGCAGTCCGGTGAGTATCGTTGTGCCTGGATGAGCGTGTAGGGTTACAACAGGTGCAATCATGGGATCCACCGTCATTTCTATTGTATGGCTTACAGTATCCGGAAGTGCACAGATAGCATCGCTTGTGAGTGTAGCCGTTACCATATCGCCACTTGCTGGAACGTAAGTATATACCGGGCTGCTATCTGGTACGGCAACGCTATTCACCATCCACCGGTATTCTGGCGAGGGTCCGCCATTAGATATGGTGGCCGTATAGGTCACCGAGGTTCCGGTACAAACGGTATCACCGGGTACGGCAGAGAGGCTCAATAATGGCGTTACGGATGGAGTAATGGTAATTATAGCACTATCGGCCATAGGGC
>JABDBX010000067.1 GCA_013288445.1 Bacteroidota bacterium
TGCGAAGAAAGCAGGAGATGGCTATGACGTGACCATAAAAACGAGCTCCGAGAAATTCAGGTCTGACTCTTTGGGCAGGGAAACAGCTATACCCATAAACGACTACATAGACGTGAGTGTGTTTGCCGAATCGAAACATAAAGGCGCGCTTGGCAAGCCCCTTGCTACCAGCCGCGTGAAGGTGAGCAAAAAGGACAACACCTATACCTTTCATGTGAAGGAGAAGCCATCGCAGGTGGGCATAGACCCGTATAATTACCTGATAGACCGCGTGCCGGATGATAATGTGAAGAGCGTGGATTAGGCTGTTATAAACTGGCTTACTTGTGTGGCACGAGTCGGCTTCGTGCCAGGCTGGGTTAGAGACACGGGCCAGTGGCTACTGCAGGACGGTGTGATTGAATTTATTTAAGCAACACTATTTTTGTATTATGCAAAACCTACAAAACACACCACTTAAGAAAATGCTTTTTACAGAACTTGCTAAGTATGACATTCACCAACCTGATGAAAAAAAATGTCTTTACAAATATGTAACCATGAATACTGCCAGATTGATTTTAGGTAATCATTCAATGAAGTTTTCAACCTCTATTGAACTTGATGATAAAGATTTAGAAAGTTGTTTGTTATATCATAATTATTCCCGCAGTTATATTAAGGAGCAGCAAAAGAAATTGTTCAGTGAAAGTTTGCAAGAACCATTTTATAAAAAGGTATTTGAATTGCCCAACAGAAAGGCTAGGAAGGAATTTATGCGCAAACATCCTTTAGGAAAAGCAATGAAAAAAGAATTTGGTAATGCTGCTATTATTGAAGAACATGTTAAGGCGTTTGAGGATCAGAAAAATACTCTTGGTTTATTTTGTGCGACAACCGCAAGTAACAAGAAGTATATGTGGGAAAGTGAAAAATATGGAGATTGTGAAAAAGGCTTTTGTATTGAATACAAATTTCAATCATTATACAATGAACTCTTTAATGCTTTTACTGTGAGCTATGATGATGAAATGATGCCACTAAATTACTTGGATGAGAATGGCAGACTTGATGAACTATCAGTTCACAGATGGCTATGTACAAAAAGTAAAAGTTATAAAGATGAAGATGAAATTAGGCTTCTGTCTGGTGTTGGGAAGGTTGGTATATTCATTGTACCAATAGAAGCATTTACTGGTCTTTATTATGGCAAACAAACTCCTCCTGAGCAAATTGAACAAATGGAATTGTTGTTAAAAGATGTCGGTTATTCCTTTACTAAAGCAACAAAAGCTATTTATTAGATTCTCTGCTAATGTCGTTCTTATCTTCTGCTTGATTTTTCAAAAAAATTGCATTACAGCTTTTTCATTTCGATTTGCTTTTTTTACTTTTAACGAAACAAAAAGAAATTATAATGAAAAAGCTATTTAAAATTTCCGGCTTTGTTCTACTCTTTATTGTAATTGTTATTGGTGGGCTGGTCTCCTACGTAAAGACTGCGCTGCCCAATGTAGGCGAGGCCCAGCCGGTAAAAATAAATTATACACCTGACCTGGTAGAAAGAGGGAAGTACCCGGCAAACCATGTGGTATTGTGCGTGGACTGCCACTCTACCCGCGACTGGACCAAATTTTCGGGCCCGCTTACACCCGGCACTCTGGGAAAGGGCGGCGAGCGGTTCGACCAGGCACTTGGTTTCCCGGGGGTTTATTATTCAAAAAATATTACGCCCAAGGGCATCGGCCGCTACACCGATGGCGAACTATACAGGGTCATTACTACCGGCGTTACGAAAGAAGGCAAGGCTATGTTCCCGGTAATGCCTTATCCATACTACAGCAAGCTGGACCCGAATGATGTCAATGCTATCATCGCCTACATACGCTCTTTTGACCCTATAGATAATAACCCGCCAGAGTCTGCTTCAGACTTCCCGATGAACATCATCATCAACATGATCCCTAAAAAAGCAGAAGGTGGTACACGGCCCGATGCAGCTAATACGCTTGCTTATGGGGCTTACCTTGTAAACGCGTGCGCCTGCAGGGAGTGCCACACACCGGTGAAGCAAGGCCAGATAATACCCGAACTGGCTTTCAGCGGCGGCAGGGAGTTTATGCTTTACTCCGGTGGTATAGTACGTTCTTCAAACATCACGGCGAGCACCGAAACCGGCATTGGCAACTGGAGCGAAGAGGCATTTATAAACCGGTTCAAGTCTTATGTTGATTCCAATTACAAACCACAAAACGTTGAAAAAGGCGCATTTAATACCCTTATGCCCTGGACCATGTATGGCGGCATGACAAGAACTGACCTTGCAGCCATATACGCCTACCTGCATAGTATGCCTGCCAAAGAAAACGCTGTCATAAAATTCACTCCGCCTGGGGCTGATGTGGCAAAGAAATAGCTTGGCGGAACTGAGTTGCGGCGAAAGTGAATGCAGGTATATGGAAGCGTGGCATTTCAGCACACCAGGAAGAAAGGAGAACCTTCGACCAGTAGATATCTGTATAGGCAATGGCTATTCAACTATTAGCGCTCCGTCATAAATATTCTTCACGTCAAGTGAAACCTCAATGGAATGAAAATAAACAGTTTCATCAAAGGTTTTATATTCGTTCAGTTCCCAGTTCCCCTGCTCATTGATATAGAAAACTTCAACGCTTATGGAACTTGAATCCACTAAGACATATTCTTTAAGCGTGGGTATGTCGCGGTATAACCTGAATTTATCTCCCCGGTCATAATTTTTTGTTGAAGGGGATAAGACTTCTATAATCAAGGTTGGGTTCAGTACATTATACTCGTCATTGTTCAGCGTAATGACCGGGCCGCAGATAACAGAAATATCGGGATAGGTAATGAGTGTGTTTTTCGGGACATGTATTCTTTGGTCACTGCCATAGGGCTGGCATTGTTTCCCCCTTAATTTATTCCACAGATTGGCAAGTAGATTACTTGTAATGCGGTTGTGTGGGGTCTTTGCACCCGACATCGCAAAAATTTCACCCTTGTAGTATTCATGTTTCTCACCGGCGGCATTTTCCATTTCCAGGTACTCCTCAATGGTATAATGGCGCCTTTTATAGTCTATTACAGCTTCATGCACTTCCATAAGTCAAAGGTATGAAATTTTTAATTCTATCATTTCAGATATAGAAGTGAATTATGGAACCGGGTAATATTCCTTTTCAAATGCTGCAACGGATTTCGATATTGCCTCCAGTTCTTTTGTTTCTTTTTGCGTAAGATTCGGGAAGCCCTTTTTGATAAAACCTTCTATCTGCATTATTGCAGCTTCATATTCCTGTTCTGTTTTAATTTTCATAGTTATGTTCGTGATTTAAAAATTCAACCGCCATGAGTTTGCATTTCACCAAGCGCATACCTAAATCAATCAAAATCCACTTGCCAATATGTGCAATTCTCTATGTAGGCGATCTGATCTATTGAATAAGCATTTTCGAAAAAGCATTGAATGTTATTTTTTACAAATTTTTTAGAAAGATTTGCCGTATTCAAATAGTCAAAGCTAATACGGATTTTTTTTGTGATTTTTGGAATTTCACTTTTGCATGAATATGACATTGAATCAAAAGGAGAAATTTTATTGAAATAATTTTGTATGTGCAGGTAATCCTGCGATTGTTGCATATAGCCCAAATCGAAAATATTAAGTTCAGGAGCGAGTGTACCGCCTATTGGCCACATTCCTTTGTGTACATAAAAGTACCCTGTACTTAAGTAAATATCTTTACCAGTTTTGTTTATGATTTTTATATTAGACACCAAGCTGTCTTTCACCGTATCTACAACAATATACAGAATAACATTCCTGTCGCAATACCCATATTTTGTGGCTCTACTATCAATTTGAAATAATACCATCATAAATATGATCGCAGACAATCCTTTCAGCATAAAATACTCTTTTAGTAAAGTTAAAGGGAATTTATACAAACATGCTATATTTTGAATACACAAAACAACTCTCTTGCTAAATTTCCCCACCTTTGCACCATGCCTTTCCACAAAATAAACCAGCAGGATATCGCTTACTTCAAATCGATACTGGAAGACAGCTATGTACTCACAGATAGCGAGCATATAGACCGGTGTGCCGGTGACCAGACCGAAGACCTTTACTATCCGCCAGAAGTAGTATTGCAGCCCGGCACAACCGGTGAGGTGAGCAGCATAATGAAATATTGCAATGAGCAGAATATTCCCGTTACGCCTCGCGGCGCCGGCACCGGGCTTAGCGGTGGGGCATTGCCGGTATGGGGTGGCGTGGCGCTTGACATGAAGCGATTCAACAAAATACTCCATATAGACAAGCGCAACTTCCAGGTAACTACCGAACCGGGCGTAATAACCCAGGTGCTACAGGAAGCACTGAAATCCGAAGGTCTGTTTTACCCACCCGACCCTGCAAGCAAGGGCTCCTGCTTTATTGGCGGCAATGTATCAGAGAACTCTGGCGGGCCGAGGGCGGTGAAGTATGGCGTGGTAAAAGACTATGTGCTGAACTTAGAAATAGTGCTGGCAAACGGCGAGATAATATGGACGGGGGCAAATGTGCTGAAGAACGCCACCGGATACAACCTTACCCAACTAATAGTGGGCAGCGAGGGGACGCTGGGCGTTATTACCAAGATCGTACTTAGGCTGATACCTGCTGTGAAGCACGATCTACTGCTGTTGGTGCCATTCCGCTCTGCGGTGGAGGCTTGTGCTGCGGTGAATGCCGTTTTTGTTGCTGGTTTTACTCCATCGGCGCTGGAGTTTATGGAGCGCGATGCGCTGGAATGGTCTATGCGTTATGTGCAATCAACGGGCATAGACTTGCCTGCCGATATTGCTGCCCACTTGCTTATAGAGGTGGACGGCAACAATATGGACGAACTCTACCGCGATGCAGAAGCCATATCACAGATAGTGCAGCAATATGATATTGGTGAAATACTGTTTGCCGACAGCCATGAGCAGAAACAAATGCTGTGGACACTGCGCCGGAAGGTGGGCGAGGCAGTAAAAAGCAATTCAATTTACAAAGAAGAAGATACCGTGGTACCCCGTGCCGAACTACCGGAGCTACTGAAAATAATAAAAGAGCTGGGCGTGGAATATGGCTTTAAATCTGTGTGCTACGGCCACGCGGGAGATGGCAACCTGCATGTAAACATTGTAAAAGGGGATATGAGCGATGAAGACTGGAAAACAAAATTGCCACAAGGCATCCGCAAGCTTTTTAAGGAAGTGGTGCGCATGGGTGGCACCCTATCTGGGGAACACGGCATAGGGCTGGTACAGAAGGAATTTATGGATATTGCCTTCAACAGCGTGCAGTTAGCGTTGATGAAGCAAATAAAACAGGTTTTTGACCCCCAGGGGATATTAAACCCCGGCAAAATTTTCATGTCTTAATATTTGCACAAAATAACCTCAAAGTGTTGTTGAATATTATTTTATGCTAACTTCGTAATAGGAATGATAACAAAATAAATACCCCCATCTGACTTGTTCTTTTTTATTTTCTCTTTGTTGTAAAAGTCTTTAAATAGTTCACTATTCGCAGATTTTACGCCTTGACAAAATAAAAAATAACTGCGCCATATGGTAGCATTTATTTCGTCATCATTCCATAAAAATTTTTGCTATGAAAAATATAGTGTTGGCTTTATTGCTTTTCACGGGCATTTCTTATGCCTCGGCACAGGACGTTTATACAAGTTCCGGCAAGCCGGGATACCACAAAAAAACAAAGAAAAAGAAAGGGTATGACCCGGATAAACTTATAATTGGCGGTGGGTTCAATGCCTCTCTTGGGGGTGGTTTCGCCAATTTTGGTATTGCACCAATTGTGGGGTATCGTTTCACCGACCATTTCTCTGCCGGCGTAGGCGTAGGTTATCAATACTACCAAACGCCCGATGATGCTTCCACCGTTTACACCACCTACTACGACAAGGAGAACATAATATTCCCCAATGTATGGGCCCGGTTTGTGGTATGGAGGGGCCTTTATGTTACCGGCACTTTTGAATACGATTTTATTAAGTACACCGTTCCGTTTGATAATTACGGCAACCCCAACCCAATGAGCGAAAACGTAAATGCACAATGCTTATTGCTGGGCGTAGGATATAAACAGGCCATTGCAGGCCGGGTGTCCTTTTTCGCAGAACTTACCTACGATGTACTGCAGCAGCAATACAGCCCCTATTATGGGCAGTTAGTACCGAGAGTGGGTATTGCAATGGGTTTGTAAGACCAGGTAGAAAGAACGCCAAGTTCATTTTTTTAGGTACTGGTGCCTATAAATAAATTAATTTGCGGGCTTTCTGTATCCTTTAATTTTAAGCATGGGCCCGGCAGTATTGCTATTTATTATTGTTGCTTATTTCTCGGTATTGCTGGGCATTGCATTTTATACGTCCCGGCATTCTACCAACGATTCTTTTTTTATAGGCAACCGCAACAGCAAGTGGTGGCTGGTGGCCTTCGGCATGATCGGCACTTCCTTGTCCGGGATGACCTTTATATCGGTGCCGGGCAAGGTGGGTGCAAGCGGGTTCCAGTATTTCCAGGTGGTCATAGGTTATTGGCTGGGCTACTTCGTGGTGGCATTTGTACTGCTGCCACTTTATTACCGGCTTCACCTCACATCCATATACACCTACTTAGACCGGCGGCTGGGCAATGTGTCCTATAAAACCGGCGCATTATTCTTTACACTTTCCCGTACGCTTGGCGCCACGCTACGGTTATATCTTGTCATTAAGGTGCTGGAAAAATTCATATTGCAGGATATGGGCATCCCCTTTGAGCTCACCGCAATTATCATCCTCGGGCTAATATTGTTGTACACATTCAGGGGCGGGGTAAAAACCATTGTGTGGACAGACACCCTGCAAACCACCTTTATGCTGCTGGCGCTGGTGATCTGTGTTATCTACATAATGAATACCCTGCACTTAGACCTGGGCAGCACCTGGGCGGCGATGCAGCAAAAGGGCTACACCAAACTGATACAGACCGATGTAAACAGCCCATCCTTTTTTCTGAAACAAATACTTGGCGGAGCATTCATAACCATAGGCATGACCGGCCTGGACCAGGAGATGATGCAGAAAAACATAAGCGTAAGTAATCTAAAAGACGCTAAGAAAAACATGATCAGCTTTTGCTTTGTGCTGCTGCTGGCCAACTTTATTTTCCTGCTGCTGGGCGGCCTGCTTTACCTCTATGCCGATGCAAAGGGTATCCATGCGTCTAAGGACGACTTGTTTCCCTTTATTGCCCTGAAGAGCGGCCTGCCATTTTATATTACCGTATGCTTCATCATAGGGCTTATATCTGCTGTATTCCCCAGCGCGGATGGTGCGCTTACGGCACTCACCTCGTCATTTTGTATAGACATTCTGGGGCTCAAAGAGCGGCACCATCTTTCCGAGAAAATGAAGTTGCGCATAAGGCTCATTGTGCATAATTCATTCGCCATCGTTTTTCTTGCCTTCATTTTCCTGTTCCGTAAAATAGATAACGGCTCCCTTATAGATACCCTGTTGGATATAGCGGGATATACCTATGGCCCGTTGCTGGCATTGTTTGCCTTCGGCATATTCACCAAGCGGAAGTTGATCAACGAACTTGTGCCACTCATATGTATAGGTGCACCCGTGGCCTGCTACCTGCTAAAGCATAATGAAGCCCTATTGCTGGGCAAGTACGTGATAGGCACGGAATTGCTCATTATCAACGCTGCGCTTACGTTTTTGCTGTTGTTTTTATGTTCTAAAAAAGATGGGGCGCTGGTAGTAAGTTAGTAGAATGAAACAGCCATTCTGTTACTTTATTCTTCTAAGTGCTTTGACAGTGGATGGCTTTCTGGAGTGATGCAGGATACCTAAAATAACTATTTCTTGATTGGCAATTTTGTAAATGATAACCCACGATAAACAAACTGCTTTGCGATAAATCTTAGACTTAGTTGGAAGCTCATCACAAATCCTGAACGCGTAAGGATTTTGTTCGATCCTCGAAATAGTGGAAAATATGGCATCGCCGACTTTAATTGCATTTAGTGGCTGATGGTTGATAAAAGCAATATAGCCGGTAATTTCGTCAATGTTTTGCAACGCATTAGCAGAAACTCTTACCGGGTAAGTTGCTGTAGTTGTTTTCGTTTGCTCGCCCATGTTGATTTAGCATCTTCATAAGAAATAGTCGGAAGTCCTTCTGCCTGTATTATCCATTTCCTGAATTCAGACATGCTTAATCGTTTTCCCGGAAAAGCTGGTGAATCCATATCTTCCGTTTGAACTATACTGATAAAATGTTGTTCTTCCAGCTCCTGCAAAGTTTTCAAAGCGTTACTATTGTTTATGGCTATTGTGAGCGTTTGCATATTCAACCGTTTCTACAAAGTTAATAAAAAATAAATGGGGTTGCGCTAATGCAGCTAAGGATACCAAGAGAGCGCCCTGAAATCAGGCGCTCTCTTAGCCATCTAAGTCAAAAAACTACAGCTCATTATATTCCCCCTCGCGGTTCATGTCATAAACCTTGTTGTTCTCTATTTTAAATGTATTCCAGAATTTAACAAGGTGATAAATAGAGATTACTTTCTTACCGTCCAATGTACCGGGATGGAAGGCCGGGGCTACTTCCATCAAGCGGCATACTTTGTCGAATATTTCCTGCTGGGTATTTTTGTCTATTGCCTCAAAGTAAGCAGGATCGGTATTCTTTCGCACCGTAAATGGGCCGTTGCCCATTGGAGGATTGCCAATGATATTTATTTTCATCGCCGGGTCCGACACCTTCACCACGCCCTTTGATGGAGTAACATTTTTAACCTCGTCTGATGTTTTGATCCGCTGCATTTCCGAGTAGTCGAAGTAGGCGACCTTACCGTTCTCGTCAATAACAATATTGCTTATGTCGAGCCTGTATTGACCGTTGGGCAATTTAGAAAGTGCATCCTTCATATTTCGCAGCAGGTAGTCGCGGAGGTCTTTATCGCTGCCGGTGAAGTATGGATTTTTATCAACGTTTTGCTGTATTGTTTTACCATTCATTTTTATTGGCGACGGATCATGCTGCATAATTTTGGTGATCTCATTTGCCGTCACCGGGTCTATGAGTATTACGGTATCATACGATGGTTCGGACAACTCAAAAGTATTGCCCCTATAAGTGACTTTATTCCCATTCCTTTCAAACTTCTGCGAAAAAGCGTTCTTTGAAAAGCAAACAATACATACCAGCGCCAATGGTACAAAAACGAGCATCTTTGCTCTTGCTGCGGCGGTCGATCTACGTGTAAGCATAACTATCCGGTTTTTTATGGGTGAACGATTAAATGAATGCGCTAAAGAGGGAGCGGACTGCAACAATGCCTGCTCTATGAGGAACTTGCCGTAGCCCTGTGGCTGTTGGGCTGCGGCATTGTCGGCTTGGTATTCATGCACCAGCAGCAGGCGTTTATTATAAACATAGACCAACGGGTGAAACCATAGGACAATTCGTGCAGCCTGCATCAGCAACAGGTCTATAACATGAAGGAGCACGGTATGCCGCTTTTCATGCGCCAGTATCATGTGCCATTCGTCGGCGTTGTATTGTTTTATACTGCTCACAAAAAGCAGGTTCCTGAAAGAGAAGGGCGCATGTTCTTTGCCAGTGCATATGATCGTCCAGCCATCCTGCATTGATTTTTTACCATTGCGGTAAAACGTGAGTAATCTGACGATGTCTATAACGACAAGGGATAACGCCACCAAAACGCCGACCAGGTACACAATAAATAGCCATTGCTGCCAGTTTCCCGACGCGCTTGCTGGTGCAGTGGCAGAGACAAGAGCTCCCTTCGTGGAAATTAGGCGATCAACAGGCGCCCTAAAGGCTCCTATGTAGTCCATTCCATCTCCCTGCCACTGTACCAGGGGCAACAAAACACCCAGCAGGAAGGTAAGCAGCAGATAGAAGCGGTTATAGCTGTGATAGCTCTCCTTTTTCAGAAATATATCGTAAGATATAAGACTGATGAGCCAAATGGCCGTGGCATTCAAAAGATATTGTAGCATGGCGTTTTGTTTTTTGGGTGAATAATATTGGCGCTATTATTGGGAGGGCGGTCAGGGCGCAGTTTTATAAATAAGCGTTGCGGCGGTTGTATCTTTGCCGCTGCATTTCATATGAATATCCTCAACAAAGATGCGGACGCCGCCATCACTAAACGCTTTTAGATAGCTTAGATTATTTTCCGATATTTTGTTGCCTGTTGTTTTATACGGGCCTTTAAACTCACCGCCTTTAGGCAGGAATGAGATAGTATAGCCTGTTACTTCGCAGCCAGTCACCGTAGTGTTGATAACTGGATTGTCAATAATAGTTTTCAGCGGGATATTTATGTCGGCAAAGTTTGCAAGTTGTGCAACTGAGACCTTCCTTTCCGGCTTTTTTTGTGCATAGCAGCCATGGCTTGTGCAAGCAAGCAGCAAGACTAATAATATTGCTGCTGGTGCTGTAGTTCCTACTCCGAATGACATCTTTACTGTGCGCATATTTTCAGATTTTTTTGTGAACGTACCTACTGAGGTTTCATTTATTGGTTATCTGCATCGCTCCATACAATTTTGTGATCTTTTACCGCTACATCGCCGTCATGGCCGTCTTTATGGTTATAGCCAAAAGAGTAAGCCGACACACTATTTATAAGGAACGCTACAGGTAACCCATTTACTTTCGCAGGCTCAAAAGCCGGGCCGTTGTCCAGGAGGTTGTCTATTTTTTTTGCGATGATATTGAACCTTTTTACCTGGTCGCTGGTATCGTGGCCTATGCGGTGTACGCCCTCAATATTGAAATATACAATTGCACCTTTTGCATCAACTACAACATCCTCGGCAAGAAAAAAATAACTGCCATCTTCCATCGCTTCAAATTCTTTGATTGTGTTCCTCAAAATATATTCTCCCAGGGTTTTATACTTTCCCGTTAATACCGGGCGCACAACCGTGGTGTCCTTGAAAGGGTCGTATATCTTTTCTCCGTTCACTTTTATAGGAGGCGTTGGCCACCCTATTGGTACTCTGTGCAGTTTTCCGGTTACCTCGTCTCTTTCCATGTAGCTATCCGGCTTTCCCGGTGCAAGAAACTCAATGGTATTGCCCTTGTAATGCAGGAAATTTCCGGTTTTGTTTGGCTTCCGCGAGTAGCTGTTCTGGGTGAAGCAAACAATGCAAACCAATAGCACAGGCAGGAATATCAGCAGCTTGCTTTTAGCTGCTGCAGACGATTTGCGGGTAAGCATAACTATCCGTTTTTTTATGGGTGAACGATTAAAGGAATGAGCTAATGAAGGGGCTGATTGCAACAAAGCCTGCTCAATGAGAAACTTTCCATAGCCTTGCGGCTGTTGGGCTGCGGCATTGTCGGCCTGGTATTCATGCACCAGCAACAGGCGTTTGTTGTAGGCATACACCAGCGGATGAAACCATAGGGCAATTCGTGCGGCCTGCATCAGCAGCAGGTCTATAATGTGCAGGAGCGCAGTATGTCGCTTTTCATGCGCCAGTATCATGTACCATTCGTCGGCGCTATATTGTTTTACACTGCTCACAAAAAGCAGGTTCCTGAAAGAGAAGGGCGCATGTTCTTTGCCAGTGCATATTATCGTCCAGCCATCCTGTATTGATTTTTTGCCATTGCGATAGTAGGCAATAAGCCGCATTATGTCAACCACAATTAAAGACAATGCGATCACTACACCAGTAACATACACAATGAGTAGCCATTGCTGCCAGTTCATCGCTGTGTTTGTTGGCGTGGTCACCGCCACTATATTTTGTTTGGCATTAATGACCCGTGCTATGGGTTTCTGAAATGCACCGCTATAGGCGGTTGTATCATCCTGCCACTGCACCAGCGGCAATAGTGCGCCCAATAAGAAGGTGAGCAACAGATAGAACCGGTTGTAGCTATGATAGCTTTCCTTTTTCAGAAATATATCGTAAGATATAAGGCTGATGAGCCAAATGGCGGTAGCGTTCAGAAGATATAATAGCATATCATTTCTTTTTAGGAACGTTTTCTATGGTTTTCAGCAGGTCGTTCAGTTCTTTCAGGTTCATATCTTCGCTTTGCACTAAGAAGCTCACGAGCTTTTTGGGCGAGCCGCCAAAATATCTTTCTACCAGGCTGGTGACCCCGTGTTGTGCATATTCTTCTTTCATTATTACGGGGAAGTATTCGTGGGTCTTGCCGTATGCCTTGTGGCCAACAAAGCCCTTCTTTTCCAATATGCGCACGACCGACGAAATAGTGCTGTGCGGCATATCAGGGTCGCCAAGCTGGTCTATTACATCACGCACCAGGCAACGACCTAGCTGCCAGATGATATGCATTACTTCTTCTTCAGCTTTTGTAAGTGTAGGTAGTGGTTTGCTCCGTTTCATAACGTAAATATACGTTGTAAAACGTAAAATGCAAATTATTATTGCAGAAAATGAAAAAATATTGGCAAAAGATTTTTTACAGGCAGAAATACATGGGCGTGAAAACAGCCTGATAGTATTTTTTCTTCTGCAGGAACCCGCAGTTATTAAAACACAGAATCAGCAACAGGAGTGGCAGCGCGCGCATAATGAAGGTTTTGTATAAGACGCGCGGAGATCGAAATTCCATAAGGTACGTTGCCTTTAATAAACTGCCCGGTGTCCATTTTGTTCCAATTTAGTCTACATTCAAAATACCTCGACAAATTATCCTAATTTGGCACTGGCATAGATTTCTAATTATTCATTTATGGATCACAAGCCCGAACTAAGAACCGTTAATGTAACCCGATACGTGACGCCATTGCGCGAGGGTGGCTCTATGCCGGCCATTGCAGAGGCTGATGACGGATTTCTTTATGTACTCAAATTTCGCGGGGCAGGACAGGGGCCGAAATCACTTATTGCAGAGCTTGTGGGCGGGGAGATAGCCCGGGCGCTTGGGCTAAAGGTACCAGAATTGGTATTTGCTAACCTTGACGCAGCCTTTGGCCGCACAGAGCCTGACGAGGAAATACAAGACCTGCTAAAGGCCAGTGTGGGGCTCAACCTGGCGCTGCACTATCTTTCCGGGTCTATTACATTCGATCCTACGGTTACACTGGTTGACTCCGTGCTTGCGTCACAGATCGTATGGCTGGACTGCCTGCTGCTGAATGTGGACCGAACGGTGCGCAACACCAATATGCTTTTGTGGCACGGCGAACTCTGGCTTATAGATCATGGCGCATCCCTTTATTTTCATCATTCCTGGCAAAACTGGCAGGAACGAGCAACACAGCCTTTTACGTACGTAAAAGACCATGTGCTGCTGCCACAGGCCGCTGACCTTGATAGCGTTGATAAGGAATTCAGCGCATTGCTTACGC
This sequence comes from Bacteroidota bacterium, assembly GCA_013288445.1. Classification (GTDB taxonomy): domain Bacteria; phylum Bacteroidota; class Bacteroidia; order Chitinophagales; family Chitinophagaceae; genus Nemorincola. Next base: position 13,421 of record JABDBX010000067.1, read on the forward strand.
CAGAGCTTATCCATTCCATTGTATCTTTGATCCCAGGCGGTTGGCTCATCACCGATTCGCCATTTACATCAACAGAAGAGCATAAGGCGGCCTACGCACAGTTTTTAATTTCCCGTATCTCTAATTCCGAAACTTTTGTAAAAGAAGCGCAAAATGCAAGAGCATCACTTATTTGAGTACGCCGTTATCCGCATTGTGCCACAAGTGGAACGGGAGGAGTTTATTAATACCGGCGTGATCCTTTATTGCGCAGGCAAGAAATTTCTGAAGGCGATGTACACGGTTGATGCGGCACGGCTTAACGCATTCTCTTGTAAACTCGACACAGAGGAGGTAAATGCATACCTGGAGGCATTTGGGCGCATCTGCGTTGGAGCGGATGATGAGGCCGGCGCGATAGGTAAGCTGCCTGTAGGCGAACGTTTTCGCTGGCTCACCGCAACCCGCAGCACGGTAGTGCAAACATCAAAAGTGCATCCGGGCTTTTGTACCGACCCGGCCGAAATGCTTGTACACTTGTTTAACCAGCTTGTTCTAATTAATGGCTCAATGGCTCAATAGCTCAATGGCTGAATTGTTGGGGGTGAGGTTGCTTTGTCGAGATTCAGAACACTTTCTAATTCGCGGTTTGGGATGCTACACGTAGTGAGAACATTCGCGAGAACCCCCCCGGCCCTAAAGGGAGATGCTACCTAACGCGCGGGTAGTCGCAATGACTTCAATAATTACTTCTGCATTATTTCTTGCTTGCATTTTACCAGGTCGGTATCCTGTGCCAGCACGTCTATATGCTCCAGCGCATCCTCTTCGTTGGGGTATTTTTTTTCCATTTTTGAAAATACGCAGTCGCAATATGCTTTAGCTTTATCCGGAGAGCCCGCCCATGTTGCCGCTTCGCCGGTGCAGGCCTGGTAAAATGCATCTTTATCTTCCTGGCTCCAGGTATTTTTGCAGGATGCCGTCAGGATAAGTAACAGAACGAGTATGGGTATTTTTTTCATCTGGCAAAGTATTGGCTATGTCAAAGCTAAGGAACGATGACGAAATAAATGCTACCGTAGGGCGCAGTTATTTTTTATTTTGTCAAGATGTGAAATCTGCGAATAGTGTGCTATTTAAAGACTTTTACAGCGAAGAGAAAATGAAAAAGAACAAGTCAAATGGTGGCATTTATTTTGTCATCGTTCCTGTCTTTTAAAATAAACAGGGCAGGCAAATTGCGCCCAAGGCCATCATAGTCGAGCCCATAGCCCACAACAAATTTATTTTCTATTTCAAATGCGCAATAATCGGCTGCTACCGGGTATTTCAGTGCATCGGGCTTTGTGAGCAACGTAGCTATTTTTACTGATGCGGGCCGCATTTTATGTAGCTCCGGCAGAAATGAGCTAAGTGTTTTACCGGTATCTATAATGTCTTCTACAATTATTACATGCCGGCCCTCTATGTTTTCTTTCAGGCCTATCGCTGTTACCACCTGCCCGGTAGTGGCAGTTCCTGCATAAGAGGCGAGTTTGACAAACGATATTTCTGCATCAATGGTCAATTCCCGGAAAAGATCGGCTGCAAAAATAAAAGAGCCATTGAGTATGCCTATCAGTAAGGGGGATTTTCCTGCATAGTTCTCATTGATCTTTGCGCCAATTTCGGCTATGCGCTGCCCTATTGCTTCTGCGCTGATGAAGGGTACGAATACCTTGTTATGGATGAATACCTGCGCTGCCATTATTCCTTAATTAGCAAGGTTTGCCCTACCTTAACCCCACCCGATCCCAGGTCATTCCATTTCTTCAGATCATCCAGGCTTACGTTGTGCTTCTTAGCTATAGAAAATGCGGTATCCCCTTTTTTTACCGTATAATATTTGTCGGCGCCAGTGCTTTCGGGCGCATCTGTAACCGGCTTCTTCTCTACCACAGGCACAGGCGCAGGGTTTTGCGCTATCAGTTTGCTATCATCGGCATAAACCACTTTATCCAACTCCGCTTTAAGCGAGGCCAGTTCTTCATCCTGCTTGCTTACCGGGTCTTCGCCAAGGGCTTCGGGATTACTTGCCACAGCCACTGCTACGGTTTCCGTTATAGGCGTCGGTGCTAATTTAGAGGGCAATATTTTAGGAGGTAGCGGCTTTGCAACCGGCGTGCGGGCAGTAGCGTGGTGTTTCGGCGTATCTGTATGTACCGGCTTCTGTTTCTTAATAGCTATATAATCACCGCCCTGACCAGTAGTGTTTTCTTCAGAACTAACAATAGCATTTTTTTTGTGCGCTGCGATCTCGCTGGTCTTTACTAACGGCTTTTGGAGAGCCTGGGTTTGCAACTGTAAGGTATCGCCCACGGCCGGCTCTTCATTAGGATTCAGGAGGTTCAGCGTCATAAGCCGCTTTAATTGCATCCCTTCTATCTGCGCTATCTTCAGCAGGTTTTCACCAGGTTTCACAATATGGTCTGGGTGTGTGCCAACCGTCAGCTTTTTTTCCAGGTATATGTTCATACCAAAGGGCAGCGGCGCATCGGGCAGATCGTTCATCTCCAGCAGCTTTGGGTAGCGCAAATGGTACTTGACCGCGTATTGCAGCATCATTTCATTTTTGTTGCCGTAAAATGCCCTCAGCCCGTTTACCGTAATCACCCTGCTTTTATCGTAGTTAGTATCCACAATATCGTTAGAGTCTATCACGGGTTCTTCTACAGGGTGCATCACCACGTTCCGGGCGCTGTCCGCCATGCTTTTCATGCTGCTTACATCTGCTTCACGCTTTGTTTCGGCAATTGTATCGGCTACAACTACCGGCTTTTTCGTGGTATCTGGCTCCGGCACTGCATTCACCATCAGGTCTGCACTTGCTACCGGGTCCGCGTTATAATTATTCGCAATCGGGTTTGCATGATAATTACTTACCAACGAGCTATCCATAGCCGAATACGTATATTCCTGTAGCTTAAAGTCTTCTATTATTTTTATTAGTTTCTGTGCATATTGCGGGTTGGTAGCATAACCGCATTTTTTCAGGCACACCGCCCACGAAGCATAATCTGTTTGCGAAATTTTGAACAATGGGGAGTAACGCTGGTTCCGTATCAAATGGTCGGAATGGTCCTTATAAGAATCTTCCGCGCATTTATATTTTTTAAAACATTCGTCGGGCGCATCGTCGGTATGCGTAAATGTTTCTCCCAGCCAGCCGTTTTTGCACTTGATGCCAAAATGGTTATTAGCCTCCGTCATCAACTCACTGATACCAGCCTCTGTTTCCAGGATACCCTGCCCCAGCGTGATGGACGCCGGTATGCCCGACCGCCGTTGCTCCGCTATAGCCAGTGGCGAATATTGCTCCACATATTTTTTAGCCCTTTCGGTATAGCCGGGATCCTGCTGCGCTACTGCTTTTGCAGTAACAAGCAGCAATAA
>JABDBX010000068.1 GCA_013288445.1 Bacteroidota bacterium
CTTGTCGGCATCCCACACTTTTAGGCGCAGGCAGGCTGCAATGTCAGATGGTTTCAAAGTAGTGACCTTTGCAGCTTGCAATTCCGGTATAGCAGCCATAGCCTCTGGAAGGCGGTAAAATGGTATTTTGGAATTAAGATGATGGATGTGGTGATAGCCGATATTGGCTGTTGCCCACTCCATAAACGGATTGAGTTCCATATAGCTCGATGACTCCAGCGCGGCATTGGTATAGCTCCACTCCACGTTCTTGCGGAATAGCACTCCGGGGAAATTGTGCTGTGCATAAAAGAGATAAGCGCCCAGCATTTGGGAAAGGAAAAACGGCAGGAAGAAAGCCAGTAAAAAAGTGAGCCAGCCAAATTTTATAAAGATAAACACACCAATAGAAAAGTGAAGCACTAATACTACCAAAGAATCCCAGTGCCTGCGTGGGCTACTCAAAAAAGACGATATGCACATGCCGAACATAAAGGTGGTAAAATAGGCGAAGAACATATTTATAGGGCTGCGGATGGCTAGGTACACCATCCGTTCATTCTTTGATGCTTCAAGGAATTTTTGCTTCGTCATTATGGGGAAAGACCCGATACTGGCGCTGAATAACTTAGCGTTGTGGTTATGATGGTGGTCGTGGGAGCGCTTCCAGATGTTGGGCGGCGTTATCATATAAATACCGAATATGGTAAAGATCACATTAGCCGCAAACGAATTGCGAAGTATTGTATGGTGCTGGTAATCATGGAATATGATAAAAAACCGGGACAAAAGCAACGCTGTGGATAAACAGCACAATATTCTTGCGTAGATATTAGAAAGGTAAAGCCCTCCTATAATAGAACCCACCAACAATACCAGTGTGGTCAACGTATGGTACCAACTCAGCCAGCGTACTTCTTTTGCGAACGGTTTTGTAGCCAGAATAAGTTCTTTTCCTGTAAGCATGTGCAAATTTAAGGAACATTCAGAAATAATAAAAACGACTCTTGCGGGATATATGTTAAAACACTTAACAGCCGGCAATAAAAAAACACAATTACTTTACGTATAAGTCCTTCTGCAGCGGTCCACCGGGGTTTACAGCATAATGGTCCAGGTCGGTGATCCCAGCGGTTTTCAATACATCTTCGTCAAGAAATAAATTCCCGGTACACTCTTTCGATGGTTGTTGCAATATATACCAGGCGCTATCGGCAAGTATTTCGGGTTTGCGGCTCCTGTTTACGAGCATTTCACCACCAAGTATATTCCGCACTGCGGATGTAGCTATAGTAGTCACGGGCCACAAGGAATTTACCCCTATGCCGTATTTCTTAAATTCCATGGCCCACCCCAGGGTCATCATGCTCATGTTATACTTGCTAATGGTATAACCCACATAAGGAGCTATCCATTTCGGGTCCATATCTATTGGCGGCGATAATGTAAGTATATGGGGGTTGCTGCTTTTTTGTAAGAAGGGTACACAATGCTTGGTCACCAAAAAAGTACCCCGCACATTTATATCATGCACCAGGTCGAAGCGCTTTGTCTCGGTTTGTTCGGTATTACTCAACGATATTGCCGATGCATTATTTACAAGAATGTCTATGCCCCCAAAAGTGGCCACCGCGTGCTGCACGGCTGCTATTATCTGTTCTTCATTGCGTATGTCGCACTGTACCGGCAGACCTTTTCCACCAGCCTCATTCACCTTTTCAGCTACAGATTGAATAGTGCCACCCAGGCGGGGATCCTCGGTCACTGATTTGGCTACTATCACAATATTCGCCCCTTCCTTTGCCAGGCGTAGCGCTATTGCTTCGCCTATCCCCCTGCTGGCCCCGGTAATAAAAGCTGTCTTCCCTTTAAAAAGCATAATTCATCCGTTAGTCATCCCGAAGATATAGAAGGTTGGCGAAACTTAGGGGAGAAAGTTGACTAACGGGCTGGAGGAATTAGTGTGGTTGTCCTCAATCATCTTCCCGATTGCATTTTACAATTAACAATATTCCAAAAATAAAGGCCATAAATTTATGGTGTTCGATTTGCATTGCTTACATTTAAAACAGCAATAAATAGCAATATGAAAATAGCATTATTAAATATCGCAATAATTCTTTCTCTGTCAACTTATGGACAAACTGCCCAGGAGTATTATAACAGTGGCACGGATAAAGCCAATAAAAAAGATTTTGAAGGGTCGGTGAGGGACTATGATCGCGCTATTAGGGCTGACCCCAAATACACGGACGCTTATTTTAATAAGGGAACTTCGGAACTCTATCTGAAGGAGTACAAAGAAGCCATTTCAGACCTTGATAAGGCCATTGAATTAAAGCCAGATTTTCTAAAAGCCTACACAAACCGGGGAATTGCAAAACTTAAAACAGATGACCTTAAAGGTGCTATAGCTGATTTCGATGCAGCTCTCAAAATTGAACCCGGCAATGCGTCTTCTTATTTTATGCGCGGGCAAGTGAAACTTAATGCAGGCGATACAAAAGGCGGATGTTATGATTTAACTAAAGCAAACGAATTGGGTGATACGCGAGCTCAAAAATTCTTGAATCAGTATTGCGGTAAAATTGCGTCCAGCGAAACTGTAGGTACACAAAAGCAATCTTTAAAGCTTGACTGGCCAGATGCGGAAGGATGGAAAATTGCAAGCAACCAGGGCGACAACGAAAAAAAAGTCATTGAGCTTTTGAGGAACAACGAAACATTTGATAATTGGACGGAGATAGGGACAATGATGGTATATCCTATGACGGATCCGGCGCTGCGTAACGTTCCTGTTGAGGCTAAGATGAATATAATGTACGAACAAGCCAAAAAAAGCTGTCCGGTAGCTAAACTTACGTTTATTGAAAAAGATGAAAATGCAAAATACCCCTGGATCATTTTCAAAATTGAATGTGGTACAGCTACTCCCGAATCACAGGTTTGGCAAATCGTACAGGGCTCAAATGAAATGTATGTGAATTTCCGTGCAGTTAAACAAAAGAACATACCTGATGATCTGAAAAATAAGTGGGTTGCATTTTTTAAAACAGGAGAAGTTGTAGCGCAATAACCGGTTATCAAAATTAAAGCCGTACAGATATTCTGAGCCATCATTTCAAAATAATTCCCCCACCTGTCATAGCTTTGCCGCCGGTTATGGATATAGTTTGTTCACAGGAGGAGCTGAAATTATTTGAGCGCATCGGGGCGGCGGCACGCAAAATGGAAGTGAGTTGCTACGTGGTGGGTGGCTTTGTGCGCGACAAGCTTTTGGGCAGGCCTACCAAGGACGTGGACATTGTTTGCACGGGCGATGGTATTGCGCTGGCGCAGGCTGTTTCAGATACCTTTAGCCATAAACCACAGGTGAATTTCTTTAAAACATTCGGCACTGCGCAATTCAGGTTGCATGGGCTTGATGTGGAGTTTGTGGGCGCACGCAAAGAGTCCTACAGTAGCGACTCGCGGAAGCCACAGGTGGAACCCGGCACCATCGAGGACGACCAGCTTAGGCGTGACTTTACAATAAACGCCCTCGCAGTGAGCCTCAATGAGAGAGATTACGGCAAGCTCATAGACCCATTCAATGGCATTGATGACCTGGAGCAAAAAATAATCCGTACTCCGCTGGGTCCGGATATTACTTTTTCTGACGATCCGCTGCGAATGATGCGGGCAATACGCTTTGCCACACAGCTAGGCTTTACCATTATTGACGATGTTTTTGAAGCCATAAAAAGAAATAAGGAGCGCATAAGAATAATATCGCAGGAGCGGATAACTGATGAGCTGAACAAAATAATGTCGGCAAAGCAGCCTTCAGTTGGGCTAGACTTGTTGTTTAGAAGTGGGCTTTTGAAGGAGTTTTTTCCGCAGATGGTGGACTTGTGTGGCGTGGAGATAATAGAAGGAAAGGGGCATAAAGACAATTTCTATCACACCCTGCAGGTAATAGATAATACCGCATCAAAGAGCCACAACCTGTGGCTGCGCTGGGCGGCGCTGCTGCACGACATAGGTAAGCCTGCCACAAAGAAATTTGAAGACGGGCACGGCTGGACATTTCATGGCCATGAAGTGGTGGGCGAACGCATGACGCCAAAAATATTCAGGCAACTAAAACTGCCTATGAATGAAAACATGAAGTATGTGGCCAAACTCGTGGCGCTGCATTTGCGGCCCATAAGCCTCACTAAAGAGGATATTACCGACTCGGCTATGCGCCGCCTGCTGTTTGATGCCGGTGAAGAAATAGACGACCTGATGATACTCTGCGAAAGCGATATAACCTCTAAGAACAGAGTGAAAGTAAAGCGCTACTTAGAAAACTTTGAGCTGGTAAAGCAGCGCCTAAAAGAAGTAGAGGAAAGCGATAAGATACGCAACTGGCAGCCCCCCATTAGCGGCGATGAGATCATGGGTATTTTTAATCTTACGCCATCGCGCGAGGTGGGCATTCTTAAAACGGCAATAAGGGAGGCTATACTTGATGGTGTTATCCCTAACAACTATGATGCGGCCTATATATTGCTTGTGGAAAAAGCAAAAGAAATAAATCTTGAGCCGAAATTGAACAAGGGGTAAATTTGTGTAATTGTACTCCGATTTGGCTTCAAATATAATTTCAGCATGTCATGGTTCGGCGGGGCTGCCAATGACGCCTACTCTATGTATTTGATAATCATTAGTTTAAAAAATGAAAAAATGGGCCATTGTACCTTTTACTCATTTCGTGAGGTTGCTTCGTTCCTCGCAATGACGCGAGTTGAGTATGGTTACGCCCGGCATTTGGGTGTCCTATTCAAAGAGCTTGTGCGCAGCAAATTGTTTACTCACCATGACAGTTCTTCGATTTTTCTCTTAAAATAAGTCTCGCAAATTTATCCCTTCATAAGAATAGCTATCAGGCTGGACATTATGCTGCACCATTTTGCTGGTCGCGCACATCGCCTTCTATGCTGCGCAGTTGCGACTCGCAGTGTTTTATTAGTTCATTTGCCTCATGCACTTTCTCGGCAAGGGTATCTAACTGGATATCCTCATTTTCAATTTGCCTCACCAGCTTTTGCAGCTCTGTAAAGGCATTACTGTATGTCAAACCCTGTTCCATCTGTAGTTTTTTTAGTTACCTGGCTATGAATTATTTCGTCTTTCAGCAGTGTACTGATAGTGGCGTTCCCTGGTATTTTTTTCGGGTCAATAATGATTTTTCCATCCATCATAACTATTGCAAACCCCTTTTTTAAAATTGTTGCGGGGCTAAGGTTTTTTATTCGCTGCCTGTAGTTCTCCAGGTCTTTTTTTGCGTGGTCCAGGCAGCTATCTACCGCTCGCGAAAGCCGCTCTTTGAACTCCTCTATTTCATTGTCGAAATTCAGGTTGTGGTCTATGATAAATGTGGCCGTTTCGGTGGGTGTTCTGTTCTGCCGGGCCACCAGGTCGGTGATACTCGTATTGCGGTCGTGCCCTATGCCCGTCAATACGGGTATGGGGAAGGTGGCTACGCATTTCACAAGATCAAAGTCATTAAATGCCTTGAAGTCGGTATCTGAGCCACCACCACGCACGATGGCAACAATGTCAAATTTTCCAGGGTCTATTGCTTTCAGTTTGTTCGAGATTAGCTTGCCGGCCTCATCGCCTTGTATCTGCGTTAAAAATTCTGTGACGGAGAAGGCATAACCGTATTTATTGTTCCTGATCACTTTTTGAAAATCGCGCTGCCCGTCAGAATCCGGGGCGGTGATAAGCGCTATTCTCTGGATGACGGTTGGCAGACCCAGCCGATTGTTGAAGGAGTAAAACTGCCCGGTAACTGCATCTTGTACTACGATCTGCTCATTTATAAGCCGTTCTATAGTTTGCTTCCGTTCCATTTCCAGTTTGCCTATTGCGTAAGCAAAATCTATTTCCAGCACCTCCAGGGTTAGTCCATACCGCTTATGGAAGCGCACAGCCACATTGCAGGTTATCTCCAGGCCACTGTTAAAAGTTTGCTGCGTGGCCTTTTCGAAATTGGTGATATTGTTATAAGTGCCCGACCAGAACACTCCCTTTATTTCCGCTGTTACCATCGCCCCGCTCTTCTCAATGAATTTGAGGAAGCACCAGCGCTTGTCGGCATATTTTTTTACGTCCGCTATTTCGGCTTTTATCCAAAAAGTACGGTCTGAAAATCTATTGCGGATAGTCCCCTCAATTTCGTTTACTACCTCAGAAAGCTTTTGTGTTACTGGCATGACCGGCTAAAATTATAACCTTTTACAAAACAATGTGGCTTAAATTTGCGGTAGAAGGAGAATGTCATTGACAAAATGAAAATCCAGTAAGGAGTAAGTTCGATACCTTCGGCATCGACCCTCATTGCTTGTTTATTTTCTATAAACATTTGATACCTTCGGCATCAGTGCGCTGTTATTAGTGTTAAGCCAAAGAACATTGACAAAATGTGCTGCTGTTTATATCAAACGCTTATATTCAGTGACGATATAGTTGATGCTATATACTTTAGACTAAAGACTATCTACTAACAACTACATCATGAACAACCGCCAGCTTTTTCTGAAACATACAGCGCAAACTTCGCCCACACCGCTGGCCCTGGAGATAGTGTCGGCATCGGGAAGCTATTTGTATGATTTGGCCGGAAAAAAATATCTCGACCTTATTGGCGGTATCAGTGTGTGCAACATAGGCCATGGCCACCCGGCGGTGGTTGCGGCCATAAAGCAGCAGGCCGATGCATACCTGCATGTAATGGTATATGGCGAGGTAGTGCAAAGCCCACAGGTGCAGTATGCTGCCTTGCTGGCAAAGCATCTGCCGGAAAACTTAGATTGTGTTTACTTCACTAATTCGGGCGCTGAGGCTACAGAAGGGGCGTTGAAACTGGCACGGCGTGTCACCGGACGCACAGACGTAATCGGTTGCAACAACAGCTATCATGGTCATACGCTTGGGGCGCTTAGCGTGATGGGCAGTGAATACTGGCGCAACGCCTTTCGGCCATTGCTGCCGGGCGTATGGCACTATGATTATAACTCGCGTGAACTTATTGACGCGATCAATGAACAAACATCCTGCGTAATTATAGAAACCATACAAGGCGAGGCAGGGGTAATGGCACCAGATATAAATTGGTTAAAACAACTGCGGGATAAATGCAGCGCGACAGGTGCGTTATTGATATTTGATGAGATACAGTGTGGCTTTGGCCGCACCGGTACCCTTTGGGGTTTTCAGCATTATGGGGTGATACCTGATATTGTGTTGCTGGGCAAGGCGCTGGGGGGCGGTATGCCCATGGGCGCTTTCGTAGCCTCCTTTGGCATGATGCAAGAACTAACGCTTAATCCTGTTTTAGGGCATATTACCACATTCGGTGGGCACCCTTTGTGCTGTGCAGCAGGCATGGCCGGTATGCAGGTACTGCTGGATGAGCATATAATTGATGGCGTGGCAGAAAAGGAAGCGCTGTTCCTGTCGCTATTAAAACACCCCGCAATTAAAGCTGTACGCAGTAAGGGTCTGCTTATAGCAATAGAGCTTGACACGCAGCAACAGGTTTCACAAACGCTGGCAAGATGCCTTGAAAAAGGATTATTTTCAGACTGGTTTTTATTTGCGCCACAGTGCATACGCTTCGCCCCTCCCCTCACAATTTCCATAGAGGAAATCCATACTGCCTGTGATATTTTAATATCGTGTTTATAGAGCGAATTATAATGTTGTCCGGCTAAATTTATAAACATCAACTTTCTGTTCAAACCGGGCAGATTCTTCATTACGCGGCCAACGCACATGCCTTTGCGCTAGATTCAGAATGACAGCTAGTAATACACAAATTATAGATCAGCGAAAATCAAAAAAATCAGCTTTATCAACGGTTCAGACAGTTTTACGGCTGCATTACGAGGCTGTAGATGTTTACTCCGATGCTTAATTGTGCATTGGCATCGCAGTCGCCGGAGCCGTAATTGAGCAAGCGCATTGGTGGCACAGGGCCATATACATCTACAACTCCCGATTCGGCATAATTGCAGTTAAGGGAAAACTGTAAAGGCGTTGCAATGTCGAAGCTGAACTGGTGGCCGTTTGCACGGGTTAGCGTAGCGCTTCCGGAGATAGAGAAAACATCATCGCTGCGGTCGCCAGTTGCATAGCCCGCCACCCATTTACGTACCAGGTTGCCGGTCCAAACCACATATTGACTATTCATCTCGCCGGGAGTCAGGTTCATGGAATCATTAACGTCAAGCTTGTAATACCAGTTTCCTACAATAGTAGTGTCCACCCGCACCGACCTGATAGAACCAGTAAGCTGGTTGCCATTTATATAATAGCTATCAAATGTGATAGTATGTACCTGGTTGGTATCAGAATATTCGCCATTGTAGTAAACGATGATCGTTCCCCTGCGGTTCCTGCCATCAAGGCACATACAATCTTTATCCCCGAAGCGGATAGTAAGATTGTGGGTATAGCCTGCGGTAGTATCCGTGCCCACCAGCGCGCATGTGCCAATAGTAGTATGCGTGGTACGCATATAAGCGCCATTATAAACCTCCCCGGCAGCATCCGCTATAGATATAGCGTCATTGTTGGCCCATTCTATTCTTGATGCGTCAGAAGCATAGCCGCCGTTATCGTCCGTGGTAGGAGCCGAAGTATTACTGTTCCTTGAGCAGGAGGTAAATAACAGCATGGAAGTGACTACTAAAAAAGCTCCTTTCCTGAAAAATGAAATACAATGCATAGGTAAATAATTTTTTTTTAAAACGCTCTTAACAGAATGCTTTATGGTCAATTTTGCCGCTAATATACGAATAGTGGGTAATGATGCATACAGTTAACGACACAAAATATAAAAGGTAGCAGACATTTCCTCCTTTTATAGAAAAAATAGGAAAAAATAGTTGCCGACAGTTACGGTAGCGTAATATCCCGAACTGTACCATTGCCAAGTGTTATGGTAGCCATATCATCGCAGGTGGGCGTATTACCAAAATCGAGCGTACGGCTGGCGCCGGATGGCAGGCTGTAAACAACAGCGCCCTGTTCTATCCAGTGGCAGCTTTGGGCCACTACCAGGGGGATGGATATATTGACTGTTATTTTCATTCCGTTGGCGCGGGTCAGTGTACCGGAGCCGGTTATTGAATAAGTATCGTCTGTAAGATCTGTTGGCGTACTGTAGCCTGCGGTCCATGTGCGCTGGCGCAGCCAACTTACGCTTATTGTGCCACCGCCATTAAGGGTCACAGCCCCCGTGATAGAGATGTTATAAAAGGGTTGCCCCAATGGATTATGTCCCATATTAGTTACGGTTTTTATGCCGGTCACTTTGTTGTCGTTCTGATAAAAGTTATCAAAAGTGATAGTATGTACCGACCCGCTATCCGTGTAGCCGCCACCGGTGTAGGTGGCTATTATCTTGCCTTTACGTTTGCGCCCATCATGGCAGAGGCAATCTGTAGGGCCGAAATCAATAATTATAGAATCGCCGGAATGGGTAACTGTAGCGCAGCCCGAGCCGGTGACCGCCGAGGTACGAAATGCCAACGAGCCGGAGCCCACGTTTGCCGCCTGGTCGGATATGGTTTGCACATCATTAAACGTTTGCTCAGTGGTGGCGTGATCCGATGCGTAGCCGGTATCTTCCACAGCCGGTTGCTTGCTCCTGTGGCAGGATGCTATAAAAACAAAAGCAGATATAGTAATTGCCGCTGTACTTAAACAAATAATAAAAGGAGATTTACGCATAGGAATAAATTTATTGGCCACGGGCATTAGACATATAAAGATGCAATGGGTTTAAAATTAGGGAAAATAAATTAGATGGACAATTCGGCAATGTGACAATTTGGCAATTCGACAATTTGGCAATGTGGTAAGATGGGTTACTGTACTTTGTCATCGTTCCTTATCTGATAATTCGGCAATTCGGGATTGGTATAACTTGTGAATTAGATAATTTCTTGCAATAGGACAATGTGATAATGCGGATAAGTGACGATGACAAAATAAATACCACCATCTGACTTGTTCTTTCCCATTTCTGCTTCGTCCCAATCCTCCCGATGGCTATCGGGACTAATCGGGATAAATAGCTCATTATTCGCGGATTTTGCGCCTCGCATAACATGCCTTCGCTAAAGCTATGGCAGTTAATAAAAGAAAAACAACTTCGTCATATGGTAGTATTTATTTCGCCAACGTCACTAACCGGGGGCCTTAAAGTGTTTTATTTTTTTGGTTCCCTATCCATTTATCGAAACAATATGTCTATATCTTATGATAAGTGGGTAACTTTATAAAAAACGCAAGATGCGGACTTTAGCAAAACATTTCTTTTCATTACTTCTATTAGGAGCCACGCTGTCGTCTCAGCCCGGCTATTCACAGGCCTGGAACAAGATAGGTATCTCCAGCCCCACTACCGGCTGGGCATCCACGCCTGCAATAGCCATAGACAAGCATGGCACCCCGTATGTGGCCTTCCTGAATATAAACGACCAGGTAAGCGTGATGAAATATAATGGAGTCAGTTGGATCACAGTGGGCGGCGCTAATATTACGGCTGGGGCCATATCAAACTGTGGGGAGCCAGCGCCAATAGCTATAGACACAAGCGGCGCGCCCTATATAGCCTACCCGGATACAGGCGGCAAAGCTACAGTAATGAGGTATAATGGCAGTAGTTGGGTGGCCGTGGGCAGTCCGCTTTTCTCAGACGGGCCGGCAACTGGAATAACCCTGGCAATAGATGGCGGCACTCCTTATGTGGCTTACGGCGATACCGGCGGCGGCAAGGCTACGGTAATGAAGTATAATGGGACTACTTGGGTGCCGGTGGGCAGCAAACGCTTTTCTTCGGGATACGCTTTTTTGCCCTCTATAGCTATAGCGCCCGATGGGACGCCTTATATAGCTTTTTGCGACGACAGCCACCTGAATATGATCAGTGTGATGAAATACGATGGCACTACCTGGGTAACGGTGGGCGCCGCTCACCTTTCTGTGGGATCGGCATTGTATCCGTCACTGGCTATAGACAAGGGTGGAACGCCTTATGTAGGCTATATGGATGAGGCCCCGGTCAGTGGTGGGGCAACGGTGATGAAGTATAATGGTACAAGTTGGGTGGGCGTTGGCCCTGAAGGTGGCGCCGGAGCAGGCGCTGAGTTTACCACCCTGGCCTTAGATACAAACGGCACACCTTATGTATCTTACGCAGACTATACTACCGCTAACCACCAGGCCTCGGTAACGAAGTACAATGGAACCACCTGGGTTACCTTGGGCAGCACTGGCTTCAGCGTAGGTGAGGTGAGTTACGTTCCTATAGCCATAGACCCGTCTGGCACTCCTTATGTTGCCTATACGGATACAGGAACAAGTGTCAGCCATGCAGCTGTAATGAAATTCGTGGCGCCGGCCAATACCGGAGTAAAAAGCATGGGCAACCATGCTTCCGCCTCCATTAGCGTTTTCCCTGATCCGGGCAATGGGGAATTTACCATCAACATCTCTTCCCAGGCAAACGAAGACGCGACCGTCATTGTTACTAATGTGGCAGGTGCGCAGGTAAAGGAACTGACCGTACCCACCAACAAAGCAACGCAGGTGCAACTAAGCGTGCCGCCAGGCATTTATTATCTATCTGCTTTTATGAAAAATGAAAAGGCGGTGTTGAAAATAGTGGTGGAATAAGGTGTCAGAGCGTCAAATAAGTTCTTGACTTTTGTTATTCTATTTGTAGCTTTATGTTCCTGCAATTTGATTTGTTATGAAAAAGGCAATCCTCTTTTTTGCATTTATGGCTACGCTTATGCCAAACATACAGCGACAAACATTCGCTTCAACAGAGTATCCTGCAAATAAAGAAATAACTGTTTATTCTAACGCAAATTTTGCAAGTTCTAAAGGGCACAGGAAAATGTGCACAGTTGCAAAAGTTGGGATAATAACAGGCAGTGTAGGAGGAGTTATAAGTATAGTTGGGCTAGCCTTTTTGTTTCAAAACGATGGCAGCGGTAGTCAGAGCGTAAACAGCAACCAGGGAGATCTGGGATTAAAAATGTTAATTGGTGGCGCTGTGTTAAGCGGCGTTGGCTTGGGTTTGGGCATTGGTGGGGGCATACACGATATCGTAAACTATCATAAACATAAATTGAGCATAGCTACCCCCAAAAGAAACCAGTTTGGCTTAGCCTATAATTTTTAGCTTCAACTTTATAGCCGTTTCTTTGCCGCATCATGGTACTGCCTGGTTTGTTCATACTGGCTGTGGTTATTCAGCTTGTTTATGCCTTGTATTTCTTCACGCGCATATTGTTTTTGCCACTGGCAAGAACAGAACCTGGCATGGCACATGAACCTGTGAGCATTATTATTTGTGCTAAAAACGAAGCTGCAAATCTCAAGAAAAATCTCCCGGCCATACTTGCCCAAAGATACCAGGATAGCGCAGGTGGCCGTAACTACGAAGTGATCGTGGTAAACGATGCGTCAACCGACAATACTGCGGAAATCCTGAGTGAACTACAAGCGCAATTTAGCTGCCTGAAAATAGCCACAATTCCCCATGATGCGCCGCGCAGCCTGCCGGGCAAAAAATACGCGCTAAGCATAGGTGTAGCCAACGTCACTCACCACTGGCTCCTGCTTACAGATGCCGACTGTGCGCCTGCAAGAGATACCTGGCTGGCACAAATGGTGGTACCCCTGGGCGATGGGAAGGAGCTAGTGGCAGGCTACGGGGGGTACAATGAAGCGGCAGGCCTGCTCAATGCCTTTATCCGTTGGGAGACCTTGCACACTTTCTTGCAGTATAGTACCTATATCCTTGCAGGCAAGCCATACATGGCTGTGGGACGTAACATGGCTTGTACAAAAGATGCGTTGGAAAAGGCGCAGCGGTCTGTTATTTGGGGCGTGCTGCCATCGGGCGATGACGACCTTCTTGTGCGCGTAGCGGCTACACCGCACAATACGGCTGTAGTATGCGATACAGCAGCCTTTACGTGGTCTGATGCTAAGGCTACATGGCGCGAATGGGCGGTGCAGAAGCAACGCCATATGTCCACGGGCAAGTACTACAAGGGAGGCATAAAATTATTGCTGGGTGCTTATGGGACTTCTCATGCTGCGATGTGGGTGCTATTTATCGTGCTTATGTTTACGCCGTTCCAGAAAGCAGTATTATTGGCCATGGGTGCGAGGTGCATCGTGTACTGGGCGTTGTGGGTGGTGACTGGGGTTAAATTGCAGTCGAGGCGCATAATTTATTTGTTCCCCCTATTCGATATAGGGTGGATGGTGTATAACTTTGCGTTCCTGCCATATATAACCTGGAAAAACAAACAGCATTGGAAATAATCTTAAAATACTTTGCAGACTTCGATAAGGAGCAGATCGTTCAGCTGCTGCAATTAGAGGGCCTGTATAAAGAATGGAACCAGAAGATCAATGTAATATCGCGCAAGGATATTGACGCCTTGTATGAAAAGCATGTGTTGCATTCGTTAGCTATAGCCGCGCTGTGCTCCTTTGACGATGGTGCCGAGGTGGTGGACATAGGCACTGGTGGCGGCTTTCCCGGCATTCCATTGGCGATCTTTTTCCCTAAGGTGAAGTTTCTATTGGCCGATAGTATAGGTAAGAAAATAAAGGTGGTACAGGAAGTGGCAGACGCTATAGGGCTTAAAAATGTTACCGCAGTGCATGGCAGGGTGGAAGAGCTTAAAGGCCGCAGTTTCGACTACGCCGTATCCCGGGCCGTAGCGCCACTTGGCGATCTGTGGACATGGATAAACCCACTTATAAGAAGCGGCCAGAAAAGCGATGATTTCCCAAATGGGCTCATATGCCTGAAGGGGGGAGACCTGGAAAAGGAAATAGAGGACTCCGGGTTGAAAAAAATTGTGCAGGTATGGGCGGTAAACAATATTTTTCCGGAACCCGCGTTTGAGGAAAAATATATGCTATACGTACCAAAATTATAAAGATAAATTTGGTTTAATTTCAAGATAGTTAGTATTTTTACTTGATAAAATGTTGCTGCACGCTTTTCGTTTATTTCTTTAAAATACATTTTTATGAGAAAAATTATCGCAATACTCACTATTGTTTTATTGGTGGTGGTAGTTTATTCGTGCAAAAAAAGCACCAGCGTGCAGGACCTGAAAACTGTATCTCTTGTGTTGCCACCAACGCCGGCAAACTACTACCCAAGCACCTTCGATTCTTCCATGAACAAAACAGCTACGCTTGGGCGCGTACTTTTTTACGACTCGCATTTGTCGGTTAATAACGCAATCTCGTGTGGCAGTTGCCATAAACAGGCACTGGGTTTTGGCGATAATTCCGCATTCAGCACAGGCTACCAGGGGTTGCCCACAAAAAGAAATTCACTGCCCATAAGCGATCTTTCCCTGGCCGGCAGTTTATTCTGGGACGGGCGCGAGGATAGGTTGGCAAATCTGTCGTTACGGCCAATAAGCAATCACGTGGAAATGGGTATCAGCGACTTTGACGCTTTATGCACGAAGCTGGCTGCGTTACCCTACTATACACAACTATTTCATGATGCTTATGGCGATAATCAGATTACATCTGACCGTATCTCTGGCGCTTTAGGTGTATTTATGCAGGCTATAACCACTGGTAATAGCCGTTTTGACCAATACAATGCCGGGAACAAATCTGTGCTTACTGCACAGGAGATCGAAGGGATGAACCTGTTTAACACGAAGTACAATTGCGGTACCTGCCACAATGGTGGCGGCGGCTATTATGGCAATGGCAGCTTTAAGGATATTGGCCTCGATAACTCTTATTCCGACCTCGGACGCGGCGAAGTGACAGGCATTGCAGCAGACAATGGCTCCTTCCGGATACCGAACTTGCGAAATGTAGCGCTGACCGCTCCTTATATGCACGATGGCCGGTACAAAACCCTCGGTGATTAAACAATAGTCCTAATCTGGACCCGCTGTTGAAGGATGCAACCGGTAATGCAAGGCAAATGAACATTACCGACCAGGAAAAGGCGTCAATTGTAGCCTTTCTGAATACGCTTACTGACTATACCATGGTGACAGACACTAAATTCTCTAACCCGTTTAAAGCAAACTAAACTGATGAAAAAAATCACACTTAGCGTCATCCTGTTTATGGGATGTCTTACTTCTTCTTTTGCCCAAACGCCTGATGCCTCGCAAACAAATAAGGGCGCCGGCTATGACCAGTTTATTGGGGTACAGATAAACGGTCTCATACGGCAGGTGTTCAACTTCAACAACAGCACTGCGCCCACAAACGTGAACCCTTACTTGCTTACCTATAATATTAATTCGAAGAAAACAGGTTGGGGCATTCGTGCAGGCATTGGTTATAACTATACTTCTACATCCAATAATGACGGGATTACATCTACTACAACCAAGCTGAACGACCTGCAGTTCAGGCTGGGTGTGGAGAAGGCATTTAAGCTGTCTGACAAGTTTACTGCGGGTGCGGGCATAGACTTGTTGTTGAACACTAACAACGACAACACGAGCAACACCGTAAGTTCGGGTGACACCACCACCACTACCACAAAAACGGTGATCTCCAGCTATGGTGGCGGACCTGTGGGCTGGCTGCGCTATAATGTCACCGAAAGAATCCTGATAGGGACCGAAGCCAGCTTTTACTACCTCACAGGCGTCCAAAAAAAATACCATAGACATCACGCAACGCCAATTTGACCCTAACCCGCCTTATGGCTCCATAATAACTACCACAGAAACCACGTCTAAACCGACTATTTCAAACGGGACATTTAACCTACCGGTGGTGTTTTATCTGATAGTGAAGTTCTAACTAAGATTGACTAAGATTCTTAGGATTGGGGAGATTTTAGGATGCAGGAGTTTAACTAAGATTTTTTTGGATTTGGTGGATTTTAGGATTCGGGATTTTGACTAAGATTCTTAGGATTTGGTGGATTTTAGGATGCGGGAGTTTGTTGAACTTAAAGTTTGGCATACATTTACATACAAGCATCTTACAACTATGACACACTCCAGTAAAATACTTTTTAGATCAGTGTTTATTTTGTGCACTTTTTTGTGCCAGTTTGTTTATGCCCAGGAACAAAAGAACGGCCTTACCTGGTACACAGACCTGAATAAAGCCAGCGAAGTCTCTAATA
>JABDBX010000069.1 GCA_013288445.1 Bacteroidota bacterium
TGAACCCCAATAAGGCACATAAAGATAGTTTTTCCAAGGTGGAGCGCGTAGCTGTCTGGATAACGGACAAGGTGGGTACCATGGGCTTTTTCTTTATCATCCTTATATGGACGGCTGTGTGGCTTGGCTGGAATATGTTGGCTCCAAAATCGCTCCAGTTTGATCCCTACCCGGCATTTGTACTCTGGCTGTTCATCTCAAATATGATACAGATATTCCTGATGCCCCTGATAATGATAGGACAGAACCTGCAAGGCAGGCATTCTGAACTAAGGGCAGAGTCTGATTTTGAAGTGAACGTAAAAGCTGAGCGCGAAGTAGAGACTATACTCCTCCATTTAGAGAATCAGAACGACCTGATCATTAAGATACTTAACAGGCTCGATGAAAAGGACAAGGCCGCACCACAAGCGTAACGAAATACCACCAACAATCTTGTACTCAAAGCCTTGCGTAAGGTGTCCCACACCTTTTTCTGGTGTGGGACACCTACACGCAAAACTTCATTACACGGGTAGCCTGAAAGTCAATGTCATTAGGTTAAGCAACTATAACGTTTTCAATGCCACGTTCAACCCATGCTGGGTTGGCGCTTGTCAACACTTCCCGCCGGTTTCACCGGCGGCTATTCATATTGAAGTCCGCCGGACTTCCCTAACTTAATGATTGCCTGAAATGGCACGATGGATAGGCATCGCCCATCGAACCATCACCGCGCAAAATGTTGGGCCATTGAGCAATTATCACGCAACTTTCACTCCTCGTTTTGCGAGGCAGGTGTATAGGTATTGCAGTACCTGGCTTTTTATTGATTGCTGCTTATGCACATCGTCTATCCATATCAGCACATCAAGGTTCATTGCTTTATCGCTCTGGCTGGTGAGTAATATCTCTGGTGGAATGGACTTTACCACATGCTCGTTTGCTGCCAGGTCTTCGATGATCATTTGTTGTATTTCCTCGAAAGAATGATCGGGCACAATAGAGAACAACAGGTCTATGCGTACGTTGTCATTGCGGGTGGTCCAATTTACTACCATGCCCGATAGAAGATCTGCGTTGGGCATGATCAGTTCTGCGCCCTCTTCCAGCACCAACTTACTGGAGCGAATGCCAATGTCCAATACCCGTCCTTTTTTATCTCCAAGCTGGATGTAGTCACCGATGGTAAAGGGTTGCTCAAAAATCAATATCACGCCAGATACCAGGTTGTTTACGATGCCCTGTAACCCCAGGCCAATACCTACGCCTAACGCACCAAGCACAATGGTGATCTTATCCATAGGTAGCCCCGATGCGGCAACGGCAACCAGGAAGCCGCATATGATGAGCACAAGCCGGGTCATAGCCAGGCGGCTGCCGTTCTTCTTCACTTCGGGGTCCCATGCACCTTCCGACTTACCGTACAATGATCCTATGCCTTGCTGTAGAATATTTGAAACATAAATGATGCCGAGGAAAAGCAGGATACTGCCGATCTCGAATGTTGTATTACCTATCTTCCTCGGTTTTTCGAGGAAGGAGAGTACGAAATCGAAAACCCCATTATAAATATTCAGGCTGATGGTAAATACTATTGCCCACACACAAATGGAAATGATAACCAGTATCCTGTTTATCATTTGCTGGATCTTGTGGAAATTCAGTCTTGCCATCAATCCGCCCCGCATCTGGCTGAGCGTGGTTTGCAGGTTGAAAGCCTCCAGCACTATCTGGATAAATACGGAGAGGCCAATGATCTGCGTAAGCCCGTAAATGGCAGTTACGCTGAATATTTTTGCAAGGCTGAGGCGGCCAAACAGGTTGCAAAATATGGCCGTAAGGTTCAGTACGATATAAATGACAGAAACCACCTTGATCATTAGAGAATAGAGCAGGGTATGCTTGTTAAGCTTTTTTATCCAGGCTATTCCCAGTACTACCGAAGCTATATTTAACCCCAACAATAGCACCCGGAAACCGTATGTGGGTGTGAGCAAAATGCCTGTAAGGGAAAAGGCAATATAGAAGCCGGCTATCACTAACCAATACCTGAAAAGGGCATTTGTCCAGTTGCGGTGCAAAAGAAAAGTAATGGCAATGACGAGCAAGAACTCCATTATCTCCACATAGGCCGTGGGAGGGTGCAGGTCGAAGAATGGGGCAATATTGAAAATAACAACGACAGAAGAAAGTAGGGAGACCTTCTTAATATAGGTGAAGTGAATAGCAGGGTGCGCTGTGTTTTTCTTGTTTTTCAGCCTGATAAAATTGATAAACACCCAGAGGCCAAATGCAAGCCCAAACAGGAATAGCCGGAACTGGTCGTCCCAGTTGCGTATGAAATAGTATCCAAGTATTTTTCTCTGGCCGTGAAACGATCTTTGGGATAACTGGTCGGCTGCCGCGCTCTCGCCGGTTGCTTTGCCATTTATATCCCACAGGTAATCATATTCCTTACCAAGGGAGCGGATGCTCACCTTGCGCATCATGTCCTTCATTTGGTTTTGCAGGTCTATTACCTCAAAATATTCATTGGTAATAGTGGCGATCCACTGCTTTATTTGCAATTGGTTAACGCTGATAGACCTCTTGGCCTCCTTCCATTTCGATTTAAGATCGGTGATCTCTACAAGGTAAAGCGACCTGAAAGCAGAATCGGCGAGGAGCGACTTTAAAACTGTATCCTTTTTAAAAGCGGCCATTTCATCGCCCATGTCAGAGAGTTCCTTGTTATAGCCCAGCAACATATTCCGCCAGTCTGTAACCTGGCCCTGAAGGTCGGTGAGCAGCACATTGAACATTTGCAGGTTTTTCACATCCAGCACGCTGCTGTATAGTTTAAGGTTGTCGTTGATGTTGTCCACGTTGGAATCAACGAGCGGGTAATTTTGCACGAGGTCGTGCATATCATATCCTATGCTCAATGTATTGTTGATGCGGTCGAGTGTGAGGTGTACGTTCTCTATTTTATTCAGCAGGCTGTCTATCCCTATCTCATTCAAAACACTGTCTGACAATACAAGCGCTTTTTTTTCGGCGACCGCTAATTTAAAATGGACCGTGTCTTTGAAATGCCGGCCATACACACTAGTGGCCATCGTTAGGGAAAGCAACGCAGGCAGAAAGATATATACCAGGCATTTTACAGACAGACGACTACTATTCGTTTTTATGTTTAGCTGCATGAATCAAATATAGTGTAAATGATTTTATTAAAATAATGAAATTCGCTGAAAACCATGCCTTTGAATCAAGATTTGTACTGATCCAATTGCACTCGTTCTTATCCACGCTACATATACATACCTTTGTGCCAGAAAACCGGGATATGGCAAGCAACAAAAGGTATTCCATTTATGAGGTATGGTGGTTTGCGATAGTGATCCTGGTTTCAGCGCTCGTTATTACAGGCAGTTGCAAACACGATCATTTACCTTCTTTGTCCACAGGTGGACATGATTATAACCAAGTGAACTTGGTTGCAGATACAGCGGGGTTTGGCGCAGCCCGTATAGATACAAACCTGGATAATCCATGGGGCATTGCAATTGGTTCAACCGGGTCATTCTGGATTTCCAACAACCACAGCGGCACCACAGGCGTATATGACGGCAGCGGCAACCAGCTTTTGGCGGAAGTAGGCATACCATTCGGAGGGGCTGATAACGGGGCCTCACCGAGCGGGGTGGTGTATAACAATACGACCGATTTTATTGTGCCTGTAAACGGCAAAGCGGCCAAATTTATTTATGTTACCGAGGATGGTATTATCACTGCCTGGAACAAGGGAGATACGACAATACTCGTAGCCGACAGGTCCGCTTCGAACACAGTATATAAGGGGGTGGCGATAGCCAATGACGGGACCGGTAACTTTATTTATGCGGTGGACTTTCACAATGCAAAAGTGGACGTGTTCGACAAATCTTTTAATTATGTGCCCGGCAAAACACTTGCCGACCCAAATATACCCGTAGGGTTTGCGCCATTTAATATTCAAAACATAGGCGGAGCGCTGTATGTGACCTATGCAAAACAAAAAGGCCCTGAAAATATGGATGACCAGGATGGAACCGGCTACGGTTATGTGGACATTTATACCCCCGGCGGAACATTGGTGAAGCGGTTTGCTTCGCAGGGTTCCCTGAACTCTCCGTGGGGAATAGCAAAGGCCCCGGCAGGGTTTGGGCAGGGGGCTGGCATTATACTAATTGCCAATTTCGGCGACGGCCGCATTAATGTATTCGACACTGGCGGCAACTACAAGGGCCAGTTGGACAATAACGGGATCCCGGTATTCATTGACGGACTGTGGGCAATAACTTTTCCGCAGACTACGGCCGGTGGGCTGGATACAAATACCCTCTATTTTACGGCAGGTCCGCAGCAGGAAACTTACGGGATATTCGGCTATCTAAAAGTAAAATAAGGGCATAGCAAATTGCATCTGATGAATTTAGACTTTAGTTGCCCCGGCCTTTAGGCCGGGGAAGGAATGGGGCAACCCAGGCTTTAGCCGAATTTACTCGTTCAATGTTACTCCTGTTGTGCAGTTTCGGCTAAAGTCGGGTGTATTTTCCTTTAATCCCCGACCTAAAGGCCGGGGCAATTCGATACAATGCAATTTGTCGCACGACCAAAAAAATACAACCCGATATTATTAGCTAATTGTAAGTTACCTTCCTGCGCACTACCAGCTTCCTTACATCCGGGTCAAGGCTATAGTATCCCTCGTACTTGAATATTTTTGCTTCGTCGTCAAGGTCTTCCAGCGCAACCAAAAAAGTAGAGAAAGAACAATTAAACGGCAGGATACCATATATTTCTTCGGCAGTTAACGGGTATTCAAAGAGGTAATAATGCCGGAGCGATCTTATCACGGCGTTTCTTACATTATTATCGTTGCCAAACATGCGGCCAATCATAACCTTACTATTTAAAGACTGGTAAATAGGTGGCTTACTTCGCCTTGCAGACTTATAAGTCATACGTAAAGTTACGCACGGCAGTAGCCTGTGCCAACTCATATTATACGGTTCGGGATTGCGTATCACTGAATCAAGAAAAAATCAGGATAAATCAGGTATGTACATGTATTTGTGACTGGAGTGTTTAGATTTGACAACTTTTCAAAAGTTGTCAAATCTGTATGCGCGCCACCACCTTTTTGGGAGGTATTTATTCAGAATGCACAAGCAATGCGCAAACTATGCTGCGACCAGTATAAGTGACGATGACAAAATAAATACCACCATTTGACTTGTTCTTTTTCATTTCTGCTTCGTCCCAAAAGTCCTTAAATAGCTCACTATTCGCGGATTTTGTGCCTTGCATAAACGAAAAATAACTTCGCCATATAGTGGTATTTATTTCGTCAACGTCACTAATGATAATTGACGACAACAGAAACCAGCTACTTCCCGAATTTGTTCTTTAACAAACTTAGCGCTTCACCGATACTTTTTGTTTCTTTTATTTCCGGCTTAATTACGTCCTTTCGTGGCCTTGAAATCTCTTTTCTTGCAGGCGGTTCAAGCGTTTGTTTTATTGATAAGACTATTCGTTTGCGGGCTAAGTCCACTTCGGTAACCTTCACGGTCACTTTCTGGTTCAGCTTCAAGGCCTGCGC
Source organism: Bacteroidota bacterium (assembly GCA_013288445.1). GTDB lineage: Bacteria > Bacteroidota > Bacteroidia > Chitinophagales > Chitinophagaceae > Nemorincola. The sequence goes on from JABDBX010000069.1 coordinate 5,612, forward strand.
CGGATCAGAAATGTAGGTGTGCGATATTTCTGAAACGTGAACGAGGCCATCCTGCTTCACGCCTATATCCACGAAAGCGCCAAACCGGGTAATGTTGGTAACAACACCTGGCACTACCATACCTACTGCCACATCTTCTATGCCGTAAATATTTGCAAACTCAAAATGCTGCACTTCGCTCCTGGGGTCGAGGCCGGGCTTCCCCAATTCGTTAATAATATCACGCAGCGTATGTAGCCCTAATTGCGGTGTAATATACTTTTCGGGCGATAGTTTCTTTGCAAGGTCCTCATTGCCTATCAGGCTTTTCAGGTCGGCGTTTAGGTCGGCGGCCATCTTTGCTACTACGTCGTATGCTTCAGGATGCACCGCGCTTGCATCAAGCGGGTCTTCCCCTTCTTTTATGCGCAGAAAGCCTGCGCACTGCTCAAACACTTTCGCGCCCAGGCGCGGCACTTTAAGTAGCTGTCTGCGGCTGGTAAAGCTACCGGCCTCTTCCCGGTACTTAATAATATTCTCGGCCAGCGATGGCCCTATGCCGCTCACATAGCTCAGCAAATGCTTGCTTGCCGTATTCAGATTTACGCCTACGGTATTCACGCAACTCACAACAGTTTGGTCGAGCCGGTCCTTTAGCCGCACCTGGTTCACATCGTGCTGGTACTGGCCAACGCCAATGCTTTTGGGGTCCAGCTTTACAAGTTCTGCCAGCGGGTCCATAAGCCGCCTGCCTATGCTCACCGCGCCGCGTATGGTAAGATCGTAATCTGGAAACTCTTCCCGTGCTACTTCTGAGGCCGAGTAAATAGAAGCGCCGTCTTCATTAACCAAAAACACGGGTAAGCCTAAGTTCAGCTTTTTGATAAATTGCTCCGTTTCCCGTCCGGCAGTTCCATCACCTACCGCAAATGCCTGTATGCCGTACTCGTGCACCAGTGAGCGCACTTTATGTTCGGCATCAGCCATCCGGTTCTTCTCATGCACATAGATAAGGTCTGTTGTTTTTAGCGCACCCTTTTCGTCTAAGCACACTACTTTGCAACCGGTCCTGTATCCTGGGTCAATAGCCATTATCCGCTTGCTCCCCAAGGGAGAGCTGAGCAGGAGTTGGCGCAGGTTCTCTGCAAATACATTTATGGCCTCTTCGTCACTTTTTACTTTCAATGCTGCTCTGAATTCGCTCTCCAGGCTTGGCTGTAGTAGCCGCCTGTAGGCATCCCTTATCGCCTTCTTCACCTGAGCACTGCAATCGTTGTTTGCAGTAATGAATAAGGGTTCCGTTTTCGCCAGTGCATCTTCTTCTGCCGGTGATATTGCTACCCGCAAAATGCCTTCCATAAAGCCACGCAATATGGCCAGTAATCTATGCGATGGTATTTTTGAAATGGGTTCTGTGAAATCGAAGTAATCTTTGTACTTGATACCCTCTGTTTCTTTTCCTTCCAGTACCTTACTCTGTATAGTGGCGCTCTGCTCAAATAACCGGCGCATCCGCGCCCTTACTTCAGCATGTTCGTTTACCAACTCAGAAATAATGTCCCTGGCGCCCTGTAGCGCTTCCTCCGGCGATTTCACTTGTTCATTAAGAAATTCGGCGGCCTCAGTAAGCGGGTCGATATTCTTTTGTGCTAATAGCCAGGTAGCCAGTGGCTCCAGCCCGTTTTCCTTTGCCGTTTGTGCTTTTGTTTTTCGTTTCGGCTTGTAGGGTAGGTATATATCTTCCAGGTCTGCTATGGTGGTAGCTGCATTGATCTTCTTTTGCAGCGCTTCCGTCATTTTCCCCTGCTCGGCAATAGTCTTTTCTATGAAAGCCTTGCGCTCTGAAAATTCTTTTTGCAGGTTGGCTTCATCCTGTATGTTTTGTATTTGCACCTCATCAAGGGCTCCGGTACTATCCTTCCTGTATCGTGCTATAAATGGTATTGTGGCGCCATCGGCAAGTAGTTTCAATACAGCCGAAACATCTTGTTGCCTTAAATTGAGTTTGGCTGAAACACTGGGTACAAATTCTATCATCTCTTTCATTTCTTCCGTGCGAAAGTAGCAGTATGAAAGGACTTGCAAAAAGAATTTCTTTGGTAATATTTAGTGCCTGCTGATTATACTTTGCGCAGCATAGTTTTGTGCATTTATGATAAGGATATTGTTTGCAGATGCCCCACGCCGGAAAAGGTGTGGCACCTAAATACGGGCAGCCCTGGAAGGGTGTAATCTAATAGCGATGGGCATCGCCCATCGAACTCGCGTGGAAAAATGCAGGCGGGTGATTTTGATGTTACGGCAAAGAAAAACCATTTGTGACTTTATCCATAACCTCCTTTATTTCATCGTTGCACAGATTGCCAATACTGCCCTCGTGGGTATGATGCAAACTCCCCGTAAAAGCAAACGTGCCATTCTCCACATCCATGCCCACTTGTTTATAGGCATCGCGGAAGGGAATGCCCTGGTTTACCAGTTCATTCACCTGTTCTACAGTAAACAGATATTTGTACCGGTCATCCGCAAGTATGTCATCTTTGATGGTGATCTGCGCCAGCATCAACACCGCCATTTCCAGGCAGGCTTTCATGTCCTCTATCGCAGGGAAAAGTATCTCTTTAGTCAGCTGCATCTCGCGGTGGTAGCCGGACGGCAGGTTTGCCATCAACAGGGCTAGCTCATTCGGTATTGATTGTATGCGGTTACATTTCCCCCTTATCAGTTCAAAGACGTCGGGGTTCTTTTTGTGCGGCATTATGCTGCTACCGGTGGTCAGGGCATCGGGGAAAGTAATGAAGCCAAAATTCTGGTTCATGTACAAGCACACATCCATACTAAGGCGGGATAATGTAGCTGCTATGCTGCTCAAAGCAATAGCCACAAAGCGCTCCGTTTTTCCACGGCTCATTTGCGCATAAATGCTGTTGTAGTGCAATGAGCCAAAATTCAATAACTGAGTTGTTAGCGTCCTGTCCAGTGGAAAAGATGAGCCATAGCCTGCTCCGCTACCCAATGGGTTTTTGTTGGCCATATTATATGAGGTAAGGAGCAGTTGCATATCGTCCGTAAGGCTTTCGGCATAAGCGCCAAACCAAAGGCCAAATGAAGATGGCATAGCCAGTTGCAGATGGGTATAGCCGGGCAACAATTTGTCTTTATGCTCATTGCTCAATTGCAGCAGCAGATCAAAGAGGGTTAGCGCGGCATCTTTAATTTCCAGAACTTCGGCACGCAGGTACAACTTCAGGTCCACAGCTACCTGGTCGTTGCGGCTGCGGCCACTGTGTATCTTCTTGCCTGCATCGCCCAGCCTTTCCGTGAGCATCAGCTCTATCTGCGAATGAATATCTTCCACGTCTTCCTGCAATGAAAAGCTTCCTGCTGCTATCTCATCAAGTATCGCTTCCAGTTCCTTTTTTATCAGCACATATTCATTGCCTGGCAAAAGACCAACCTGCTCCAGCATGGCAGTGTGCGCCAATGAGCCTTGCACATCATACTTAGCCAGCAACAGGTCAAATTCCCTGTCGCGCCCAACAGTGAACTGCTGTATCTTGTCTGATATTACTGTGCTGTCCTTTTGCCAGAGTTTCATAAAACGCCATTTAATAGTTGAACGTATGTGTGAATGCCTTGTTTTATCTCATCAAGGAAAATATACTCATCGGCCATGTGGCTGCGTGCCGAGTCGCCGGGGCCTATCTTTAGTGCAGGAAAAGGCATGAGTGCCTTGTCAGATAAAGTGGAAGATCCATAAGCTTTCAATCCGAGCTCCAGGCCGGCTTTCACTATCTCATGGTCGCCGGGAATAAAAGTAGAGCGGAGGCGCGTGCTTCTTGCTTTCACACCACAGGTCACATTGGCGCGTATTATTTCCAGTATTTCCTCGTGCGTATAGCACTCGTTTATACGCACATCAACGGTAAAGGTGCAAGTAGCCGGAACCACGTTGTGGTGTGTGCCTGCATTGATAATGGTCACGCTCATTTTTACCGGCCCGAGGAAGCTGGAAACGCGGTCAAACTCAAAGTTCCTGAACCAATCAATATCCTGCATAGCCTTATAGATGGTATTCTCGCCCTCATCTCTTGCTGCGTGCCCCGACCGGCCATGTGCGGTGCAATCCAGCACCATCAGGCCTTTCTCGGCTACTGCCATATCCATAAGCGTGGGTTCACCAACAAGGGCAAAGGCCACATTCTTCAGCATTGGTAGCAATGCTTCGATCCCATTCTTACCGGAAACTTCTTCCTCCGCAGTAGCCGCAAATATGAGGTTGTATTTCAGGTCTTCCCGGTCATAGAAATACAGGAACACAGCCATTAGGGAAGCAAGGCAACCCCCGGCATCGTTACTGCCAAGTCCAAACAGTTTACCTTCTTTTTCAAATGGGTTGAACGGGTCGTTCGTGTAATCCTTGTTTGGCTTTACCGTATCATGGTGGGAATTGAGTAGTATGGAGGGCTTACTTTTATCAAAGTGTTTGTTCACCGCCCATACATTGTTTACATGCCTTGTGGCTGTTACATTCCTGCTGTGAAGGAATGCTTCAATAGCAAACGCAGTTAGTGCTTCGTTCTTGCTGAAGGAGGGCAGGCTGATAAGCTCTTTAAGCAGCGCGGTTGCATCATTGGTTAATCTGTCTATCTGTTGTTCGTTCATCTTATACTTGTTCCTGAATCACCTGAAATAATTGTTGCAAGCTCGCTTGCGTGGCCTATAATAACCGTTGCCACTCCGGCGTCAATTGCAGCAAATGCATTTTCCAGCTTGGGTATCATACCTCCGGTTATTGCGCCGGCTTCTTTTAGTTCGTTAAAGTCCGCTGCGGTAATGCTATTTATAACCGATGTGTCGTCTTCCGCATCAAGCAACACCCCATTCTTTTCAAAACAATAAATGAGTTCCACAGGCATATATGGCGCCATTGCTTTTGCAATTTCCTGTGCTATCGTGTCGGCGTTAGTATTCAGCAGGCTGCCTTTACCATCGTGGGTCAGCGGCGTGAAAACTGGTGTAAGGCCCTGCTCCAATAATGCTTTCACCAACCGGCTGTTAATTTTATCGCTCGTCACATCGCCTACAAATCCGTAGTCTATATCTTTTACCGGCCGCTTCACGGCAGGCATTACAGATCCATCTGCTCCTGTTAGCCCTATAGCGTTGCAGGCTATTGATTGCAGTTCAGCCACGATGTTCTTGTTTATCAGCCCGGCATATACCATTGTCACGAGGTCAAGCGTGGGCGCATCAGTTATGCGCCTGCCATTTACATAGTTGGGTTCTATGCCCAGTTTTTTGCCAATTTCAGTGGCCACCTTGCCGCCGCCATGCACCAATATTTTATATCCTTCCACCTTCGCGAACGCCCCGAGAAATGACGACAGTGCATCCTTATCATCAACAATGTTGCCGCCTATTTTTATTACTTTCAGTTCCACGAAGTTCAGTTTGATCCGTTTAATATTTCAGATAGCACGGCCTGTGCCGCCCATACGCGGTTTGCACCTTGCAGGTTTACCAGGCTGCTTGCACCATCCAGCACCTCATCGCTAAGTTCCACGTTCCTCCTTACTGGCAGGCAATGCATCACCTTTGCGTTGTTCGTGGCGCGCAGGTGTTCCTCTGTCAGCATCCATTGGGCGTCGTGAGTCAGCACCTTGCCGTAGTCCCCGAATGCGCTCCAGTTCTTTACATACACAAAGTCAGCTTCCTGGAGGGCCTTTCGCTGGTCATGCTCTATGGTAGCGCCGTTTGTAAACTGCGTATCCAGCTCATAGCCTTCCGGGTGCGTGATCACAAAATCAGCTTCACCCCAGGCATTTACCCATTGTGCAAACGAATTGGCTACACACTGTGGTATAGGCTTTATATGGGGTGCCCAGGTGAGCGCTATGCGTGGTTTGCGCGGTTCTTTAAATACTTCTTTTATGGTGATAATATCTGTGAAACTTTGCAGCGGGTGCAGCGTGGCGCTTTCGAGGCTCACTATGGGTATGCCCGAATATTTTATCAGTTGATTTACCAACACTTCGTTATAATCTTCTTCTTTATTTTTCAGTGTAGGAAAAGTACGGATGCACAGTATATCGAAGTAAGCGCCCATTATCGGCGCGGCATCCTTTATGTGCTCTACTGATGTGCCGTCCATCACCACGCCCTCTTCAAACTCCAGTTTCCAGCCGTCCTTATCCATGTTGAATACGATAGCTTCCATGCCCAGGTTGCGCGCAGCTATTTGCGTGCTAAGGCGGGTGCGCATACTTGGGTTTAAGAACAAAAGCCCTATGCGCTTATCAGCGCCCAGCAGCCTGTCTTTAAGCGGGTCAGCCTTGTAGGATATTGCTTTTTGTACAAGTGCATCAATGTTATCAACATCATGTACTGAAATAAAATTTTTCATCGCATATAGTAGTGTGCCCAATTAATTATTGCTTGTTAGTTCAGCGCGTATCGCATTTAAAAGTACATCCACATCCTGCTTCTGTATGTTCAAAGCAGGGAGCAGCCGTATCACGTTTGGCTTTGCCTCTCCGGTGAATATCCTGTGCTTCGATAGCAGGTTTTTCTTTAATTCCTTGTGTTGTTCCGGTACATCAAAGCCTATCATCAATCCGCGGCCGCGCACATTTTGCAATTCGCTTATTTGCTTCAGCTCATTGATGATGTAGTTGCCCACGTTCTCTGCGTTTTCCAGTAAGTTATCGCCCTCTATTACTTCCAGCACCGCAAGCGCCGCTGCGCAGGCCAGGTGGTTGCCGCCGAATGTGGTGCCCAACATTCCATGCTTTGCGTGTAATGCCGGGGCAATGATTATTCCGCCTACCGGGAAGCCGTTGCCCATGCCCTTGGCCATGGTGTATATATCGGCATTCACACCTGCATAGTCATGCGAAAAGAACTTGCCTGTTCTGCCATACCCGCACTGCACGCTATCCGCTATATACACAGACCCATGCTTATCGCACAGGCTGCGTATGGCTTTAAGGAAATCTTCACTTGCCACATTTATTCCGCCTACGCCTTGTATGCCTTCTACAATTACTGCAGCAACTTCACTGCCATGTTCTGAGAAGTAGGCGTGCAATGCAGCAACATCATTGAAGGGGAGAAAAACAACATTATCGGTCTGGTTTACAGGGGCCACTATAGATGGTGTATCTGTAGCAGCTACAGCAAGAGATGTACGGCCATGAAATGCTTTTGAAAAGGCTACGATCTTTTTTCTGCCTGTATGAAAAGAGGCCAGCTTCATTGCATTCTCATTGGCTTCGGCCCCTGAGTTGCATAGGAACAACTGGTAGTCGTCTTTGCCAGATACTTTGCCCAGCTTCTCAGCAAGTTCCTGCTGCAATGGTATTTTTATAGAGTTGGAATAAAACCCGATCTTGTTTAGTTGCGATGTAAGCCGCTTTACATAATATGGGTTTGTATGACCGATAGAGATCACCGCATGACCGCCATAAAAGTCAAGGTATTTATTACCAGCATCGTCCCATATGTATGAGCCGTCGCCCTTTACTATTGTAATGTTATTTATAGGGTAAACATCAAATAACTGCATGGTAATTATTTTTTAAAATGAAGTTGCTTTAAATCTCAGCCCAGCATCCTCGGCCAGGCCAAATAATAAATTCATATTCTGCACAGCCTGTCCCGATGCTCCTTTCAGCAGATTATCTATCGCAGAATGGACAACCAGTTTGTCTCCAACCTTCTCTAAGTGTATCATGCATTTATTGGTATTTACTACCTGTTTCAGATCTATCATTTCTTCGCTTACATGCGTGAACGGATGGGTAGAATAATAGGCATGGTACAATTCATAGGCCGCCTTTATGTCCAGCATACACGAGGTGTAAGATGTGACATATATGCCCCTGGTAAAGTCTCCTCGCCACGGCACAAAGTTGAGCGGCTGGTGTTCCGGTTGCAGGCTGCCTATTGTTTGCATTATCTCATTCAGGTGCTGGTGCGCCAGCGATTTATATGCCTGTATGTTATTGGCCCGCCATGAGAAGTGGGATGTGGCTTGTAGCTTTTGCCCGGCTCCTGTAGAGCCGGTGATGCCTGTTGTGTGCACCTCGTTTAGTAGTCCGGCTTTGGCCAACGGCAGTATGCCCAACTGTATGGCTGTGGCAAAGCATCCCGGGTTGGCTATGTATTGCGCCTGTTTAATATCATCCCGGTTATATTCAGGCAGTCCATAAACAAATTGCATCCCGTCTATTACAGCATCTTTCTTTAAACGGAAATCCTGCGACAGGTCAATGATCTTTATGGAGTCTTTTATTTTATTGTTTTGCAAAAAAGTTTTTGCCTCTCCGTGTCCCACGCACAAAAACAGTACATCCACATCATTGTTTATTTCCGAAGAGAAGTGCAGGCTTGTTTCTCCCAGCAGGTCGTTATGCACCTTATGGAGCGGTTGCCCGGCATTGCTACGGCTGTGTACAAAGCCAATCTCCACCGCGGGATGGTTCAGCAATATGCGCAACATTTCCCCACCGGTGTAGCCCGCGCCACCTATGATTCCAGCCTTTATTGTTTTGTTATTGCTCATTAGCTAGTTCCTGTTTTTCCTTATTCACGGAATGATAGATGCCTACCTGGTTGCCAAATATTTTTGCGAAGCCCTTTACATCATCGCCCGTCCAGCTATTGTTCATCTCGCCATAGGAGCCGAATTTAGTGTCCATCAGGTCATGATTGCTTTCTATACCCGTTACCGTAAACCGGTGCGGAGCAAGCGTTACAAATACTTTGCCACTTACGGTCTTCTGGGTATCTTCCAGAAATTTTTCAATGTTGCGCATGGTAGGGTCCAGCATCATACCTTCATGCAGCCAGTTGCCGTACCATGTGCTTAGCTGGTCTTTCCAGTAAAGCTGCCACTTGGTGAGTGTATGCTTCTCTAAGAGGTGATGGGCCTTGATAATGATGAGCGGTGCAGCAGCCTCAAAACCCACTCTGCCTTTTATGCCTATTATCGTATCGCCTACATGTATTTCTCTGCCTATTCCAAAGGGTTGCGCTATGGATTGAAGGTATTGAATAGCTGCTACCGGGTGGCCGAACTGCTTTCCAGCTACTTCTTTCAACTCACCTTTTTCAAAAACCAGTTCTATATGCTTTGGTTCTGTTTCTGATATTTGTGTAGGCCATGCGGTCTCCGGCAAATAGTCTTTGCTGTTCAGCGTTTCCTTACCACCTACCGATGTACCCCATAATCCCTTGTTAATGCTATATTGGGCCTTTTCAAAATTCATTTCCACGCCATGCTCTTTCAGAAAGCTTATTTCTGCATCGCGGCTCAGGCGAAGGTCGCGGATGGGGGTGATACTACCTATGCCGGGTATCATGCCCTGGAACACCATATCAAACCGCACCTGGTCATTCCCGGCTCCTGTGCTGCCGTGTGCTACAAAGTCGGCATTAAGTTCCTTTGCATACTCGGCTACAGCTATAGCCTGCACCATGCGCTCCGCACTTACACTCAATGGGTAAACTGCATTTTTCAGCACATTCCCGAACACCAGGTATTTGATGCAGTTCTCGTAATAAGATTTTGTCACGTCAACCACTTTAAAAGAACTAACGCCCAGGGTATATGCCCTTGCCTCAATGTTTTTAAGCTCTTCCTCGCTGAATCCGCCTGTTTGAATAGTCACTGCATGAACCTCAAGTCCCCGCACTTTCGACAGATAAACAGCGCAATAAGTAGTATCCAATCCGCCGCTATAGGCCAAAACAACTTTTTTCATTTCCATCTATGTGTTAGTGGGTGCAATTAAAAGAAGAGGCTCGTGAAAAAGCCATTCATTGTGGTTAACAAATTGTTTCTTTTTAAAGTCTTGAGAAACCTTAACTGCTTAAACCGCAGAAACCGCTCGTATAACTTCTCCTTCTTCTTAAATTCTTTCGTGGTCTCCTCCGGGGTATAATGATCCTTGGGGTCATACAGCATGGCGGTGCACAGGCAGTTCTTCCGGCCCTTGCTCATCAGTATATCGTAGTTCACGCAACTTTTGCAACCCTGCCAGAAAGCGTCGTCCTGGGTAAGTTCGGAATAAGTAACTGGTTCATAGCCTAGTTCACTGTTTATCTTCATTACTGCCAGCCCTGTGGTTAACCCAAACACCTTTGAGTCGGGGAATTTTGTGCGGCTAAGCTCAAATATTTTTTTCTTTATCTGCTTGGCAAGGCCGCCTTTCCGGTAGTTTGGAGACACAATTAGCCCGGAGTTGGCTACATATTCGCCATGTCCCCAGCATTCTATATAACAAAAGCCCGCCCAATTGCCATCCGGGGCAAAAGCTATAACAGCCTTACCCTCAGTCATTTTCGATTGCAGGTACTCTGGCGAGCGCTTGGCTATGCCGGTTCCCCGTGCTTTGGCAGACTCTTCCATTTCATCACATATCTGTTGCGCAAATCCAATATGAGTGCTGTCTGCTACAAGCACTTTAAAATCCTGGTTCATTATTTTGACGATATTTACAAAAAATAAAGAAAAA
>JABDBX010000070.1 GCA_013288445.1 Bacteroidota bacterium
TGAAATCGATAATTTGCCACCGATAGTCCACCGAGTGTATCACGAGGCAATTGGGGCCTATAACGCTGGTCTAATGCTATCCTGCGCCGCTGCCCTTCGCGCCACAATAGAGGCTATTTGCACTGATAAACAGATTAAATCAGGTCAGGTTACCAAGACAGGCAAGCATTTCCTGAGCAATACACTTGAGGGCAAGATAAATGGCCTATATGAAAAAGGAATTATCACCTTGGAGCAGACCGCTTTTCTCCATGAACCACGCTTTCTTGGCAATGAAGCCTTACATGAGTACGAGGCTCCAACCTCAGACATATTATCGGTAGCAATAGACGTTGTAGAACATATGCTAATTACAGTTTATGAGATGAAAGGAAAAGCGAATACGCTTACTTGGAGTAGGGAACGAAGGGAGCAGTTGAAGAACAAAGGAAAGGTGGTTGGGAATCATTAAAAAAAGCGTTTGTGTAAACCATGTGTAAACCACAAAATGAAAAAGGCTTGAAACCGTTACCAGTCAAGCCTTTCCATTTTTCTTCTGTGACCTCGTCAGGATTCAAACCTGAAACCTTCTGATCCGTAGTCAGATGCTCTATTCAGTTGAGCTACGGGGCCGTTTTCCTTTTTCGGAGTGCAAAGATACGAAAGCGGCTATATTTTTACAAATACTTTTTGCAATAAACGGAAAAAACACACCTTTGGGCGAAATAACTGTTTTTACATGCACATAGAGATCTGGTCGGTGGGAAAGGAAAATGAATCTTTTATAGAAGAGGGTATCCGCTATTACTTCCAGAAAATAAAGCCCTACAACACCATAGAACTTGTGCTGCTGCAAACACCTAAAAAAATGGCAACCACTGATGTGGAAAGAACAAAGCTGCAGGAGGAAGAACTGTTGCTTAAAAAATTGTCGCCACACCATTACCTGGTCCTGCTGGATGAGCGGGGCAAATTGCTGAGTTCTGTACAATGGTCGCAACAATTCCAGCAGTGCATGAACCAAGGGGTGAAAACAATGGTGCTGCTGATAGGCGGAGCATTTGGGGTAACAGACAATATTCGCAGGCGTGCAAACCAATGCTGGTCCTTGTCCAACCTTGTGTTTCCCCACCAGTTGGTGAGGCTCATTGCCACCGAACAAACGTACCGGGCACTAAGTATCTTAAATAATTCCCCCTACCACCACGTGTGAAAATAATGGCATTAATGGCTCAATTGCTTAATGGCTCAATTGTACACTCTTACCCCAATAGGGTGACAAAAAGTGTGAAAATAAAGTTGTTGTTCATTAGAGATTTCCATTAGAAAATAAATGAAGTTACTTTCGCCATAAAGCTTACACAAAACATGAATTACACCATCATCATTATAATTATCACTGCCCTTATTTCCATTGCGGGGTTCAGCAATTCAACGATCATAGACAAGCTGATCTTATGGCCGAGGAAAATGGACAACCCGGCTGAATATTACCGGTTGCTTACGTCGGGATTTATTCATGCCGACTGGCCACACCTCATCTTCAATATGATCACGCTTTATTACTTTGGAGAGAACGTGGAGATCATTTGCCAGGCCCTACATAATAGCCGGGAGATGTTCCTGCTGTTGTATGGCTCGGGCATCATCATTGCTTCGCTGCCCACCTTTCTAAAGAACCGCCACAACAGCTATTACCGGTCGCTTGGGGCATCGGGCGGCGTAGCTTCGGTTTTGTTTTTTACTATCTTTTATTCGCCATGGTCCAGCATGAGGATCATGCCCATTCCTATCCCCATTCCGGCCATTGTCTTTGGCGTCCTCTACCTTGCTTATGAAATGTACGCAGCCAAAAGGGGCGCAGGAAATGTAAACCATGATGCGCATCTTTGGGGATCAGTGTATGGCCTGTTCTTTGCCTTCATAGTTGACCCTTCGCATGGCCGCGTGTTTATAGAAAGCATGCTTCATCCAAACTTCTAAAACTACAAACTTACTTCGCTTCCCGTTTTACCAGCAATACCTTTGCTGTACTGTCCTTTATCTTAAAGCGCTCATCAATACGAATACCCGAAACCCAGGCCACACGCTTGCTACACTCCAGTATGCGGATGTCTTCCTTATCGTGCAATGCCACTTTCTCATCTATCAGCAGGCGGCTTACTTTTTTCATTTTCATCTTCATGCCCAGTGGATAAAGATAATCGCCGGCGCGCCATTTTCTTAACATCAGCGGGAAGGTTATATCCTTCATATCGAGCAACGCTTCATTAGCATCAGTTGATATTATTTTCGGTCGCTCACGCACGGAAAATGAGAACAAATATTTGCCGGTATCTATTACGCAAGGAGCGGCGTCAATAACAATAAAATCGGAAGTTGCAGCAGGCAAAGAAGTAACAATAAGGAAGTCGCGGTTGCGAATGATACGATGCGAGTTTGAGGCTACATAATGACCGCTCTCAGCACCAAGCAGGCCAAGAACATTTGGTACTTGCCCAGCGCTAAAACCAAATGGCTGCAACAACTCATAACAGATGGTAGCCAAGGGTTGGTGATGGCGTAATTTAAGTATAGGGATATAAAAATCCTGTCCTCTCTTTTGCAACAGTTTTTTGCGCTCCTGCTCAATTGCTTTTTTATAAAGAACCTCAGCTTCTGCAAAACGCGCAATGCCTTCATTCACATTCAGAACAGCATTAGGAAACCACTGCTGAACGACCGGAACAATATTGTGGCGTACAGCATTTCTCAGGTAGTCGTCAGTAGCGTTTGATGCATCTTCTCTGAAGGCAACTTTTTGCTCAATTGCATATGCAGCGATCATTTCTTTGGTAGCAAATAACAACGGGCGAATTATCTTCCCATTCACCGGCAATATACCATGCAGGCCGCTGATGCCGGTACCCTTGAAAAGGTTTATCAGCAAGGTTTCTACGTTATCGTTAGCGTGATGCGCGGTAATAATTGCGGCATAGCCATTCTCTCTTCTTACCTGTTCAAACCATTCATACCTCAGGTCGCGTGCCGTCTCCTGTGTACCCTTCTTCCACTCTGCTGATTTCTGTTTCGTATCAAACTTCACAACGTGGAATCTGATGCTGTTTTTCGCGCACCAATCCCGCACTAATTGCGCATCAAGATCAGAAGCTTCAGCCCGCAATCCGAAATTGCAATGAGCAACGGCAAAGCTTATATTGGCTTTCAAAAAAAGATCGGCCATCACCATAGAATCGGCGCCGCCGCTTACGGCAAGCAACACAGTCTCAGCAGGCCCAACATACTGCTGCGCTGCCCAATTTTGTTTGAATTGATGAAGCAGATCTTTCAAGGATAAGAGTAAATTTTCAGGACGTAAATTTAATACACGAGGTCTTCATGCGCGCCCTGCAGCTCGCTATAAGAATGCATGTCTTTCGCAGCCTTTGCCACGTCCATACCCCTCTCATAAATACCTATCGCTTGTTCCCTTTCCCCTACCCGTTCCAGCAGTTTGCCCAGGTGATAATAGGTGGCCACATAGCCAGCATCGTTAGACAGGTTTATTTCAAAGCATGTCCTTGCATTTACGTCGTCGCCGTCCTTCACAAATTCAAGCGCAAGGGCATGGTTTAAGAAACAATCTTTAGGGGAATCTTTTAAAAATGCTTTTAGTTTTTCTATTCTTTCAGACATCCTTGCGAGCTAGTTTTTATTTTGTTATTATTAACCTCGCAGTCAGTTTGTTGCCGGTTGCCTGGTCCACAAAGAGTATCGTATAAACGCCATTCACGAGCGGCTCAATATTTATCTGCTGCTCAGCGCTTGTGCAATTTGTTGTTAAGGCTACCCTGCCCAGCATATCTATAATTTTGATCTCCCCCTTTACATTTTGCACGCCAGATATATCCACGTTCACGGTATTTTGTGCAGGGTTGGGGTATGCCTCAATTCCTAAACTATTCCCGGCAACATTTGTTACAGCCGCAGGGAAGTTCGTTGTAAAATATTGCGTGAAGCCACAACCAAAATCATTGTTGTAAGTGCCGCCATAATTATAATTGCTCATCGGGATAGATGTTCCGATGTTCAATTTCTTTATCGTAAAGGACCCTGTCGTGGGCACCGGCGTATCGTAGGCCATTCCCCACCATTGCAGGCCATCGCAATTCACGGTATCAAATATTTGCAGTTTGTAAGGCGCAGGGCCTAACGTTACAGTATCTATATACAGCGTGTTTATTGCTGCATTAACCCTTTGCGCGACAACGTTATCAAAAATATCCCTTATCTGCCAGAAAGTTTCGCAATTACCAGAAGCATCTGTTTCACTATTGGTTTTGAAAAACACCCGGAAAGTCGTTGGCCATTTCGGAGCCGAAAGGAACGTGGAGGTCATCACATTATTAGTGCTGTCGTCATCCACCGTGCCATTTACCTGTATTATCTTCACCCCAAAGTTGTGAAAACCCGCCACACCGGAAGCCTCGCGGAGAAACCAGGACTCATCAAGGTCAATGTTAATATCCTGCATGGTATCAAGATTGCCCGTCCATGTATAGGAAGAATAATAGGCTGGGTTCGTAGAATCTACATAATACTGAAACAATATTGAAGTAATAGGTGTACGCCCAGAATTTCTGACACTAATAGTTGGCTTTCCTGCCAGGGGGTTCTCCCTGTAATGATTGTCATCATTGGTTGGTGCAATTATTTGTTCGATCGATGCGTCAAGGTTTTTATTTAACCCGCCGTAGTATATCACCGACGCTTCCGTGGTGTAACTCCCACCGCCCGTATAGGGATCGAATTGCAAAGCAATATTGTAAGACGACCCTGCTGTAATACCGGGAAGCAAATGGAAATTAGGATAGACCATTGCGCCCGGACACCAGTTGCCGCGGTTATATATCCAGGTACCGGATTGCGGATACAATTCGTTGAGCCCGCAATTATCCCTCCATATCAGTTGGGTCGCAATAGAACTGCCGTTTAGCATCACCTGGTAATTGTGGGCGGCAAATTCGCAGCACCCCATAGCATCCGCGCCATGGCCGGTTACCGTAAACTTCAGATCTGTAGTTTCCGTACCCGCTGGCGCTGTTTCAGTAAGTGTAGAGAAATGCGTACTAATATCTGTTGTACCACCATAACCATAGCTGCCTGTCCATAACATTTTCACACCCATAACATTTCTCTCAGGAGTGCCTTCAATAAAAGCAAACTTCAGGTTAGCCGTAAAGCCCCCCGAATATCCAGAAAAGAAAATGCGCATCGTCCCCGTGTTCGTTAGCAAGGCTGAATAATCCGTTACATCGTATATATAAGTCTGGGTTGCAGCCCATGGCGTGCGTGGGTCGTCGGCATTGGCATAAGGTGTTATAAAACGGCCCAACTCCAGTGTGTCACCTCCCGGAGTCATTAAGTAATTCTGGACTGTATAATCCCAGTCCCCGCACCATCCCGTGCCACCCGTGCCAGTACCTGGCATGGCCGGATTATAACCGGGACACATATACTTGCCCAAAGTGAAGATCATGTATATCTTCCGGTAGGATGTTCCTGGAGCAGGAAAGTTAACAGTGGAGTCGTAATGACCATAACCGGTTAAGTTGGTCATATTTGCCTGCACCCATGTAGTATCGCCTGGGGCAGCTTTCGCCAAATTGCTGATAATGATAAATGCACACAGTAAATAAAAGTATTTTTTCATTCAAATGAATTTGCGCGACGTTGACTCCGCCACTACGTTAAGTAATTGATAAATTTTTGAGCGGCTGTAAAGGTAGGAATAAAGAATTAATGTGACCGCTAAATAATGGCTCACAATTGGTAATTCCTTGCTGGTAATAAAAAATAGAAAACGATGATAAACCAGTCCCACCACGAACTATTTATCATCGTTTTTGAATAAGGAAATCTATAATATGTTGTCCATTTCACACTATAACTTCCTACATCATACCCGGAGATCAACCATTGTTCCAGTTTTTTCTTTTAACCATCCTACATCAAAAACCGTACCTGCGCCTATCAGCGGATGTTAAAAAGCATCTAAATATCAGATACCCCGAGAGTCCCGAACTTCCTGCGTTCGAGTAGCGACATCCCAACCTATTCCCATCTATCCACTATCTACCTTCGACTATCCACTATAAGCGTAACTGCCCCTGGACTATTTAACATTTAAAAATGATGATAAGCTGCATATTTACAAGTACCTTTGCACCCTCAAAAAAAATAGCACATGCCAGGTTTTACAGTTGCCATTGTGGGAAGGCCGAATGTAGGGAAGTCAACGTTATTCAATCGTTTGCTGGAGCAACGTAAAGCAATTGTTGATGACCAGAGCGGGGTTACCCGCGACCGGCAGTACGGCATTGCCGACTGGAACGGTAAGATATTTAACGTGATAGATACCGGGGGTTTCGTAGCCGGGTCGGAAGATGTATTTGAACGCGAGATACGCAAACAGGTGCATATAGCCATGGAAGAAGCCGATCTTATCCTTTTCGTATGCGATACCTTAACTGGTATTACTGCCCAGGACGAAGATATGGCCGATGTGTTGCGCCGCTCATCGAAGCCGGTGCTGCTGGTGGTAAACAAAGTGGATAACCCGGAGCGTGCACTCTACGGCACAGAATTTTATTCTTTGGGCTTCGACAAAACATTCCTGCTGTCTTCGATATCCGGCAGCGGCACGGGCGAAGTGCTGGACGAATTGGTATCGCATATAAAAGAAGAGGAAGAAGCTACAGAAACCGATAAAGACGGTAACCCACTGCCAAAATTTGCTATTATAGGCCAGCCCAATGCAGGTAAATCCACGCTGCTCAATGCACTGGTAAACCAGGAGCGAACTATAGTTTCAGACATTGCAGGTACTACCCGCGATACTATCCATACTCATTATAAACTGTTCGGCAAGGAGTTTGTACTCATAGACACCGCAGGCATCCGCAAAAAGAAGAATGTACACGAAGACCTGGAATTTTACTCTGTAATCCGCGCAATCCGCGCAATGGACGAGGCCGATGTATGCATGTTGCTCATAGATGCCCAGAATGGCGTTACTGCACAGGATGTAAACATCTTCAGCCTGGCTACCCGTAAAGGTAAGGGTGTAGTGATACTGGTAAACAAATGGGACCTCGTTAAAAAAGAAACCAATACTGCCCGCGACTTTGAAAAAGAAATGAAAGAGAAGCTGATGCCATTTACCGATGTGCCGGTTATCTTCATCTCGGCACAGGAAAAATCGCGCATCTTCCAGGGCATGGAGAAGGCAATTGAAGTGTATGACAACCGGAACAGGCGTGTAACAACATCTGTATTAAACGAGATCATGCTTAAGGAAATAGAGCGCTACCCGCCACCTATGTCGCGCGGGTACTCCGTGAAGATCAAGTTTGTGCAACAGGTACCCACAGCGGTGCCATCGTTTGCATTCTTCGCCAATCACCCCGAAGCAGTAAAAGAACCTTACAAAAATTTCTTAGAAAATAAAGTACGCAGCCACTTCAATTTCAGTGGTGTGCCTGTGAGAATATTTATCAGGAAGAAATAGGAATTAGAAAATATAGCCCGGTGTAAACAAGTACAATTGCATACTTTTTTTGCTTAATTTTACAGTAAACAATATTACCTACGGGTTATGAAATTAGTAATTGATATTAAAGACAGTAATGTGCCGGTATTTATGGAATTAATGAAAACCCATAATATCATAAAAGATGTCAAAGAGTTGAAAAAAAATAAAAGAAAAAGTAAGTTTATCAAAGGGCTTGCTCAATCTTTTAATGAAGTGAAGCTTTATATGGAAGGTAAAAAGGATTTAAAAAACGCCAATGATCTCATAAATGAGCTTCGAAGTCAAAGCCACTGAGTATTTCGAAAAAAGGGTTAAGCGTTTGTTTAAGAAACACAAATCTCTTGTTGATGACCTTTCAAAAGTCATTAAGCAGCTAAATAATAATCCTGTGTTAGGAACAGCAATAGGAAAGGATTGCTATAAAATTCGCATAGCTATTTCCTCAAAAGGTAAAGGCAAAAGTGGAGGGGCAAGACTTATTACCTATGTCCACTTTATTGGGAATACAATTTTCCTGATAGATATTTTCGATAAGTCAGAGCAATCGACTATTTCCCAACCCGAGCTACAGCATATGATTGATAAATTACCGTCTTAATTGATCGTACTCATACACAAAGCGGTCAATATATTGCGAGAGGAAAAACTAACAACTATACTACTAAAGACTTTAGACTAACAGTGAAAACGAGAACATTAAAACAAGATAAGGTAAACATCATCACCCTGGGCTGCTCCAAGAACATGGTGGATAGTGAAGTGCTGAGCGGGCAGCTTAATGCCAATGGCATTGATGTGACGCATGAGAACCGCAAGCTGGACCATAACATAGTGGTGGTAAACACCTGTGGGTTTATAGACAAGGCCAAAGAAGAAAGTGTAAATACTATACTGCAACAAGTAGCGCTGAAACGCGATGGCAAATTGGACAAAGTATATGTTACCGGCTGCCTCAGCGAGCGCTACCGCCATGATCTGCTGAAAGAAATACCTGAAGTGGATGCATGGTTTGGCACCATGGAGTTACCGCTGATCTTAAAGCAATTTAACGCAGACTACAAAGCCGAGCTTATAGGCGAAAGGATGCTGAGCACGCCAAAGCACTATGCCTACATGAAAATTTCTGAAGGCTGCAACCGCACCTGTTCTTTTTGTGCCATACCGCTGATGCGCGGCGGCCATGTTTCCAAAACTATTGAAGAAATAATCATCGAGGCAAAGCGCTTAGTGTCAATGGGCGTGAAGGAGATAATGCTCATCGCACAGGAACTTACCTACTACGGCCTGGACATTTATAAAAAACGCGCCCTACCCGATCTGCTTAAATATTTATCGGACGTAGAAGGCCTGCACTGGATACGCCTGCACTACGCCTACCCTTCCAAATTCCCGCTGGAAATACTTGATGTAATGCGCGAGCGCGACAACATCTGCAACTACTTAGACATGCCGCTACAACATATATCCAACAATATGCTGCAAGCCATGAAGCGCCAGATAACGCGCGAAGAAATAACGGAGCTCATAGCCAATGTACGTGACCGGGTTCCTGGAATTTGCATACGCACTACGCTCATCGCAGGCTTCCCCGGTGAAACACGCGACGATGTCGAAGACCTGAAACAATTCCTCACGGATACCCGGCTGGACCGCGTAGGTGTATTCACCTACTCCCACGAAGAAAATACCACCGCCCATGATCTGAAAGACAATATACCAGCCGCTGAAAAAGAAGCCCGCGCACAAGAGATAATGGAAGTGCAACAGGAAATATCTTACGAAAAAAACCAGGAGAAAATAGGCAATACCTACAAAGTGATCATTGACAAAAAAGAATCGGGTCGCTACTTGGGCCGTACCGAATTTGATAGCGTGGAAGTGGATAACGAAGTAGTAATAAGCGTTGCAAAAAAACTCCCGGTAGGCGACTTTGTAAACGTAAAGATCACCAAGGCATTTGATTATGACCTGGAAGGCGAAGTAGTATAATTCAACTTTTTATGAAAGCATTCGTAACCTGTATAGGATGTTTTTTGATCGTTCTGTTTTCCTTTAGCATTGTTACGGCAAAGGGCAAATTTCTTATCCCCTATAAGAAGGGCAATTATTGGGGCATAAGCGATGAGCAGGGAGCCATGGTACTGCCTGCAAAGTATGGTAGCGTGAAGTACGACAACGCCTACGTTATTGCGCAGGACACTACAAAACAAGCACACATTATTTTCTTCGACCTTGCAGGCCACCCCATTGACACCTGCGCGTACTATATCTACTTATCGGCAGACAGGGTATGCATGATGAACGAAGTAAAAACCGATGCTGCAGAGCGCTTTAAGATCAATGATGCAACTTCCACGTTTCCATTTCAGTTGAAGCTGCCGTGGTCGCGCATCAAGCCACCCTATGCTGCGCATATATTGCTGCCAAACAAAACAAAAAAGCAGCTTCCTGGTCTTATGGTTGCCTTTGCAAGCAACAATATACTGGCTGCAATAGAAGTACACAATAAGGTAGGCGTCTATGACCTGGATGTTGACTCGTTCGTTATTCACCCTGTTTTTGATAGCATAAAACTGATAAAGCCAGGAATGCTGCTGGGCATGAAGGGCGGAGACGCACCTATGCTGTTCGACTACACCGGTAAAATATATGCCTTTCATCCCGACCCCAATGCGCTGTATGTAGATCAGGTATCGGGTAACTATGTGCTTCGGCAAAAGCTTATACAATCCGTAAAAGTAGATACAGAGTCTATAACGATAGATAAAGTAACTGGAAAACCAATTGTAAAATTAAGGACAAGGCCGGCGAGTAATGCCGGATACAGAACATCAGGATACGCATTGATGAGCAATGAAGGCAAAACGCTGATACCCGCCGACCGCGACTGGGAGTATGGCCGCACAAGCATAGACCCGCAATACATTAGGATGCGCAAAACATTTGACAGCATTAAAGAGCGGCAAAGTGTTTTTGAAATAGCAGACCTTAACGGCAGCATACTGATCACCAGCGCCCAGGAAATAAATCCCGTGAGCGGCGGCATTTATCATATACTGGATGTAGGACCAGACAAAAGAGACTTTTATTATAACTTTGATTTAAAGAAGATAGTGGAACCTGAAAATGGGAAACCCGTAGTGATGCCCAATACCCAAGGCTTCAGGGAAGTAAAAAAAGACGGGCAGCGTTTATTCTACAATGATAAAGGCGACCTGCTTGCAGCTATAGCCGACACTACCATCTACTTTCATAAAGAATGGAATTTTCTAAAAAAAATGTCGCTGATATATGACGACACTACCGCACGCCGCACAGGCAAGTTTGAAAACTTTTTTTACGCTTTCAGAACGAGCCTGAATGAGCGCTTCACGATATACGATGCGAATTACAACAAGATAAACGCAGACTATGAAGACCTTACACCATTTGTGTCTTCATCTAAATGGGTATCCTTTAAAAAAGACGGCAAATGGGGGCTTGCAGGCAATACATTTAACGAAGTAATACCCGCCACCTACGACAAAATGATGAGATCAGAAGCAGGCTATGCCATAGGGGAACTGAACGGCCAGAAGTACTGGATAGACCTGCATACCATGCGCCGCGTGAACATAACAGGGCTTGATGTATTTGACGAAAGCTCCTTCGGCGACAAGCACCTTGGGTTGAAATATGTTTATCAAAGACCGCAACCATTGGTAGCACCATCATCGAAAGTGCAGACCATATATATAACCGACTCTGTGGGAACGAGGATGGACAGCGCTGTGCAAAATGACATTGCACCGTACAAATACGCATTTACGGGCAATGGGAATATAGTGAAGTACCCATCTCGTGAGTTTTATGACACACCGTATGCCTACATTTTTAAAACCGTCCGGGATAAACCGGTAAAAAGCAGGTATTACTTCGGAAGTGCGGAACTTTGCGATGGCAAGGTGGTGTTGTTGCAATGCCGTAACGAGGGTGGCGAGCTTGGATTATTGTCTGCCGATGACTTCAGTATTGTGGTGCCATTTGGTAAGTACGATTACTTTTTCACCTACCCAAACACCTATGCGGCTACAGATGGCAGCGGCAAAATGATAGATGTACTGCTGATAACAGGCGGCACTGAAGAGATGCACAATGCAATGAATGATCGGGACCGCCTGTTGAAACAAATGAGAGGCCAGCAGGTGCCTACCGGTGACCGCGAAGCAATAGGCTACTATTCCTTAACCGGTAAAAAATATTGGGAGAAATGATAGCCATTCGGTAGCAAGGCAGTTTAGAATGTTGTGAACTGGAAGGCGGTTAAAAAAAAACTAGTAAATTTGTGAATATTGTATAAGGTATGATTTACAAGGTAAATGTTTTTTTTACGGAAGATGAACATGGGTACTATGTGTATTGCCCTGAATTACCGGGCTGCCACTCGCAAGGCGACAGCTTTGAAGAAGCCAAAGCCAATATCAGGGAAGCCCTTGACTTGTATTTAAGCACTATGTCCCCGGAAGAAATTGCAGACGCGCTCAATAAAGAAATACTAACAACAACAATGGAGGTAAAGGTTGCCTAAGTTACCAATATTAACGGCAAAAGAAGCAGAAAGTATGCTGTTGAAAGCAGGGTATGACTTTATTCGTAGCGCTGGTAGCCACCGCATTTACATGAAAGGGAAAAACAGAGTTGTTGTTCCATTCCATGCTGGTAAATCGCTTCACCCTAAAATTGTCAAGGAAATATTAGCAGTTGTAGCAGAATAATACAAAAAACATGACATTTCAAGGCATTGTGAAGCCAATTTACGTTGACATAGAACTCGTAAACGGCGAAGACCTGGCATTAGCACGCAGGCACATAATTGATGAGAAAAAAGTGAAGCGTTTGTCGATAAATATTCTCGTGGATGCCCGCACTTATATGCTAGCCATTAATGAAACGATACAAGGACAAATACAATTCCCCGTAGTAGGAAAAAAGGAAGTCCGGTTTGCTGATGGCCGAATTGTGGAATGTGATATTGTGGCCCCGGTAGAAATTAAATACAAATATCAGCTTACTGTTTGTCGGGCAATAGTATTACCGGGCGATAGCCAACCAACTTTCGGATCAGTTCCGTTTGATGCTATGAACAGGCTTATCTACCCACTCTATCACAGAACTTTTTTGTAAACTCTGAACATCCACATTTCCGAATTATCGAATTCCCGAATTGTCAAATTGATCAGTACATCCTATAATGCTTTCCCGGCAAGGTCTTTATGATCCCCTGCATCTCTAACTGTAGCAGGGTTGCTGCAAGTTGCGAACTTGGCAAACCTGTGAGGTGAAATAATTCATCGGAGTGTACACTGTCTTTAGTCGTGAGCATATCCACTATTTTCTGCTCATCGGTAGTAAGGTTCAGAAAAAGTTGCTTTTGTACAGCTTTCGGCCGGCCTTCCTTTTTCCAGTTCATTAGTTCCACAAGGTCTTCGGCCTTTGTTATCATCGCAGCTATATTTGCGCGTATCAGTTCGTTGCATCCTGCACTGCGTGTATCGTTCACCCTACCCGGAAAAGCAGCAACCTCGCGGTTATAGCCGCTTGCCATATGGGCAGTTATCAACGCACCGCCCGATACATGGCTTTCCACCACTACGGTAACATCGCTCATGCCGGCAACAATTCGATTTCTCATCGGGAAATTATTGCGGTCGGGCAAAGTCTCGGACGGAAACTCTGCGAGTATGCCGCCACGTTCCATCATCTGGTCGGCAAGGCTTTTATGATTGTGCGGATATATCCTATCCACCCCATGCCCCAGCACACCTACAGTGGGTATGCCCAACTGCACGCACTTCTTATGCGCAATAGCATCTATACCTAAAGCAAGCCCGCTAACCACTAACAAATTGTCCAGCGATTGCAGCCCTTCCACAAGGTCTTCGCATATCTTGTGGCCGTAGTCTGTGTTCTTTCGGGTTCCCACAATAGCCACTATTTTTGCAGCGTCGAGGCTGGCATTACCCTTATAATAAAGCAGCAATGGCGCATCGCTGCAATTACTAAGCCGTGAGGGATAGTTATGGTTCTGGTAAATGACCTGCACCCCGTTTTTTATCACGAAGTCCAGTTCTTTGCTTGCCATTTTCATCACTTCAGGGTCTTTAAAACCTTTAACTTTTACCTCGCCAATACCATCTATGTGCTTCAGTTGCTTTAGTGGCGTATTGAATATTGCCTTAGCGCTACCCATTTGCTCCAGCAATACCCTACCCGTCTTAGCGCCAATGCCTGCAACATAAGTCAGCGCAATCTGGTAAAACAATTCCTCATTATCTTCTTTTGACAGCATATACCGGTTTAAGAATTATCTTTGGACTTGTAAAATATAAAAAATGAAGAAATTAGCCCTGATCATTTTGTTGCTGGCGGTAAGCGTTACTTCCTTTGCCAGACATAAACACAAAAAAAAGAAAGGGGGCACCAACGAAATAGAATCTGTTTCTATGCACCGTACGGGCTGCTTTGGCCGCTGCCCTATTTACACTGTGGAAATCAATGAGAACGGAATAGCGACGTACACTGCTAAAATGTTTAACGCGGATACCGGTACATTCCAGAAAAACATTGGTACAACAAAGGCCATGGAAGTGATCAACCAATTCGCGGCTTACCGGGTGGATACTTGTAAAGACGACTACAAGACCCGCGCCCAGGATATACCCAGTATTATATACACGATCAAATACAGGGACTCAACCAAGACGATATCGAACGCAAACTTTGGCCCCTATTTCCTCAGAACACAACTCTCCGGATTGATGGATAACACCGCCAAAAAAACCGACGATTCATGGAAAAAGGTTGAAGATACCGCGAAACCTAAATAAACATCAAAGACGTGCCTCACTTCAAAAGTGTGGCACATCTACATAAGATACCTGGCAACTTAATTAAGATGCAGTTTGTCTTTCTTGGCAAGTAATTCGGCTACAGTTTCCTGGTACATTTCATCAGGTATGCAGCAGTCCACAGGGCATACAGCCGCGCATTGTGGTTCTTCATGGAACCCTTGGCATTCGGTGCATTTATTAGGCGTAATGTAGTAAACGTCAACAGCTACAGGCTCATGCGGGGCATTAGCATCGGTAACTGTGCCATCCATAAGCGTGAACGCGCCCTTCACAGTTGTTCCATCAGCCACGGTCCATTCCACTCCGCCCTCATATATCGCATTGTTAGGACATTCAGGTTCACAGGCGCCGCAATTAATACATTCATCGGTGATCTTAATAGCCATAAGAAATTCTATTATTTAGTTTATGTGGGCACAAAGTTACAACTTCGCACCAAATAGAGAAAAGATAAAAAATAAAACTGCAAATTTCATTAAATACAATTTATGACCAACAATTTGCCATTAGAACGCCGCATAAACCTGCTTTGCAATATGGGCACCTATATGGCGTCAACCGACCCGGTGTGGATGGAAACACAAGAAAAAGCGGTGCAGGCAAATGCCTGGTTCACAGCCGCTCATATTACTTTAGCCATAGAAAACATAGTAAATACCTTTCTGCAGAAAGACAAATTGGAAAAATGGATAGGTAATTACACCCTGCCGCAAACCGTGAAGAAAGTAGGCATTGTAATGGCCGGCAACATTCCGCTGGTAGGTTTTCACGATTTTTTGTGCGGATTCGTGAGCGGACACCATTTGTTACTGAAGCTATCGTCAAAAGACGACGTGCTGCTAAAACACATCATTTTCAAACTAACCGAATGGGAACCTGAAGTGGGCCAACAGGTGGAAATTGCAGACCGGCTCAACAATTGTGATGCTTACATAGCCACCGGCAGCAATAACACCGCCCGGTATTTTGAACAGTATTTTGGTAAATACCCGCATATAATCCGCAAAAACCGGACTTCGGTCGCGATATTGGACGGCGCCGAAACAGACGAAGAACTTGCACTACTGGCAGATGATGTATATCTATACTACGGCCTGGGTTGCCGCAATGTAACGCAGGTGTATGTGCCAAGAGGCTTTGATTTCGCCCGGCTGCTACAGGTCTTCAATAAGCACAACGACTATGCCGACCTGAATAAATACAAAAACAATTATGATTACCACCTGGCTATATACCTGCTCAACCGGATACCTTACATGAGCAATGAATCGCTGCTGATGGTAGAAAACGACATGCCGTTCTCTGCAGTTAGCGTGCTGCATTATAAGTTTTACGAAAATAAAGAAGCGCTAATAAACCAGCTAAAAAACGACCCAGACATACAGGCAATAATTGGTGAAGGATTCACTCCGTTCGGCGATTCCCAAAAACCTTCTTTAAGCGATTATGCCGATGGTGTG
>JABDBX010000071.1 GCA_013288445.1 Bacteroidota bacterium
CCCGACCTTGCCGGCAAGGCTTTCTGGAAATTTGTATCTAACCAGTATGGGTCCGCAACAGTGAAAAGCCTGCTGTACAGTATGCAGCAAAAAACCAGCCTGAACAAGGCTATGATGGATAAGGCGAACCTGGGGCTGAAAGTGACGAAAGCCTATGATTCGTGCATCCATTACTACAACGAGGTATATGCAGCCGATGCAAAAAAACAGGAAACTCCGGACAGCACAAAAGGGCTTATAGCGCTGAAAGTACCTAAGGACAACAGTATAATAAGAAGCATAAGGGTTTCGCCAAGGGGCAGCGATGTGTCTTATGTGGCATGGCAGGATGGCAAGTATGCTGTCTATACCCAAAAGACATCGCACGAGCAGGAATCGGCAGTGATACTTGAAGGCGGGCAGAAAGACCTTACCGAACAAACTGACCCCGACTATCCAATGCTTGCCTGGTCTAACAGCGGGTACAAGCTGCCCATATTGTACCGCAAAGGCTTTCAGACCCGGCTTAGGATATATAACAGCCTGAAAGGCAAAATAGAGAACTACATCATCCCTAAAAACCGTTTTGACCGTGTACTGAGTATGACCTTTATGCAGGATGACGACAAGCTGGTATTCTCTGCAATAAAGAAGAGCCAGACCGACTTGTATATGTTTACCATAAAAGGGTCTAAAATGACCAATATCACTGATGACGTATGGGACGATGTGTCGCCCGTATTTATCAGTGGCGGGTCGAGGACAGGGATACTCTTTCTGTCTAACAGACCTGCACCAAATATGAATGTGCCGCTGGGTGTAAATGAGCTTCCGGTAGGCGCGATGAACGTGTTTTTTTACAACACAAAAACCATGAGCCCGGAGCTGCTGCAATGCACCGATGTGAAAGCGGGCGGCCATGTAACACAGCCCATACAATATGGCATAGATAACTTTGCATACCTGTATGATGGTAACGGCATCAACAACAAATACGTTATAGAGTTTGCCCGCGACAAGCATAACAAAGACTCGGCATACTCGGTTCCCATCACTAACTATTCTACCAGCATCCTGAGCCAGCAATATAACTTAGCCAGCGGCGATGTGGCGGATGTGGTGCAGGAAGAAGATAAGTACATGGTTTATTTCCATGAATTGCAGATGCCGGGAATTAATACTACCGCAAAAGAATTGACCCCCACCACTCTGTCTGTGGAAAAAACGGAAATAAAAAATATAAGTAACCGGCGACTGAGCTATGGAGGCAGCACCTACCAGCAGGAAGAAGAAGACAGGCCGCAGCCGGAAATAAAAGGGGGGAATGCATTCCAATCGGAATTTGCAGATACCTCAGCGCCATTGCCTAAACGCAAGGCTAAGGCCAAACAAAACAACATCTATAGCTCGAACACGGAGAATAACCCGGCAGACAGTTCCCTGCTAACGGAAATAACTGACAGCGCCTATGTGAAAATGAAGCCCACACCCTACAAATTCAGTTTCAAGCCCGACTTCCTTTCTATAAAGCTGGACAACAGCGTACTGTTTTCGCAATACCAGTCAATCGCCTCTAATGGCGGGCAGTATGTTAATCCATCGCTGGGTGCGCTTACAACTTTAAGCATTAATGAACTGATGGAAAACCAGCGGATAACAGCAGGGTTCCAATTGCCCATAAATGTGACCGCCTCCACCTATTTCCTGCAATACCAGAATTTTACCAAAAGGCTGGACTGGGGGTTGCTGTTCCTGCGCAGCCAGGACAAAGAAACAATACCTGTAGGCTACATTGACGCAAGTACAGGGCAGGTGGTATTAGTGCAAGACCAGCTATTCAAATCGGTGAGCAATATGCTACAGGCGGATTTCAGCTACCCTTTGGACCGGATACACAGCATACGTTTCCATACCGGGATCAGGCAGGACAAACTGATAGAAAAAGCAACGGATACATTAAGCCTTTCCTACAACCTGCCCAATACCGTGAACTATACCTCGCTGAGCAGGCTGGAGTATGTGTTTGACAATACCATAAGCCCAGTGATAAATATTCTGAACGGTACGAGGTTTAAAGTTTATGGCGAGGAACTGTATGGCCTCAATAATGGCAACAAAAGCTGCTACAACCTGGGACTTGACTTCCGCAATTACCAGAAAATATACAAGAATTTCATAGTGGCCAACCGGGTAGCCTACGGGCACTCTGATGGCACCAGCGAAGTAGAATACCTGCTTGGCGGTGTGGACAACTGGATAGGCGCACAGCAAGCTGCAAATGGAGGACAGGCGCCTGACCCGGCTTATGGTTTCCAAGACCTGGCAACTCCTTTGCGCGGCTATAAACAATATGCGCGTACAGGTAATAATTTCTTTGTGTTCAATACCGAATTCAGGCTACCGATACTCACCACCTTTATGAAGCGGCCCATACAGTCGGCCATACTAAAGAACCTGCAATTTGTGGCATTTATGGACGCCGGCAGCGCCTGGAAAGGTTTCCTGCCTGATGCCAGCAGTTCAGCCACCACGTATTCATACCCTACGTTCGGGTCATCATCCGGGCAGAACAATGTATTCCTGAACCTTACGGTACCTAATAGCGGCGGCCTTGCGCTGGGCTATGGCGGTGGGCTGCGCACTTCGTTATTTGGTTATTTTGTGCGGATGGATGTGGCGTGGAATATAGAGGGGTCGCCAAAGCCTATTGTGTATTTCGCTTTGGGTACTGATTTCTGATGAAGCCCCTCATGTTGCAGTGATCTGCCGCTCCAGGGTGCTCCTTTCCTTCGCGAGTCCGATGGGCGATGCCCATCGCTATTGGATGCCGCCCTTTCAGGGCTTCCCGTGTAAATTTGTCCTGACTTTTTATTTCTTCGTTTAATCGGCTTCAAGCATAAATACGCAGGCATTCTGGTCTATGTTTATGAGCTGGTACTTCAGGTAGCTTAAATCCCATATCCTCCTTTTGAGGTCCCATTTTATTACAATGGTGCCTTTGAGCGCCCCTGTAATTGAGCCTTCGCTATAGATGGGATCGACGGTATAAATAATGTTCAGGCAATCTTTGCGCAACTGGCTCGGCCTGGCCTTTACCAGGTCCATTGCATCTTTCTTGGCAGCGGCCAAGGCTACGGGCTGTTCGGGTGCAAGATTGCCTGCCTTATAAAATTTTGGCACAAGATGAAATTCTGATTTCTCTTCCGGCTGGGTACCTGCATCGGTGAAACTCTTATCGTAGAACACGGTATCCCGTGACTTCCCCTGCCCGAAAGCAGATACCGAAACTGCGCATAAAACTGCAAACATTAATATTGTCTTCTTCATACCGAACCAAAGGTAAGAAATTGGTTTTGCACAACAACCATGCAAAATTTTTCTTCACAATAAAATAAGGGATTGGCATTAGTGTCATTAATTAAGGGGACGACCTTTCCTCTTTCTTCATTAACAAACAATGCAGTACTGAGCTCCGCCAGGCATTGATCAAGGGACACCGGGCAGGCCGTTTTTAAGTTTATTAAGCCATGTAACTTTCTCTTTCTCAATGCTGCCATCCCGTCCGTGAATTTCCAGCACCAAAAGCTGCGCCGTATACTGCCTTTATCTTTCATAATATTGGCCACCAGTAAGCGTATCAATAAAAAACTCACCATGTTTAATATTCTTCAA
Source organism: Bacteroidota bacterium (assembly GCA_013288445.1). Lineage (GTDB taxonomy): Bacteria > Bacteroidota > Bacteroidia > Chitinophagales > Chitinophagaceae > Nemorincola. The sequence goes on from JABDBX010000071.1 coordinate 3,652, forward strand.
ATCCTCCGCACCTACTATTGTTAATTCTATCGGAGGCAACTGGCATTCTGTTTTATCAACATCTTCATAAATCACACTATCAATTTTCACCAAATCTCCGTTGTTCAACGTTAAGAAAATTTGCTTGGTGAGGCTATCGTCAAATCTTGCCATGTCCCCACCTTTACCAACGTAGCTCCTGTGAAATATTTCCTTAGAATTCCTATTAATAATAATACTGAAATGGGTAATTGTAAATTTTGCATCAATATCAAAGCCGTCTACATATGCCGCTGGCGCTATACATCTGTACAATGTTCTTGCAGGGAATTTTCCTCCGGATTGACCAGCAAGTGAAAGAGTTGCCGGCAATCCATGCACCCGTATATGGACACTGTCAATGAGCTCTATTCCTTTAGGAGTTTTGTTTTTAACATAGATCGTAGCGTATCCTTTTTGTGATGGAATAAAAAGATAATGGCCTTTGACTTTTTGTGTCTCTATTCTGCCATTATTAGTCGTCAATATTATGGAACTGGGTAAATATCCGTCAATAGCAACAGTAATAGGATTATCCAAACCTAAATAAGCGGTCATCTCTCTATCAAATTGCACAGCCACCACCTGGCTTTGAACCACAAGCGGCGCCAAATATAATCCCAGCAAAAAAACAATGGCCTTCATCTGTTCTTGATATAGTATAAATGTAGAGATTATTTACTGGGTATTTTGTAATTTTGGGTATATTGATTTGAAAACTTTTAGGAAGCTGTCAAATCTGGTTCCCGCAATATAGTTTTTATGAGACAGTCAAAAATATTAAGCAAAGCAGGGCGGCCGATTGAAATTAATGTTTTGCTCCATCCAGGTGAAGTATTAGCAGATGAGCTGATAGCCAGAAACGAGGTGAAATCATCATTTGCTATTCGGATAGGTATGTACCCTTCCCACTTCAGCGATTTATTAAAGGGTAAGAGAAATGTGTCTGCAAGTATTGCTATCCGGCTGGAGCAGGAATTAGGCACCCCGGCAGAATTCTGGTTAGGATTGCAAATGGACTATGATCTGCTAAATGAACGGCAGAAGTTGCAGGCATAATATCTGCTTCGGGAAGGATGAACGTACTTTATAAAAATCATCCGCCAACAACGCAAATATAATAGAGGCGATTACCCTACTACCGGGCAAAACAAAAACCCGCCACAGGGACGGGTTTCAAAATTCAATTTCAATAAGAATTCAGCCATTAATAAATCAGGCCTCCATATACGATTCTGTAGGCTCGCAGGTACAAATTAAGTTGCGGTCGCCATAGGTGTTGTTTACGCGGGCTACACTTGGCCAGAATTTGTTGTGCTTTACCCATGGTAGCGGGAACGCAGCCTGTTGGCGGCTATACTTGTGATCCCACTCATCGGCAGTAATTACAAACTGGGTATGAGGTGCATTTTTCAGTGCATTGTCCAGTTTGTCGGCATTGCCTTCTTCTATAGCGCGTATCTCTGCACGTATGCCCAGCAGCGCATCACAGAAGCGATCCAGCTCTGCTTTGTCTTCGCTTTCAGTTGGTTCTATCATCAGCGTACCTGCTACAGGGAAGCTCATGGTAGGTGCGTGGAAACCATAGTCTATCAGGCGTTTTGCCACATCTTCGGCTTCTATTTCCGCACTCTTTTTGAATGGGCGCAGATCTACAATAAACTCATGGGCGCAGGTGCCGCCATGCCCGGTATAAAGAATGTCGAAATCCTTTTGCAGGCGAGTGCGCATGTAGTTGGCATTCAGTATCGCGTATTCAGTTGACTTACGGCAGCCCACAGAACCCAGCATACGGATGTAGCCATAGGATATAAGCAATATGCTGGCCGACCCATAAGGGGCAGCTGAAACCGCGTGGCCATCGGTGCCGTTAGAAAGCGTTACATGACTCGGCAGGAATGGCGCGAGGTGGCTTTTCACGCATATAGGTCCCATGCCAGGGCCGCCACCACCATGTGGTATAGAGAAGGTCTTGTGCAGGTTCAGGTGGCATACGTCAGCGCCTATGAGGCCGGGAGCAGTAAGCCCTACCTGTGCGTTCATGTTTGCGCCGTCCATATATACCTGCCCGCCATGCTGGTGCACAACATTTGTAATTTCCTTTACCGACTCTTCAAAAATGCCGTAGGTAGAAGGATAAGTGATCATAATACCCGCAAGGTTAGCCGAATGTTGCTCTGCCTTTGCTTTCAGGTCTTCTACATCTATGTACCCATTCTCCAATGCTTTTACCACAACCACCTTGTAGCCTACCATGACCGCGCTGGCAGGATTAGTGCCATGTGCCGAGATAGGAATGAGTATCACATCCCTGTGGCCTTCGTTGCGGCTCTGGTGGTACCGGTGTATTGCGAGCAGCCCGGCATACTCGCCCTGTGCGCCGCTGTTTGGCTGCAGGCTGCAGGCATCGAATGCGGTTATCTCGCAGAGGTAGTCAGACAATTCTTTTGCTATCTGTAGGTATCCTTCCGCCTGGTTGTTTGGCGCGAAGGGATGCATCTTGCTCCAGTGCGCCCAGCTAAGCGGCATCATTTCAGATGCGGCGTTGAGCTTCATGGTGCAACTGCCCAAGGAGATCATGCTGGTGTTCAGGCTGAGGTCCTTGTTCTCCAGCATTTTCATGTAGCGCATCATCTGCGTTTCGCTATGATGGCTGTTGAATACCTGCTGTGTAAGGAACTCGCTGGTGCGGGTGAGTGATGTGGGTATATGTGTAAGCGCCATTTCCGCGTCTATCTGGAAAGCAGAAGGCGCATCGGCATGGGTAAATACGCTTATTATATCCAGTATATCGCGGGTGGTTGTAGTCTCATCCAGCGAAATGCCTATCTTGTTATCAGCATGATAGCAGAAGTTGATGCCCTTTGCTTCGGCTTCCTCGCGTACTGCTGCTGCATTGTCAGCATTTACCGTAATGGTATCAAAGTGTGTGTTGCTATGTAGTTTCAGGCCAGCAGCTATGAGGGCATCGCCCAGTGCCTGTGTCATAGCAGCTACGCGCTTAGCTATGTTGGTAAGACCTTCCGGACCATGATATATGGCATACATAGCTGCAATATTGGCCAGCAGTGCTTGTGCCGTGCAAATGTTCGATGTTGCTTTTTCTCTTTTTATATGCTGCTCACGCGTGCCCAGGGCCATACGTAATGCGCGGTTGCCATGCGCATCAATACTGATGCCTATGATACGGCCTGGTATCTGGCGTTTAAATTCGTCCTTGGTTGAAAAGAAGGCAGCATGTGGGCCACCAAAACCAAGAGGCACACCAAAGCGTTGTCCGCAGCCAATAGCGGCGTCTGCGCCCAGCTCGCCAGGAGGTGTGAGCAGTGTAAGCGCCAGCAGGTCTGTGGCCATAACCACATATCCGCCTGCTTCGTGCATGGTTGCAATGAAGCCGCGATAATCTTCTACACTGCCCATGCCATCGGGGTATTGCAGCAATGCACCAAAATAAGTAGTGTCAATATCCGCTACACGGTAATCACCCACCACCACTTCTATGCCTAGCGGGGTAGCGCGTGTTTTCACCACATCTGTAGTTTGTGGAAACACATGCTGGTCCACGAAGAACTTTGGGCGCTCGGGGTTGTCGTGGTTTTTATTTACGGTATGGAAAAACATGTTCATTGCCTCCGCAGCAGCGGTAGCTTCATCAAGCAGCGATGCATTGGTTAGTGGCAATGCAGTCAGGTCGGCCACCATAGTCTGGAAGTTGAGGAGGCTCTCCAGGCGGCCCTGGCTTATCTCGGCCTGGTAGGGGGTGTATTGGGTGTACCATCCCGGGTTTTCAAATACATTGCGCAGTATTACGCTGGGGGTATGGGTATCGTAGTAGCCCTGCCCTATATAGTTTTTACACAGCTTGTTCTTCTGTGAAGTCTCCTTCAGTGTATGCAGGTATTCAGCCTCACTTACTGCATCCGGCAGGCGCAGCTTGTGGCTCATACGTATAGACTGTGGCACGGTGCGGCTTATCAGTTCTTCCATGCTTTCCACGCCTATTACGCCCAGCATTTCTTTAGTATCCGCTTCATTCGGCCCTATATGGCGCCCAATGAATTCTTCGTTTTGAATGGAAAATAAATTCATAAAAAGAGATTGAGTAATTAGTCGTTAGTATTTAGTAAATGGTCTGTTTTCAGTAAAGAGGTGCAAAGATAAATTAAATGTATGAAAAGGTCGAAAAGATGCCAGCCACATATTATATGCAATATTTTGGCCTTTAACGAATTGATTTACAAATATCCAGGCACTTGGCATAAATTCTTAGACACGCTACCACCCGGATTAAACGCAGAAGTTTTATAACTCATCATATTCGCCTTAACTTCGCCAAAATCATGCTCTGATGACCATTCACCGCGAAGGATATAAGTACATTATAATTGCCACCATTTTATGGATCGCCCTTGGGTGGACAGCCGGCCATTTTATACCGCCATCCTTTTCGTGGCTGTCCGGGCTTATTACTTTTCTTCTTTTTTTAGTTTGGTTTTGGGTGGTGGCGTTTTTCCGCATCCCCTCCCGGAACTTTGTGCACGGCGAAAATAAAATAATAGCCCCTGCCGATGGCAAAGTAGTAGTAATAGAGGAGACCTACGAACCGGAATACTTCAAGGCAAACCGCCTCCAGATATCCATTTTCATGTCGCCGGTGAATGTGCATGTGAACCGCAACCCGGTGAGCGGTGTAATAAAATACATGAAGTACCATGCCGGTAAGTACCTCGTGGCCTGGCACCCTAAATCATCTACAGAGAACGAGCGCACTACTCTTGTAATAGGAAATGACCGTGGCGACATACTGATGCGGCAGATAGCCGGCGCTATGGCACGCCGCATTTGTTTTTACGTGGGCGAAAATGATATTGTAAAACAGAACGAAGAATTTGGTTTCATCCGGTTCGGCTCAAGGGTTGATGTGTTCCTGCCATTAGATACCAAGGTGAATGTGAACATAGGCGACGTAGCTAAAGGTGGGGTAACCGTACTGGCGCATTATGCAGAGTAATGCGCTTATAGTTTCACAAACTCTACCCTGCGGTTTTCGGCTTTATTTTCTTTTGTGGTATTCGGTTTTATGGGCTGGGTAGCACCAAAGCCTTTGGCTATGATCCTGTCGCCATTTATTCCCTGTGTTATCAGCTTCCAACGCACTTCATTGGCACGCGCTTTCGAAAGGTCCACATTTGTGGTGGAATCGCCATCGTTATCTGTGTGGCCGTCTATCTCTAATACTACTGCGGAGTTCTCTTTAAGGAACCGGGCTATTTGCGAAATGAAATCCATGCTCTCCGGCTTGATCGTTGACTTATTGACGTCAAAATTAATTGCATGGGTAACGAGTTTTTTCCCGGTAAGGATTTTACTCAATGGATTTATTTCCCTCCCGGTAGCGAGGCGGAAGTTTCTATATCTTACCGCCCCATAAGTACCTATAGTAAAGCCATACGGCAGGCAATGGCAATCCTGCATTGTATAAAAGCGCTGTTGGTCTATATAGTATTTTATTTCTCCGTTTTTATAAGAAACCGCATAGTGGTGCCATACCATGTGATTGAATGGCCGGGGGTACACGATCTCATCCCGGTAACTTCTTGGAAAATACCCTTCTACAAAGATCATGTAAGTAGCGTAGTGGCCTTTGCCCATTGTTACATCGATTAAATGGCAGTTATGTTCTTCCTGCGTGAAGAAACCTACTGAAACAGATTTTGCGGGATTGGAGAAATAAAAGTCAAATTCCAATGAGAAACTATCATATAAATACAGCTTGGTACCGATCCGTGGTTCGATATAGGGTTCAGCAGAAACGTTGAGGGAACGGCCATCACTATCCGATACTACATTACAGAACTTACCAGCATCCCTCGAATAGCTCACCTTATTACATTGCCCTAATTCCCATTTAGCTGGAAAGCTTTCTATACTATCTTTACTAAAGTCATCTTCAAAAATCACTTTCTCCCGAGGCCGGAAATCATCCTTACTTGTCGTAGGGTTTTTGGATTGAGCAATGCAAAGCATACTGCCACATGGGTAGCATAGAATGATTATACAAAGTACAACCAGTGTCTTCATAGCCCTAACCGTTGTTTTGCTCCACCCAGGCATCATGTTCCTTCAGCAAGCCTATAAGCTCGTCAACGGCAATATCGCTGGGTACATTCCGCTTCATTATTTCTTTGCCTTTGTATAGGGTTATCTTGCCGGGGCCGCTGCCTACATAGCCGAAATCGGCGTCGGCCATCTCGCCTGGGCCATTAACAATGCAGCCCATTATGGCTATTTTCACACCTTTTAAATGATGTGTTGCCGCACGGATTTTCGCGGTTGTCTCCATCAGGTCGAACAGGGTGCGGCCACAACTGGGGCAACTGATGTATTCCGTTTTACTGATACGGGTACGCGTGGCCTGGAGTATACGGAAAGCGGTTTCGTTGTGAAACTGTACGGGGTCCTTTACTTCGATATAAGTCCGGCCTTCTTCTCTCACATTGTACAATGGGTCTTCTTCGTCTGTCCATATCCCATCTCCCATACCATCAATCAGCAATCCGCCGGCCTCAATAGAAACGTCTATCAAATAAGTATCAATGGTTTCTCTATAAGATTTTGCACGTATTATTACCGGGCAGCGTATCCCCCGCCGCATTAACTCTACAAAAAAATCACGTATTGTAACCAACCCGCCTGCACTACATACTATCGGCACAACTCCGGGATCATTCTTTATTTTATCAATAATTTGTTCCCAATCTCGAACACTATCTAAAAGTAGCCACAAGAAATGAAGCCGTTCTGATACTGTTACTTCATCTTTCGCGTAATCCCATGATTGTATCAGTGGGTAGCTTCCCGATTTATCTTCCAGTTCTTTCCATGCTTCATAATCGCACATTACCTGCAATGTGCCGGGCAAAGAAAAATCAGGTACCAGTTCACCGGCGTAAACAAAGTCGGCAGCAGTATCGCTGATGTTCCATTTATCAGTCTCCGCATTATAGACATAGCCTATAGAAGCAAGAGCATTTTTATCAATAGCTTCTATACCTGTTTCCAACTCACCAATGACCACCGGCACGTGCCCGCCGCCAATATTACCTACTGCAATAGTTTCCCGCCGCTTGTAAGAGAACGGGTCATACGGCAACTGTATCTTTTCCTGTATTGCAGGCTCATCCAGCTCTGTGTTTTCGGGACGGTAAGCATACCTTGCTACAATATCGTCGCACACAGGTATTTCAAACTCGGGGTCTTCGGTTAGCGAAACCCTGATGGTGTCGCCGAGCCCGTCTTCCAGCAGTGTACCTATACCCAAGGCGCTTTTCACGCGTCCGTCTTCGCCATCGCCGGCCTCCGTAACGCCCAGGTGAAGTGGGTAGCATTCGCCAAACTCCTCGTTCATCTGCCGCACCAGCAGCCGGTATGCCTGCACCATTACCTGTGGGTTGCTCGACTTCATACTCAGTACTACCTGGTGGTAGCTTTCGGCACGTGCTATACGCAGAAACTCCATAGCGCTTTCCACCATGCCTATAGGCGTGTCGCCATAACGGCTCATTATACGGTCACTGAGCGAGCCGTGGTTAGTGCCTATGCGCATGGCGGTGCCATATTCCTTGCATATGCGCACAAGGGGTGTGAACCGGTCGCGGATGCGGTCTGTCTCGGCTATATATTCAGTATCGGTGTAGTCAATTATGTCAAACCTCTTTTTGTCAACATAGTTTCCGGGGTTCACCCTTACTTTTTCTACAATGCGTGCCGCTATTTCTGCTGCATTTGGCGTAAAGTGAATATCTGCTATCAGCGGCGTATCATACCCTTTTGCACGTAGCTGGTTCTTTATATTCAGCAGGTTCTCCGCCTCATTCTTGCTTGGCGCGGTTATACGTATCAATTCCGCCCCTGCTTCTATGCAGCGGATGCTTTGGGCCACGGTGGCTGCGGTATCCATAGTATCGGTAGTCGTCATCGTTTGGATACGGATGGGATGCCCGTTGCCAATGGCCAGGTTGCCGATCTTTACTTCCCGGGTCTTCAGCCGTATATATTCAGTAAGCGAGGCACAGTAATATTGCATAGTTGGTAAAAATAACGAAGTGAGGTTTGCGACAAAATACTCTAATATATGCGCAAAATTAACTTAAATAAGAGTGAGTTTTACGTCATCTTCCTGTGTAAAACCATAATGAAAAAGTAAATTTCCATCGGGCAACTTACAGTAAGTTTGCGTTTTTAAGCTAAACAATAGTATTTTAGCGGAATTACTATAAAAAAGTGAATGGAATACGAAATAAAACATTCAGGTAAATTTAAATACGTAGAAGAGGGCGTTGGTGAGCCGTTAGTGCTGCTGCATGGGCTTTTTGGGGCATTGAGCAATTTTAAAGACCTTGTAGATCATTTTAAGAATACACACAGGGTTATCATACCCCTGTTGCCATTATATGACCTTACGCTGATAGAAACAAGTGTTTCAGGCCTGGCAAGGTTTGTGGCAAAATTCATAGAGCACCAGAAACTGAAAGACATCCATCTTTTGGGTAATTCGCTTGGCGGGCATATAGGCCTTGTATATACACTGAAACACCAGGAACTGATACGCAGCATTACACTTACCGGCAGTTCGGGATTGTTTGAGAACGGCATGGGCGAAACCTACCCCAAGCGTGGCGATTACAACTATGTGCATAAGAAAACCGAGCTTACGTTCTACGACCCCAAAGTGGCTACAAAAGAACTGGTAGATGAGGTTTTCAGTATAGTGAACAATCGGTTGAAGGCTTTAAAGATCATAGCTTTGGCGCGGTCGGCAATCCGCCACAACCTGGGCGATGAACTACAGCAGATAAAGATACCTGTGTGCCTGATATGGGGTAAGAACGATACAATAACGCCGCCGATGGTGGCCGATGAATTTCATAAGTTGTTGCCTACTTCGGAGTTGCACTGGATAGATAAATGCGGCCATGCTCCCATGATGGAAGTACCAGGCGAGTTTAACGTCATACTGTCTTCTTTCCTTACCAAATGTAAAGCATAAAGGAATTGTAATGTTATTGCAATTTTTATCCCGGGGTAATAATAAAAAAAATCTGGCGCACGTTTTGTTGTACACGAAGTATATAGAATCGAAATGAGCATACAACAGTTAATATCCCCTGCCGTCCCTATCCTTGTGCCGGATGATACCGGTGAGCATGCACTGGCTATAATGGATGAAAATGCTTTGCCGCAGTTGCCACTTGTTTCCGGCGATAATTACATGGCCCTGGTACAGGAACATGATCTGCTTGACTGGAACCATGCGGGCGATGAACTATCGAAAGCCGGCTTTCTCAACTATAAACCGGCCATCTTAGCAGTAGCCCACCCGTTTGAAGCATTGAGGCTGGCCCACCAGATGAACCTGTCTGTGCTGCCGGTTGTGGATAAAGAGCATAAATATGTGGGTTCAGTAACTAAGGACGACCTGCTGAAGTACATAACAGAGAACAGCGGCATAGATGCGCCCGGCGGCATCATTGTGCTGGAAGTAGCACCACGGAATTATACCTTGTATGAAATAGCGCGCATCTGTGAGAATGAGGATGTGACCATAATGAACTTACAAGTACACCCCAACGATCTTGGAATGCTGGAAGTTACCCTGAAACTGAACCGCACTGCAATTGATCCCGTAGTAGCCTCGTTTGAACGATATAACTACCATGTAAAAGAAGTATATGGAGATGAAAGCAGTAACGATGACATAACCGGCAAGTACAATTTGCTGATGAACTATATAAATATGTGAGTGGTGGGTAATTAGGCAATCGGGTAATTGGTCAAATAGGTAATAGGGTAAATATGCAGGTGTACTACGCAAGTTCGATGGGCGATGCCCATCGCTATTAGATTACGCCCTTTCAGGGCTTATCATGTAGCGATACCCAATGCATCGAAGCTTAATTAGTTAATAGGGCAATGGCTTAAACAAACAAAAAACAGGGTTTGTATTAGCGGGATAACAGCTTTAGACTTTCTACTTTTGACTTTAGACTGAAAAGGAATGATAGCAATAGATAACGTACTGCTGAGTGACGAAATCGTAGAGGAGCAGTTTGTGTGTGATTTGAATAAGTGCAAGGGTGGCTGCTGTGTGGACGGCGACTGCGGCGCGCCGCTTACAGAAGAAGAAACAAAGATAATAGCCGACATATACCCACAAATAAGATCGTACCTGTCGCCGGAATATATACCGGAAATAGAAAAGCAGGGCACCCACACTACCGACAGCCAATACGGCTACGTGACCCCAACAGTGAATGGCGGCATCTGCGTATATGGCATCACCGATGAACTGGGTATTGTAAAGTGCGGGATAGAAAAAGCATGGAGAGAAGGTAAGACCACCTTCCGCAAGCCGATATCCTGCCATTTATTCCCCATTCGAATTACCGAGTATCCCGGCTATGAAGCGGCGAACTACGAGCCACGCGATACCCTCTGTAAGCCCGCCTGCAAACTGGGCAAACAACTAAAAGTACCCGTTTATGTATTTCTAAAAGATGCTATAATCCGTAAATATGGCGATGATTTTTACGGCGCACTTGATGCTGTGGCGGAGAAAATGAGAAGCGGAAAGTGACACTATTCTCACATTTCTTCCACATTAATCACATTCCCCACATTCTCTATATCCATCCCTGGTTGTACAAATACAGCGCTATCTGCACGGCATTAGTCGCAGCGCCTTTGCGTAGATTGTCTGATACGATCCAGCAGTTGAGGGTATTGGGTTGTGAATAATCCCTGCGGATGCGGCCCACAAACACCTCGTCCTTGCCTTCTGCGTCAAGTGGCATGGGGTAGCCGTTCATGGCGGGGTTATCAACGACCACTATGCCAGATTGATTGGAAAGCAATTCCTTTATGTCCGACTCGTTAAAATCACGTTTCAGCTCTATGTTCACACTCTCGCTGTGACCTCCTACAACTGGTACTCGCACAGTAGTGGCTGTAACACCAATAGTGCTATCGCCCATTATTTTGCAGGTTTCAAGGGTCATTTTTATTTCTTCCTTGGTATAGCCGTTGTCCTGGAATACATCTATGTGCGGGATCACGTTGAGGTCTATCTGGTGAGGATAAACACCAAAGCCTTTGCCACCTGCGCGTTGGTCCATGAGTTCCCTAACCGCCTTTTGCCCGGTGCCCGCTACCGACTGGTAGGTGCTTACCACAACACGCTTAATACCATATTGCTGGTGAATAGGGCTGAGCACCATCACCATCTGTATAGTAGAGCAGTTAGGGTTGGCAATAATATAGTCGTCCTTTGTGAGCACATGGCCATTCACCTCAGGCACCACTAATTTTATATCTTCTTTCATTCGCCATGCCGAAGAATTGTCAACCACCCGGCAGCCTGCTGCAGCAAACTTAGGTGCCAGTTCTAAGGAGGTGGAACCACCGGCAGAAAACAGCGCAAGTGCAGGCTTCATACCAATAGCAGTATCGGCAGATACTACGCTGTATTCTTTTCCTTTAAAGGATACTTTATTCCCAACCGACTTCTCAGAAGCCACAGGTATCAGTTCCGTAACCGGAAAATCCCTTTCTTCCAGTATCTTCAGCATGGTGCTGCCTACGAGCCCAGTGGCCCCTACAACCGCTACTTTCATTTATTTGTAAAAATTGAACCGCAAAAGTACGTAATGATGGGAAAATTATTGATGGCTTAATATTCCCTGGGTTCCATACTGGTATGGCGTACTGTC
>JABDBX010000072.1 GCA_013288445.1 Bacteroidota bacterium
ATCCCGGTCCACGCCATACATCGTTATCTGCGATTTCGGGTATTTCGTCACTTCCAGCACTTTTTCCAGCTTAGGTATCAGCGCCTTTGAGTCGGCACACCAGGTACCCAGGAATATCACCATCGAATATTTTTTCAGGTGCTCATCAAGAAAGCTTATCCTTTTTTCTTTAGGATTGTATGCTTCATTTCCGCTTTTCAGCCACGTAAATGAGGCTTCCTTGTCCAGGTCGTTAAAAGTAACAGGCCCATTAAATACCTGGCTTCCGTTTTTCTCATCCGTTGACACACTGTACGAATTGTTTTGTGCGAGCGCATCCAGGCTGATCATTAGCAATAATGCCGTGATAATTTTTTTCATTTTTTTATGGCTTTCGTTTACAGCTTTCCACTGCAAATGCAAAGTTGCTCAAAGAAGACAAGATAGCATAATAATGTTTTGGTAAATAGACTAAGGAACGTTGACTAAATAAAGTACGCCATATTTGTCATCGTTCCTAAGCGAGCTGGTTCCTAATGATGACCAACTTATTTCTCAGCAGCATCAGTGATTGTTTTAGGTCTATGGTCTCAACATCCTTTTTATTCTGCGATTTCATTTTCGCCTTAGCCCCGGTGAGCGTGAACCCTCTTTCTTTTACCAAATGATAAATAGCTCGCAACTCACGTATCTGGTCTGAGGTAAACAACCGGTCGCCTTTTCTTGTGGTACGCACCTTTAGTTTGAATTCATTTGTCCAAAACCTGATGTGCGATGTTTTAACTTTGAATAGCGCGGCTACTTCTCCAATCGAGTAGTATTGTTTGTCGCCTTCCCATTCTTCCGGCAAAACGAATTCTTTCTCCTTTGCGTTTTTGGGCTCCATTGCCTCAGCCTGGCTTGCAGGTTCCAACATCGGCCCTTCGTTTTCTTCAACAGATAGCTGCCTTTCGTTCGGGTTCTTAACATCCATTTGAAAGGTAGCTTCTGCCGTTGCAATTACCTGTTCCGGCGCCACCCCTAATACTTGTTCGTCTTCCTTACTTTCTTCAGCTTTCTTTTCTTCCTGTTGCTTTTTGGCGCGAGCTTTTGTAGCAGGTTTTACCTGCTCAGGAATAATTTCTTCGCCAAACAATGTTATGATACGTTCGCCCATCCCTACAATTTACGAAATTGTTTTTAATTGATACTATATATCCCGCTTACAAATTTTTCTGTGGCCAGGGAAAGATTCGTTTGCCTCAAATAAAAAAGGCTGTTTCACTTTATGAAACAACCTTTTTCAACTTTTTATCTGCTGTTCAATTTTTAGAAATTATCGGCATTATACTTTACATCGGCTTTTCTTATCACCGCCTGCTGCAATACCTGGTTCATCACGTTCCTTGTCTGGTTGTCCTGCTGGTAACGCATTTGCGCCATTTGCATTTGCATCATATTGGGGTCAGCAGGGTTGCTCCTGTGGTTCAACAAGGATATGAAGTAAATACCACCCTGCCCTTTTATGCCAGGAGATACGGTATTGGGCTGCACACTTGGGCAAAACGAATAACCTACAACCTTTGGCTCATAGCCCAGGCCCGGTATATAAGATGCACCAAGTACTACCGAGTCTGATTGTCCGGGCTGCTGACCAGAACCCTGAGCAATAGATTCTATTGAAGCCCCGGCATATTTTTTAGAAATAATTTCCGCCTTCTTCTCTTCCTTCACTTTCTGTTCCAGCATAGGACGGTTTGCTGCATTAACTTCTGCAAGACCCTTATCCTGTATCGCGGTAAGCTTGGCAACCACATAACGCTGCTCGCCAAGTTGGAACACGCCAGATATATCGCCTACTTTGTGATCATACATCCAGCGGATCACTTCACGGGCCGGGCCTAAACCAGGAACAGAGAAGCTGGTCACTTTAATGTTGTCGCCTACACGCTTATCTAAATGTTGTTTACTTGCTGTTGCATCAAATTCAGCAGCAGTTGGATTTTTACCTGCAAATTCATTTGCCTTGCCATAGATAGCGTTAACTGTGCTGTCACTTGGCGCCAGGTTTTTTGTGATGGTTGCCAGTTGCACAGCAGGCGCTGTACCTTTCTGCTCGAGTATTTCTATGTAATGGTAACCTTCATAACCATCGCTTTTTACCTTTACCATCTTACGCTCACCTTGCTTGCCTTCAAAAATAAAGTCGCCATATTCTTTAGCCAGGTTCGGGCGCTGCTGCAGTGTCCAGGTATATTCTCCACCTTTCTGCTTGCTGCCGTCATCGTCTGAATATCTTGCAACCATTGAGTCGAAACTCGCACCGGCATTTATCGCTGCTATGGCACTGTCTATTCTCATTTTTGCCGCGCTGTCAGACAATATTTCCTGGCCCTGGTACTTTGTCTTCACAAGTATGTGCCTGCTCTTTACGGAATCAGGTAGTGTTTTCCTGTCAACTATCTTTGTGAGCCTATAGCCGCCGTTTTCATAGTACGGCCCATATATTGCACCCACCGGCAAAGCAGATATTGAATCAGCATAACGCGACAAGAATGTGCGTTTATTAAGATACGCTTCTGAGAAAGAATTTACATCATCCGATTTATTATTGACAAAAGCTTTATTGTCTTTTTCTTTAGTTGTTGCAAAGTCACCTTTTATCTGCATCAGGGCATCTACCTGCCGGAATGTATCTGCAGATGACGGGTTAATATCAAATGATACATACTCCATGCTGCGCGTCTGCTGGTCTGTCTCATATTGTGCTGCATGTTTCTGGATGTACGCTTTCAGCTCGTCATCGCTTACTTTCACGTCATTGTCAGCTACAGTGGTGTATGGAACTTTTACGAACCTTATTGAAGCAAGCGAATTCTGGTCTGTTATGTTCCGCTTTGCAACATACGATGGTGTATATACCGCGCTTGTAAAAAGCATATCGAATTTATTCACTGTGCTCATCCTCTGAACGTAAGATTTCACAGACTCCCATTGTTCGCGGATCTTACCGTTAGGGTCATACTTCTGCGGCTCTTCGTTTACCGCTTTTTCTAATTGCTTGATCATCTGCGGATCAAACTGGTTTGTTTGCGGGTTGATAAAAACCTGCTGCCCGTTTATCTGGAATTGCTTCACGATCGGATCGGCGTTCTCGCCATAGATCATGTCTTTCTTTTCTTCTTCCGTGGTTTCTATGCCCAGCTTTTTACACTGCTCCTCAGCTACAGTCTGATAGACCATCATTTGCACCACCTGCTCGTCCATCTGCGCCCGTGTAGCATCGTCAAGGGTGCGCCCTTTGTTGAACATCATGTACAGCGTTTCGTATTCCTTAAGGAATACCTGGTATTCTTTGGGGTCTATCTTTGTGCCGTCAATTTTCATTACGTTGGAGTCTCTCCCACCGAAAAAATTTCCAAAGGATCCGTTACGGGCGTCAGATACTATAAAGCCAACCAGGGCGATTGCGATAACTGCTCCGGCTATTTTCCCGTACTTATTTCTGATAGTTTGTATTACAGACATTGTAGGTTTGTATTATGTTTTTTATTAAGGACGGCAAATTTATGGGAAAAAATGAGATTTTGTAGCGTTATTAACAGATTATCCCCTTTATTTTTAAATATAAAAGTTCGTATTATTTGTTTCGCCTTTTTCTTACCTTATTATATGGCACTTGTCGCGGCATTTTTCGGGTGTGATAAATGGGATAATATAGCTGGTGCAAGCCGTTATTCTTTTCACCACCAAGGACACAAAGCAGCGTTTGCTAGTAAGGCAACCATGTCACCCTTTAGGTACTGGCTTTTTATCTGCTTTTGGGATTTGGATTTTTACCGTTTGGAATTTCGTAGGTTTTAGGATTTGGATTTTTTACTTTTTGGATTTTACCCCCCCGCTGGCATGATTTCTTTTTATCATTAACTACATCACATGGACACAAAGTAAATTCTGTCTGGGCAAAAAAATGTCACCCTTTAGGGATGGGGTAAACTTGTTAGATTGCCTTGTGGATAATCGTGCCAATGAGCTGTAAAAACAACTTCACTATCCTTATAACTAATTATAGTTCAATGGTTGGCGGAGGTTGTTCCACTTTTTATTTATTTTTCCACAGGTATCTACGATATTAACGTTTGCTTTTTTGCTAACACTGTTTTCAATTCACAATTCACACCGATGCTGTTAGTTTACAGCATTTACGGCACTTTTGTTTGTTGATAACAACAGCCAGCTATGTGGAAAAGCTATGTTACTGATATGTGCAATAGGGATTACTTTTTTTATTCCCCCAATCCCCACCACTAATAATAGCCCTTTTTCTTTTTAAGAATTTTAAAAGTTTTTATTAGGAGTGTGAATATCTTTCTACAAAGGGGTTGTTTGGAAAATAAGTGATGTAATTTTGTGGGGGAACGTTTCTAATTTTTTTTGAAATGAAAAATAGCGCTTTAGCAGAAATTGGTTTTCTTGATATTGAAATAGATCCATCACTTGATCTATTTGCTGAGATAAATAGGTTGAAGAAGGAAAAGAATGCCGTAATACTCGCGCATTATTACCAGGAGCCGGATATACAGGACATAGCTGATTATATTGGGGATAGTCTTGGGCTGGCACAGAATGCAGCGCGCACGGAAGCCGATGTGATTGTTTTTGCCGGAGTTCATTTTATGGCCGAGACAGCCAAAATACTCAACCCCGGAAAAAAAGTATTGTTGCCTGATCTTAAAGCTGGCTGTTCGCTCAGTGATAGTTGCCCGCCATCTTTGTTTAAAACATTTAAGGAGAAACACCCAGATCATTTGGTAATTTCATACATCAATTGTTCTGCTGGCATTAAGGCGCTCAGTGATATTATTTGTACGTCTTCCAATGCGCAGTTGATTGTAGAGAAGCTGCCGAAGGACCAAAAGATTATTTTTGCGCCTGATAAAAACCTGGGCGGCTACATAAATAGAAAAAGTGGCCGGGAAATGCTTTTATGGAATGGGGCATGTATGGTGCACGAGATATTTTCGCTGGAGAAAATAACTAAGCTGAAAGCCCGGCATCCTTATGCTAAAGTGATAGCCCACCCGGAATGTGAAGAAGCTATATTAGGATTGGCTGATTTTATTGGCTCTACCACGCAACTCTTAGACTATACGCAAAAGGATGATTCGGTTGCTTATATTGTGGCTACGGAATCAGGTATCCTACACAAAATGAGAAGTTACGCGCCAAATAAGACATTTATCGCGGCTCCACCGGATAATGCCTGTGCATGCAATGATTGCCCGCATATGAAGCGGAACACACTTGAAAAAGTATATCTTTGCCTGAAATATGAGGAGCCCGAAATTTTAATGGAAGAGAACCTTCGGCTTGCAGCGAAGATACCTATAGACCGCATGTTAGATATGAGCCGCAAGTTGGGCCTGGGTAAATAAGGTGTGGTATTAATCCTTGTCCTATTATTTTGGTCAAAGAATGAAAAGTATTCTGATGTTTATTTTATGGCATGTTTATTGCTGTAAAATACGAGGAACGAACACCATCTTTTAATTTTTTTAGATAAAGCAGACATTATTTGGAAGAATGTCTGTTTGGTGTTGCGTATAAAATTATGTTATTTTTCACCGGTTAAGAGATATTTTTTTTTATTCAATCAAAAGTTTATAATTTAGCAACCCAAAAATAAAATTAAAATTTATGAAGCAATTTAACACTGTTAAAAATTTATTGCTCGCTTCTCTTTTAGGGGCAGCAAGTACTGTTAACGGGCAAACGGTGGTTCACCCGGTTGTTTATGGTCCCGCAGTTGTGGGTACGGATTCGTCCAATTGGTATAAAGATTATGTAGGCGTGCGCGTACAGGTAAATGCACCATCGAGCATAGCCGGAGATAAGTTTGCTTTTGAAGCTACAGAAGGTACTGGCACGGGTGATTGGCCTAGCATTCATGATGTTGATCTTTTTGATATGCCTATTGTAATGCCTACCTATCCGTCAGATTCGTGTTTCCAGACTACAATGCCCGCCGGGTCTATGGCAGGAAAGATTGCTGTTGTTTGGCGTGGGCCAGCTTCGGGCTATGTTACCTTTACTCAGAAGGCTGCCTATGCACAGAACGCTGGTGCCGTGGCTATAGTTATATTGAACGAGTATGCGGGGCAGCCTCCTTTTTCACCAGGTAGCAGTACCACTGGGCCAGGTAGTGGAGTTGTAATTACTATTCCTGTATTTATGATCGGCAATGCTGATGGTCAGGCTATCGCTAATCAATACAAAATTGATTCCAATTCTGTAAGGATGACAATTACCCATTGGGGACAGAATTTAAATAATGACCTTGGCTTTATTCCAAATGGTATGGCTGGCTGGCATGATTACGCCATTCCTTCCGATCAGATACTTTCTGGTCTGAATCCGTCAGCATATAAAGGTCTTGACGGTGCTTACATTGGAAACTTTGGTATTAACAATGCTACAAACGTAAAGGTGTCTAGTGCGTTGACATTTACTCCTAATGGTGGTGCTGCAAGCCCTGTGCATAGCGACAACATTTCTATGGGTTCACATGTGTTTACAGGCTCGAATGTTGCTCCGGCTTCAGCCCCTGATTCTGTTTATGCAATGTTCTCTGGCAACGAATACAATCTTTTGTTTCCTGATCTGAGTACACCAGTTGGCCGTTTTGATCTTACGTACAATATAACATCTGATAGCGTTGACGACAACCCTGGTGATAACACATCAACCCTTTCTTTTTATTCTACAGACAGCTTGTATTCTAAGGCTCGCTACGATTTTAGTAACAACAAACCTTCAGTTAATTTATGGCGCGGTGGTTCTGAGTTCCTTTGGGGCCCAATGTACTATGTTGCAAAGGGTGGTGCGGCTGTATCCAGGATACAATATTCTATAGCATCTAACACTGCTGGTCCACTTAGTAACTTCAGTAACGTTTATATTTATAAATGGATCGATGGTTTTACAGACACTACTTTGTCAATAACATATCCACAGGATAGCATAGTACAAAATGGAGAATTAGTTTTACTGTCTGTAAGCCAATATTCGTATGGTTTAGCCAGTGATACATCTGAGGGTACTATGAATCTTACAGCCGGGCTTATAAGTGACCCAACCGGTGCACCAACACAAATAATACTGGATTCAAATAGCTGGTATTATGTTGCGGTTGATCCTGAGGGTAGCGCAACCGACGAAAGATTTTTGGGCATTGACAACATTTTGAATCCATTGCCCCGTATTTTCGGACGGTACTACAATAATCGTGTTATAGAAAACACCAGCCTTGATGTTGCAGGAGCTGATTCTATAGCGTATAATAACCAGCAAGGTAATTTACCATCGCCGGCGCCTCAATCACGGCTTTACTATATTAAGTCGATTGACTCGATGAATTTCAGGTATATGGAAGGTATGATACCTTCAGTTGCTATGATCGTAAACAAAAATCCTGTTATTAATAATGTTGCAGTAAAAAACATTAAGGCTCCTTTTGGCAACATATCTTTGTTCCCTAACCCGGCTTCTGATGTGTTAACTGTTTCTGCTGATATGATGCAGATGCAGAGCTTCGCTGATTATGCTGTGATCGATGGTCTTGGTCGTAAATTGTATTCTGAAAGGCACACCAATGTGTTGAACGACAAATTCACAATTAACACAACTTCGTTCCCTCCAGGTAATTATTACCTGGTAGTAAACGTTGAAGGACGTGTAACAACTAAGAAATTTACTATTGCTAAGTAAGATTTTGTTTCTTCTTTACAAAAAGGCTACCCGATCGGGTAGCCTTTTTTTTTGGTGCAAATTTGTCAAAAATGTTTATAAATGTGTGGTTATCAATAAGTTGAAGTGTTTTTAGTGTTACTAACCTAACGAAGTCCGGAGGACTTCAATATGAATAGCCGCCGGTGAAACCGGCGGAGAATGTTGACGAACGCCAACCCTGCAGGGGTTGAAAGTGGCTTTGAGAGTGCCATAGTTGCTTAACTAAACGACATTGGGGAAAAGGGGGATGTTCTGGCATGCGCCTGTAAAAAGGCGAACGTCTTAAGTCAATGACATTGCCCGTAGGGACTAACATCAATCGCGTGCAAGCCGTCTGATGTGGAAATGTCTTTTGTTGTGGAGCTGTCTTTTACGGATTGTATGGTTGATGCACCATTCTTACTGAAACAAAGTTATTGATTCAAGGAGGTCCGGAGGACTTCAATTTGAATAGCCGCCAGTGAGACCGGCGGAAATTGCTACGCGGCATTGGTGGCTAAGGTAAAGAATAACCAATCCCCAGGTCTATCCCCAAAACCTTATTGTTATTGGCTGGAATGAAGTGCATTGATTCCGTGATCTGGATCTTGGTGTTTATTTCAAAGGTTACGCCCTGTGTGAAGAGGATGCTGATATACTTGGTGCCAGACTCGGGCGCGTTGTCTGTGTAGCTGCTACCGGGATATGAGGGGGAGTATGGGTTTACGCCATTGCCATTAATTTGCAGTCCGGCACCGAAGTAGGGATGAACAACACTTTTTTCAGGTAGCAGGTAGTAGTTTACTGATGCTGGGATGGCGAAAGTGTTTTTCTTCTGGCTTCTTGGGAATTTGTTAAGAAGGTCGGCTTGTAGCGTACTGGTGTTTGGGAATGTGCTATATTTTATGGCTGCCTCTGCTTTGAAATGGCTATTAATGGATTTTTTTAGGAAAAGAGATGCAGTATTACTGGGATTGATCTTGGTTTTGAGACGGTTTAGCAGGGGTCCGGTATTAAACATTAAATCTCTGCCTGTTTTAAAACCTACTATAGCGGCTTGTTTTGCTTTATGCTTCACAACTTTTGTTTGTGCGGCAACATGCATTGCGCTTACCGCCCAAAGAAAGGCAGCAAATGAAAGCGACAATATTTTCCCCCAACGCCCCATAGCAGTACAAAATAACGGAATATTTTATAGAATATTGTTAATTTTCAAAAAAATATTTTTTGTTCCACGTGGAACAAAATGAAAACATCGGTTGGGAGTCGCGAAATATATTTTGCTGCCATTAAAGTTGACAAATCCGGACCATCTCGAAATAGCACGGGAGTATCCATTGCTCGTTTGTCGCTTTCCCTTAGTATCTTTGCGCCTATGTTTCCTGAATATGATGTTATTGTGGTTGGCGCTGGCCATGCGGGCTGTGAAGCCGCAGCTGCTGCCGCCAATATGGGGTCAAAGGTATTGCTTATTACCATGAACATGCAGACCATTGCCCAAATGAGCTGTAATCCGGCTATGGGTGGAATTGCAAAGGGGCAGATCGTTCGCGAGATTGATGCGCTGGGCGGCTATAGTGGAATTGTAAGCGATAAAAGCATGATCCAGTTCCGGATGTTGAATAAATCAAAGGGCCCGGGCATGTGGAGCCCACGATCGCAGAACGACCGTATGCTTTTTGCCCAAACATGGCGGGAAATGCTGGAGAACACCCCAAATGTTGATTTCTGGCAGGATATGGTGAGTAGTTTGCTCGTTTCACGTGGAACAATCACCGGTGTTGTTACTGGCATGGGCCAGCAAATAATGAGCAAATGTGTGGTGTTAACTAACGGAACCTTTTTAAATGGGGTAATTCATATTGGGGAGAAACAATTTGGCGGCGGAAGAATAGGTGAGAAAGGCGCAACAGGTATTACTGAACAATTGGTTGGCCTTGGTTTTGAAAGTGCGCGCCTGAAAACAGGAACGCCGCCAAGAATAGATGGCCGGAGCCTTGACTATACAAAAATGGAAGTTCAGGATGGGGATACTGAGGTCGTGGGGTTCTCCTATTTGCCCGTGAAAAAAATTAGACCACAGGAACAGCGCTGCTGCTGGGTTACCTATACAAGTCCGGAAGTACACGATATACTAAAGACAGGCTTTGAGCATTCGCCAATGTACCAGGGGCGTATTAAAGGCAGCGGTCCAAGATATTGCCCAAGTATTGAGGATAAAGTGACCCGTTTTGCCGATAAAACCCGTCACCAGCTATTTGTGGAGCCAGAAGGATGGAATACGGTAGAGATTTACGTGAACGGATTTAGCACCTCATTGCCCGAAGATGTGCAATATAAAGCGCTGAAGATGGTTCAGGGTTTTGAAAACTGTAAGTTTTTCCGTCCTGGGTATGCCATAGAGTATGATTATTTTCCGCCAACGCAGCTTAAATTCACCTTGGAGACCAAATTGATAAGTAATTTGTTCTTCGCCGGGCAGATAAACGGAACAACGGGTTACGAAGAAGCGGCCTGCCAGGGCCTTATGGCGGGAATAAATGCAAGCCGGTCGGCTAAAGAACAAGAGCCGGTAGTACTGAAACGAAGCGATGCATATATTGGCGTGCTTATCGACGACCTCATAAATAAGGGAACAGACGAGCCATACCGTATGTTTACCAGCCGCGCAGAATTCCGCACATTGCTCCGACAGGATAATGCAGATGTCAGGTTGACTGGCTTGGGTCACGGGATAGGATTGGCCAGCGATGAACGCTATGACCTGATGAAGCAAAAGGAATCACAAGTAGCAGGTGTGAAAAAGATCCTGGCAGATTTTTCCATAGACCGGGAAATGTCTAACCAGCTATTGCAGGATGCCGGATTTTCTCCCCTGACTGATAAAACACGCGCATCCAAGCTCTTGCTTCGCCCCGGAATAGGCGTCAAAGACATGATTGCTGCCATGCCTGCTCTAAAAGAACTGATAGGCGGAATGGACGACTTGGTTTTGGAACAGGCGGAGATTCAGTTAAAGTACGACATTTATATAGAGAAAGAGCAGGAAATGGTTGCAAAGATGTCGTCGTTAGAAGGACTTGTTATACCCGACAGCTTCAATTATGACAAGCTGAGTGCCATTTCTACCGAAGCCCGACAGAAACTAACCAAAATAAGGCCGCAAACCCTCGGCCAGGCCAGCAGGATAAGCGGCGTGAACCCGAGCGATGTGCAGATATTGATGGTGTACATGGGTAGGTGAGGAGTGGGTACCATAGGTGGTCGGAAAAATCGTAAATGATTGACCTACAAATAGTTAGTATAAAAGTGGTCAAATAAAAATAAGTGGAAGTGAACAAAAGACGCAGCAAAATGAGCTTTGTGTCCCTTGTGTATTTCTTTGTGCCCTAAGTGACGATGACAAAATAAATACCACCATCTGACTCGTTCTTTTCCATTTCTGCTTCGTTGCAAAAGTCCTAAAATAGCTCACTATTCGCGGATTTTGCGCCTCGCATAAGAGAAAAATAACTTCGTCATATGGTGGTATTTGTTTCGCAACGTCACTAAGTGGTAAAAAGATTGAATAGATTTTTTCCTGCCCCAAATCATATTTTCTATGGTTGAACCCGCCATTCTGCATTACTGCCAGTATCAGGAACGTTGCCATTGGGAAGTGCGCAACAAACTTTACGATCTGGGCTTTACCAGCGGCGAAGTGGAGCGGCAGTTAACGGGTTTGATAGAAACCGGGGTTTTGAATGAAGAAAGATTTGCCCGCGCTTTTGCCGGAGGCAAGTTCAGGATGAAACAATGGGGAAAGGAAAAAATAAAACAGCAGTTGAAACTGCGAAAAATATCGGACTACTGCATAAAAAAGGCAATGACAGAAATTGATGCTGAAGATTATGACAGAACACTAAAAAAACTGGCTTCAAAAAAAGCAGAAGAACTGCGGAA
The DNA here is from genome assembly GCA_013288445.1 of Bacteroidota bacterium. Taxonomy (GTDB): domain Bacteria; phylum Bacteroidota; class Bacteroidia; order Chitinophagales; family Chitinophagaceae; genus Nemorincola. The sequence goes on from JABDBX010000072.1 coordinate 11,668, forward strand.
AGAAAGAAGCATCCCAACCCGGAAGTTGAAGCTTTATCGGTACCTTATTCAAAAAGGTTATGAGCGCGATCTGGTGATGACAGAAATAAATGATTGTATGTCGTTGTAAATGCAAACTTTTTCATATCTTTGCCGGTCAAAACAAGTGAAATATGGTGCAACAGGTTACAGAAGGCGTAAACATTATGGTAGAAGTTTTTTACCAGGCTGCCCAATCCAATCCGTTGAATTCGGAATATTTGTTCGCTTACCGTATCACTATTGAGAACCTTACTGTTTATCCTGTAAAGCTGCTAAGCCGTCACTGGCACATAATAGACAGCAATGGCACCCATCGCGAAGTTGAAGGCGATGGCGTTGTGGGCCAGCAGCCTATTATATCCCCAGGCGATAGTTATCAGTACACGTCAGCTGCAAACCTGCATAGCGACATCGGGAAAATGTATGGTACTTATTTAGTGGAAAATCTGTTCAACAAAAGGAAAATTAAAGTGGCTATCCCACAGTTTCATTTAATAGCGCCTGCCAAACTTAATTAAAAACACAAGTAGCATAGAATAGCCACCACACTGCAATTCAGGGTGGCGGCTATTGCCCATAGTGAATGGAGTTACTTTATTTGTGTTCTTCTTCCTTCATTTCCTTTTTATCACTTTTCTTCTCAGCTTTTTCCTTTTTCTTGGCGCTTTTTCGTTCGCTGCCATTGTATTGTTTCTTCATCATTTTTCCTTCCTTTTTGTCCTGTTTAATTTCTTTTTTTTCGGCCTTGGGACCGTCTTGGGCATATGTTGTCGTTCCAACCAGGCCCATCGCTAAAAATGCGATCAAGATGTAATTTTTCATGTTTTTTGTGTTTAATACTAAATGAACCACTTAGCGTTACATAGCCAATAAAAACTATGCCGCAATTGATTTCCTAAACATTGCCCCGCCGGATAATACCAAGAAGGAAGGAAATAATAGCCAAAACCAGCAGGATATAAATGATGCTTCCGGCATGGAATGCAAACTCACCCAGCAACCAGCCAATGATCAGGATAACAGCGATAATATACAATAGCGATCTCATAATGCATGTTTTTAGTTACCTGCATGAATAATAATATTATGCCACGAGATTTATCCTGCCCGAAGGATTGGCAGTAGATATCCGTCTAATAAAATCACGCACTAATCAATCATTAAATGAAACAGAAATTATTGCTTGTTGCTACGATACTTTTGACAGGCTTTTTGCCCTCGCACGCGCAGTACAATACATTGTGGATACCCGATACTTTGAGTGGTACAACTTTCAACCTTACCGAACGGGATACTTTCCGGCAAATAATCACCGGTAACCAAACCATTACCGGTGGCATCAATGGAAACATCTGGGGGCCAACAATGATTTGGAACAAATGGGATGTGGTGCACATAAACGTAGATAACCAACTTACCGACACCACCACGCTGCACTGGCATGGAATGCACCTCCCCGCAATAATGGATGGCGGCCCGCACCAGACGGTGCCGCCATATACAACATGGAGCCCTTACTGGCAAGTAGTGAACAATGCTGGTACCTATTGGTATCACCCGCACCTGCATATGGAAGCTGAGAAACAAATGACGATGGGCCTCGGTGGATTTATCATCATTCGCGATTCGGTGGAAAGTGCACTTCCTCTGCCTCGTACATACAGTGTTGACGACATTCCGCTTATGCTTACCGACAGGAAGTTCGACGCATCGAACCAGTTTGTGGAGGCGCCATATGGCGATAGCATGATGACAAATGGCGTAGTAAGGGCGCAATACACTATTCCCGCCCAGGTAGTGCGTTTCAGGCTGCTTGACGCGGCAATAGAGCGCTCTTACAATATAGGCTTCAGCGACAACCGTACTTTTTATGTGATCACTACAGACGGCGGCCTCCTGGACACTTCCGTAGGCGTTACCCGCCTTACAATTCACGCCGGAGAGCGCTATGAAATATTAGTGAACTGCACCGGGCAGGCAGGCACTACCGTGGATATGAAAGCATTCAATTCCGAATTACCTCCCACAACGGCCGGTGGCGATCTCTTACCCACTGGAACGCCATTTGCCAATGCGCTGGATACGGTGGACTTCAATGTGTTGCATCTGAACATAAGCGTTGCAACAGCGGGGGGTATTACTGCTGTACCGCATAGTCTTACCACAAATACCTTTTATAGTGCATCATCGGCGGTGCTAACCCGAAACCTCACTATAACCGATAGTCTCTCTTCTACAATTACCATCGAAACCATTTTAGGCCCGGATGCTTTTGTACTTAATCATCACCTTTTCGGGCTCAGTACCATTGACTATGCAGTGCCGCTTGGGAATACTGAGATATGGCAGATAACCAGCACATCATTTCTGAGCCATCCGTTCCACATACACGACGTGCAGTTCTATATCCTGAGTATAAATGGCGCCCCTGCCCCCGCTTATCAGCAAGGTTGGAAGGATCTAATGCTAGTGCCATCGCATGAAACGGTTCAATTTATCACCCGGTTCAGCGACTATTCTGATTCACTTCATCCCTATATGTTTCACTGCCACATAGCCTTGCATGAAGATGAAGGCATGATGGGCCAATTTGTGGTGGGCAACAGCCCTGCAGGTATAATGAATGTGACGCAGAATAATAAAATGAAGGTTTTCCCCAATCCCACAAAAGGGTTGCTGTATTTCGAGATGCAGGATAATATTTCCATAACCCACGCAGCCGTAATAAATGTGAGCGGCCAGGTCCAAAAACAATTCGATTTGAATGCGGCCAGTGGTTCGCTTGATGTGTCAGCGGTAAGCAAGGGTCTGTACTTTTTAAGGTTGACCGATACAAATGGCGGTACCTATATCAAATCGTACTTGATGGAATAAAACAAAAGTTACAGTGCGCCATATAATGACCAACGAAACGGGTGTATGACAAATTGAAACGTTTCTAATTGCCCCGGCCTTTAGGTCGGGGATTAAGCAAGAATACATGAGGCTTTAGCCGAAACAGCGGAACAAGAGGACCAATAAACGAATAATTTTCGGCTAAAGCCTGATGTTACTCCATTCTACCCCGACCTAAAGGCCGGGGCAACTGAAGTCGCAGGTTGCAATTTGTCCTACACACAATGAAACTGAAAAGAAGGAAAATGAAAATATTAACCGCAATGTTGGTGACACTAGTATTCACCAGTTTTACTATACTCAATGGCTATAAAATAGGCGATAGCGTTGCCGACTTTTCATTGAAAAACGTGAATGGCAAAATGGTTTCGCTGAGCGAATACAAAAACGCAAAAGGTTTTATAATCATATTTACTTGCAACCATTGCCCCTTTGCTAAAAGATACCAGGACAGGATGAACGCATTCGACAAAAAGTACAAACCGATAGGCTTTCCGTTGCTGGCCATTAGTGCCAATGATGCAACAGCAATACCAGAGGATGCTTATGATAAAATGAAAGCCCGGGCAAAAGAGCAAAATTATTCGTTTCCATACCTGTACGATGAAACGCAAGCTGTTGCAAAAGCTTTCGGGGCTACAAAAACGCCGCAAGCTTATGTGCTGTTTAAAGAAAATGGAAAGTGGATCCTAAAATATTCAGGCGCAATAGACGATAACGGAGCCGAGCCAGACAAAGTGAAGAACAAATACCTGGAGAATGCCGTTGAAGCGCTATTGAGAAA
>JABDBX010000073.1 GCA_013288445.1 Bacteroidota bacterium
TCGGGGATAAAATCAGTGAACAAAGTACCGCATGGCGATATGAAGGGCGTGATCCGCACCTTTGGCAATGGTGGGCTTTTCGGGTACACCGGCATGTTCTACAACAAAAAATTCGGCAGTATGACCTGGTATTGCACACAACGCAGGAACTATATTCTAATAGTAAAGACGGACAATAAGCAAGTGGTAATAAGCCCGGATGACCCGGATGGGTTTATGAGTGACCTGGTAGCTGTGCAACCGGGGTTAGTGACAGAGAATCCGTGATTGGAAAAATACAGGTAGGAAATTGAATGAGCCACAAAAATAATCCCCCATTAATTTGGGGGATCATTGTACTTTCAAGTCGTGCATTACCCGGTTATTCTATTATTACCTTTTTAACAATAGTTCCATTTTCTTTATCGTCAATTCGGAGAAAATATAATCCCTTAGACCAGCAACTAACAGGAACATCTAATTTTTCGCAGAAAGCGGTATTCCATACTTTTTTTCCGACACAATCATATATTTCAACATTTAGGAGATCGCTCTGTGATGACGAAATATGTAAAACATCAGATGCAGGTATAGGGGCAATCTTTATTTCATCTGCGGTATTAACTATTGGCGTATTTTCCGAATACCCCCAAGGGTATATATAGGTGCATGGCTTTGACGTGTCAGGCGAATAAGTAATGACGTCACTCGTGGTATCTGTAAAGCAGAAAAAGGCAATATCTTCGCCACCATCATTTAGCGAGGGCAGAAGACCTCTGTTACTGCCAACACCTTCAATTACAAAGTAGGTGGAGTCGGTAGTGAGGTATCTCTTATGAAATGTGCCCCCTACTGAAATAGAATCTATACCGGTAACTTTATTTTTACCGGAGAATGCAGGGATAGAATCTCCTACGGCTACATTAAAGTCAAATATTAATCGTTCTGAAGCGCCAAGAATAAAAAAAACCTGTTTTCCGCTTTCCCGGATGCCTCCGAAATAACTATCGGAAAAACTGGCCTGCGTCGTCACTATTGGGGGATCAAACCCAAGAGGGCCTGTTTGTTTGCACGCACGGGAGCATACTTTATGATACGTGAGGCTATTTATAACGGTATCCGAACCGTTATAAAACAAGATGAAGTCAGTTATTTGCACAAGATAATCCACATCGTATATCCGGTATCTCCACGTGGAATTGGCGGATGGCATGGGAATATAAGCCTGGCTAAAGCAATCAGAAAAAGAGCATACAAGTAAAATAAAGATCGCCAGCTTTTTCATAGAAATCATTTATATGCAAATTACGGAAAAGGTAGAAGACAGAAAGAAGCTGCCGTAAAATATTTTACAGCAGCTTCAAAAACCTGGCAGTAATAATGAGAGATAGTCAAAACATGTCACCATTTAGGGCCGGGGTATTACTTTACACCAAATGGCACAGATAACTTTATGCCTATGTTCCGTCCCATATTGTATATACCGGTATGCCCACGGGGATCATCAGGGTATTGCTCAAAGTATTTTAGCCGGCTCAAATGATCCTGGTAAGCTACATCGAACAGGTTATTACCAAACACCGATATATTGAACAGGGTTTTGCCTGCATGGTCGGTTATGTCGCCGCCTATGCCGGAATTAAATAGCGTATAGCCGGGGGTAGGTGTTTCGGTATTGTTGGCCAGATCAACATGGTCTTGCTTTGCATACATTACCACCTGTATCTTTACAAATGTGTTTTGCAGATGCTTGAATGGATGCTTGAAATTTGCACGCAACTCGGAAATGCCATGGATTGGTGGGATCAGTGGTAGATATTTTGCGCTGTCGCTGAGTTTTGTTCCTGCAACGCCTTCATTCAATCCATAGACCACGGAAATGCTGTTCTCGAAATGCAGCCAGTCGAGCGGGTGGGGGTGAATGTCTATACTCGCCTCGCCGCCATACAGCCGGGCATGGGTGGCCTGGAACTGGAATACGGTACTATTATCTTTGATAGAATCGCCACCAAATGAATTAAGCACTTTCTGGTTATAGATATAGTTGGTAATGTCGTTGTTGAACACCGATACATTTATAGACAGGTGTTTAGATGTGTACTCCATGCCAATATCCTCCTGCAGGCTGAATTCCGGCTTCAGGTCGTTGCCGCCCACCTGGTAGATGTTTGTGCCGGGATGCACCCCATCGGCAGATATTTCGGCTATGTTCGGGGCGCGGAAACCACGGGCTATATTCCCTTTTACCGCCAGTTTTTTAGAGAAGATGTAGGTAGCCCCGAGGCTGTAGGTCATACCGGAATAGGTATGATCTGAGGCGGTGAACTGCTGCGTAGTACCCGTAGTATCGTGCCCGGCATAATAAGTATCAAAGCCGGTAACCGGGTCTGGTTTGGTAAGCAAGCCATCGTTATGAAATATCCTTGTATCGAACCTTACTCCTCCTGCAATATCCAGCTTACCCATATTTTTCTTGAACACGGCAAACGGGCCAACATCGAACTGCTGGTAAGAGGGGATCACAAAATCTGTACCCTTTGTCACATCATTGGTCTGGTACATGCCATTTACCCCGGCAGTTATCTCCCAGCCCGCGAGGTCATGCAATGAGTATTTTATGTCGTAGGTGTAAGTATTCAGTTGCAGGTACAGCCCAGGAATATCGGCATATTCGGGATGGCTGAACTCCCGGCGCACGCTTCGCTCGAAGCCGAAATTTACGGCCAGCAGCCCGTCAAATACATTGAAGTTGTTAGAGGACATTGCCCGGTAATGCTCTATGTGCTGGTGCAGCGTGGGTATCTTGTAGGTGTTCAGTTCGCTGGCAGGGACTATTGGCCGGAAGGTATCTGCCTCGGTTATCTGCTTGGTGAACTTGCGTGTAAGAGAATCCCTGCTGCCATCGGGTATGGCCTGCAGGTCGTTGAACATGCTAAGGTCGAGATGGGAAAAGCCCCATTTTTTGTTTACCCCCAGGGAGGCATTGGCATCTGTTTCATTATAGTTAGTGCCATAAACCCTGCCATCAATGGCGTCCTGGTAGTTAGACGCCTGCTTATGCGACACCCTGCCCAGCCAGTAGAAGCCATTTTGGTTGCCCGTCATCATACCGCTGATACCAGCTTCACCATTATTTGACTGGTAGTCGCTGCTGATGTTACCAATGATCTTACCATCCGGGGCATGTGGCGTAGGGATAAGATTTACCACCCCGGCAAGTGCATCTGACCCGTAAATGAGGCTTGCCGGGCCCTTTACCAGTTCCACCCGGTCTATGCTGTATTCATCCACTTCTATGCCATGCTCATCGCCCCACTGCTGGCCTTCCTGCCGCATACCGTCATAGAGGGTCAATATGCGGTTGAACCCCAACCCGTGAATATATGGCTTGGAGATATTAGGGCCTGTGGTAACGGCAGAGACGCCCGGCACCTTTGTAAGCGCATCGATAATATTCGTGCTTATGTTTTCGCGCAGATATTGGTTGTTCACAGCCACCACAGGTATAGGGCTGCGGTTCATTTCGGTTGCCTTCGACTGCCCGGTTATTACCACTTCCTGGGTTTCTATTGCGCTCTCGTTCAGTGTAAAATCCTGGTGGGTATCGCCATTGATGTCAATGGTCATTGTTGTTTTGGAATAACCGATGAGGGTGACCACAACAAGGAATCTGCCCTTGGGTATCCCGGGTATAGCGTAGGCGCCCGCTGTGTCTGTAGCCGTTCCCACTTTCAGGTCTGGTATCTCTACTATGGCCCCGATCACTGGTATTCCTTTCTGGTCTTTAACAATGCCTTTTAACGAACTGCTGGCTGCAGCCTTGTACCAGGTCCCGAATAGTATTGTAAAAATAAATAGATAAAAACACTTATGCATGACTTGAAATGATTGAGACTGAAATTGTAAACCTATAGTTTAACAGTCCGGCGTAAAGGTACTAATCTTCTGCCTACTGCTGGTACATAAACATGCAGCGGGTTAATACGCTGCATGTCTATGAAGAGTTACTTATGCTTTAAGATGTACGCGAGCGTAAGGTTAGCGTTAATACCTGCGATAGGTTGGTTATAAGAATAAATTTCCCTTCCTGCATTGGCATTCCTATCCACATTCACAATTGTAAAATCTGGTTTTGAATAAAAATAATCTCCATTAAGCAGAACTGCCCAGCGGTCTGTAACCTTATAGCGGAAGCCAACACCAAATTGCATACCAAATGTAGCGGCACTCGAAACATTTTGAGTAAGCGGAGGATGTGTAATACCGGCATCTGTAAGCACAACATCCCAACCCGCCAATGATGAATTAGCTAAACCAACAAGCCCCCTAAAATCAATTGAAAACTTATTGCCTATTGGCAAAGAATAGTAAGGCCCTACTAAAATGTTTATAGTGTGGTTATTCCCTTTAACAGTAGCAGAAGCGCTGTCAACATCAAAAGATTCATGGAAGCCATCAGCCATATTTTGAATACCCTTGAAACTATATTGTTGGTAGGAAACCAATGCACTTATACCGAAGTTCTTTTTTATGAACCACGTGGCTGTGACCCCAATATTACTACCGGAGCCAGCGAAACCCGACGTATTATCGGCATAATCTGTTTTTATAAAATTTCCCGAAGGGGAAGATAAGCCACCCGTAATGCCTATCATCAAATTGCCTGGTTTATTTATTGGCTTTGCATCCTGGCCCTTGGCATCAAGAATGCCGGATATTGCGAATAATACCGCTATTATTAGTTTTTTCATGATTTTTTATTTTATAAGATTGATTAATAAAATGGTTACTGTATCTTAACTGTGTATGTTGCGTCAATATCAATTGACCCAGGAGGGCAAGTGCCATCTTTTACATTCGGTTGGTGATGAAGTGTAACTTCGAGGCTTCCACTGCTTACAGCGCCCGTTGTAAATAAATCTGTCAAACCTATGGGTAAGGGTTTAGGATTTGTATCTAAATCTGTTTGTTTGCAGGTCAGGTTAAGACCCGGGGCTACATCAAAACAAAATAGGTGATAGTTCTCACGTTCCTTTATTTCAGGAGTGATATCGTTAAGACTATCAAGCAACTGCACCACAACATTGTATGAAGCACCGCTTTTCAGGTGTAAAGTAGCATGGCTCGTATCTGGCGGATTGGTACCCGTCGGGTCAAGTTGTATCCAACTTGCGGATGGCGTATCTGTCGCATCATTTGCGTTGGTAGCTTTCAGTACCAGCGTAGTCAACGGTTCATTGCCGGGTAGTGGCGGAGCAACAGCTTGTTCTTTCTTGTTACAGGCACTCCAGCAGATCAATAATGTAAATACTGACGTCAGAATTATGATATTTCTCTTTTTCATTGTTAGTTTTTTTAGTTTTTTAAAATGAATATTTAAGTCGTAAAATGTAATTGATCCCCAATTCATCGGCGTAATACCTGAAATGGTCTAAATAATCACGGTACGCAACATTGGTAATGTTGTTCACCGCGAAATTGATGTTAAGCGTATTTTTTCTGATTGGTAACGTAAAACCCGCATTTGCGTTAAAAAGCGAATAGCCTGCCGGAGGTGGCACATAATCACTGTTGGGTGGTACTCTCGTCTGTCTCAGCACACTCACATTTTCCAGTGACACATAGGGCTGTTTCAATTTTCCGATTTTTTGTAAGTGGTATTCGAAACCATTTTCAAAACGATCGCAGGGCATAGATATAAGCCAATCGTGTATTGATTCATTATAACCACGAACAATGGTTGTTTTTGATTGGAAAGTGAACTGCGGCAAAAAATCATACTGTATCGCAGCATCAACACCCCTTATATTTACATTGGCCTGCGTAAAGTCAAATTCAGGGAATGTGCCGCTTGGCAGCACACGATACTTCAACGCCGGTTTATCATAAATGTAATTGCTGATGCTATTGTAATACATGTCAACAGTAGCTCTGAACTTATCGCTTTTGTAATTGAGAGAAAGGCCAGTGTTTATGGAGCGCTCAGATTTCAGGTTTGAATCGCCTACCTCAAAGCTGGCATCACTAAAGTGCTCTCCGTAAATGTACATTTCATTTATGCTGGGCGCGCGCCATGCGCTGCCCACGTTGAAACTGGCCGATAGATTGTCGTTGTAACGGTAGGTACTCCCGACAGTACCCGTTGCATTGCTATACTGATAAGTGACATTGTAAAGATCAAGTGTTGTTGGATTGCGCTCGTAAACACGAAGCCATCGGTAATCATACCTGACGCCAGCCTCAAAGGTGAACTTACCAATGCTATATTTTTCTATTGCAAAGACCCCACCGTTGTAATCCCTGTAATTCGGAATAAGGGAGCGAACACCTTCAAAAGTATTACCAGATGTTTTTCCGGTGACACCAACACTTCCGGAAAACCCATTTTTAGACTCCTGGGTATAGATAAGGTCTAATGTATGAGTGATCAATTGGAAACGTAGCTGTGGTGAATTCTCTGCCGCCGGATTGCTTGTAGTAAGCTCATCATATTCCTGCCTGATGTCATTTTGCCTTCCAAAAGTGAGCTCCAGCTTTCCTTTGTTTAGAAATTGATAGGATGTTGTGGCTTTCAAAAGTTGATGCTCTACAGTCTGGTAAGGCCGGTCTATATTGTACGAAAAGTAGGAGGGTATGCCGGGTGTTGACATGGCAAATTTTTCCTGCAATTCTTTCAGATTACCGCTTTCCGCACCAAAGAATATGCCAACTTTGGTGTAATACTGGCTGTAGTAAACATTGAAATCCATTTTCTTCCACTTATAACCAAGATTTGCCGAAAAATCACCTTCTTTAAGTCCACTATTGGTCAGGTAGTAGCGAGGGGTATGAAAGTTGCCAGCATCCTTTAAGGTGCCTTGTATGCGCCACGAAAGCCCATTCAGCTTTTTGTCAAAGGCGCCTTGCAATAATCCGGAGAAAGCCCCCATTTGTCCATTGGTCGCTCCTATAAGATATACATCTCCGGTAATACCTTTTTGTGTTGGCAGATCATCAGGACTAAGCAATACAACACCGCCAATAGCATCTGAGCCGTAACGCACACTTGCCGCGCCTTTTACAACAGTGATCTTATTTGCAACAAACGGGTCAATTTCCGGTGCATGTTCTGAACCCCATTGCTGCCCTTCCTGTCTAACTCCATCGTTAATAATCAGCACACGGTTACTGTGAAGGCCGTGAATAACGGGTTTTGATAAACTTGGACCGGTCTGGATTGAGTTTAATCCCGGCAGTTCTTTCAGGGTTTCACCAAGGGACGCTCCCCGGGTTTGCAATAGTGCAAGCCCGGAAAGTTCTGTGTGCGATACCGTATTGAGCGCTTGTGCTTTCTCCCCTTTGACAACGACCTCTGACAATTGATTGTCGTGCGCAGAAAGCACAATATTTAAGACTTTATCGTCTTTAATGTTTACTGCAAAACGGATTTTATCATAACTTATCGCCTCATAGGCAATAGTATCCATTCCGGGGCACACGCCGGGAATAGTAAAATTTCCCCCGGTATCTGTTGCAGCGCCCAATGCACCTTTCAACAAGCGGACAATCACTCCTGGTATGGGCATTTTTTGCCCATCAAGAACTTTTCCGCTTATTACATAGTGACATTCCTGCGCAGCGCTTGCCAATGATAAACTCATTAACATGCACAACAGTACCGTGGCTTTTGTAGAGCAAACCACGACCGTATTATTTAGTAATGATAAATCAGCCACCAGGAAATAGTGCCTGTGTCTCAATTGTGATTAGCAATTGCAGGGAGGCCCCCTGAGGGAAACTATTTTATGACATGAAGAGTACCGGTAGCTATAGACCGGTTGAAGATAATGAGTGTAACATGCGAACTCTCTAAATGAGAGAAACTGCTTTTCGGTAGCAATGTAAGGAGCAAATACAAATCCTAAAAAAGAGCAGTGTATGTGTTTATTATTAATTACAATCTCGCCCTTTTTATAGATACGGTGAACGGTATCGGTATGGTCATACAGTAATCCATGCACGTATTCTCTCGGCGCTACTCCTATAAGGAACACCACCAACATTACCCAGCTTATTACCTTAACAACCTGCTTTCTCAAAAAATTATCTCATTTTAATTCTGATAATACACAAAGATAATGCCATCTGATTTATTAAGGATCATGCAGCACTACAACTTTTACAATAGCCATAAATAAGCGTCTGCACACCACTAACCTTAAAACCTAAAGGTATCTTAACATTAGGGGCCGGCACATTTTCCAAACAAAACATTTTGTGGCAACCACGGCAATTAAAATGCACGTGTTCATCGGCATGATGCGCCCCGGGGCAGCTATGCTTGCATAGAGCAAACCTCGTAACCCCGTCCACATCTATAATTTTATGCACCAGGCCCGCTTCCTCAAAATCATTCAGCACACGATAAAGCGTTACCCTGTCCATATCGCTAAACAGGGCTTCCAGTTCGGCATGTGCATACGCCAGGTGATTGCTACCCAAAACCTGGATAACATTTAACCTTGACGGGGTTGCCTTTAGGCCCTTCTCTCTTATTTGTGTTGATAGATCCATTCCCACAATCAGCGCAGCAGCAAAAATAATGTAAATGCAATAAAGTTGCGTTTGCGCCTTCAAATATAACGCCTTGAAATATCTTGGATACGATGGTTCATTTTTGAAACATATTATCAGTAAGCTCTTCCCATGTACCAGGCGTGTATCCCAGTTGCAGCATGACTGCGATCAATGCATATATATCGGACGGCTTTTTGTGTTGCTGGCGCAGATATAATACAGAAGTTGCACCGAATGATTTAGAAAGCTTTCTTTCTTCCGTTTCCATGAGGAGCGGATGGTGATGAAAGACAATATCGTTGAAAGCATCTTTACGGAGTACAGATGATAGGTAAAGCTGTGCTATTGTTGATGGCCATAAATCCTCGCCCCGCACCACCAGGTCAACCCCAAAATACAGGTCGTCTAAAATAGACGCGAGGTGGTAGGCAGGAAAGCCATCCTTTCTTCTTACAATGAAATCCTGCATGTCGATAGGCAACGTTGCTTTTACCTTGCCAGATTGCCATGTATGTATCAATAGCTTTTTTTTTTCTTCGGTATTCAACCTCCAGCGTGCATCGCCATCAAGCGCATAATGCATGTTGCGGCAGGTGCCCGGATAGAGTCCTCCTTCCGTTTGGCGGGTTACCGTTCTGGGGCAGGCGCAGGTAAATACAGCGCCAATGTCTCTAAGCTGCTCCAATGCTGACTTGTACAGATCTGCCCGGTGTATCTGAGAAAACTCCCGTTCAAACTCCAAAAAACTCTTCGGGCCTTCATCCCAGGGTATTTCCAAAAAGTTGAGGGTATCAAATATATCCTGTACATACAGCTTGTTCACCTGCTGCCCCCGGTCCATATCGTCTATGCGCAGTAATATTTTTGCGCCGGTTTTGCGGGCAAGGGCAGCAGTAATGGCAAAAGACAGTACGTTACCTAAATGCAGGTAACCACTTGGCGTGGGCGCTATTCTTGTCTTTTTGAATGAGAGCGGTTTGTCCATTTTTTCCTTGGCTAATATACAGATATTTCGAGTGTGCGAAATCATAAATGCTTATAGCCTTTTGTACACCGCGAAACAGATTTGACAATTTTTTTCAAGTTGTCAAATCTAATTGCCAGGCGAGCACATATATTGCAGCATATAAAAAAATACCGTGCATCGGGTACGGTTTTTATATAGCCTTATATAGGCTATTAATTACCGATGCGTAAATTCCTGAAAATTACATTGTGGATTATAAGTAGTATCCTCTTCCTGGTGGTAGGGTTGGCTTTGTGCTTAGATACACCGTGGGCACAAAATTTCATAAGGGGGAAGGCCGAAATATATTTAACTAATAAACTTAAAACCGAAGTGCGTATCGGGCATTTCGGGGTGGGATTCCCAAAGTTTGTGGTCATCAAAGATGTGTTGCTTAAAGACCAGGCGAATGATACGTTACTGGCGGTTGGTGAACTGAAAATTGACCTGAATATGCTACAACTCATCAGTAAAAAAGTGAGTGTGCAACAATTGTTGTTAACCGGGGTTCATTCGCACATATACCGCAACTTACCCGATACCACCTACAACTTTACCTATATCATTAATGCTTTCGCCAGCAAAAAGACACAGTCACCGGGGAAAGAAAAAGACACAGCTACAAGTTCACTGAGTGTAGATTTAGACAAGGTAAAATTGGACGACATTCACTTCCGCATGGATGACTATACGGGCGGTATGCGCTTTGCAGTAAACCTTGACCATTTAGACTTGCAAATAAAAAAAATTGATCTTGGCAAAATGCTCTTCCACATTAAAGATCTGGACATTGCCGGGCTGCAAACAACCTTCTCGCAAGACAGCAGTTACCTGCCACCAAAGGCTAATGACACCGCAAAAACAAAATTTCAATTAATTGCTGACAATGTGAATATGCAGCGGGTTAACTTTAATTATGACGATGCACTCCATAAGATCCTGTTCACTTTAAATTTGGATAAAACCCAAATACAGTTAAATAAATTCGGGCTGGAGGATGACGTGATCGATGTGAAAAAGCTGCAAATGAGCAATGCAGATATTACATTGGCTATGGGTGCGTTGTCCACCGCGCCTGCGTTTGTGGATAGCTTAGTGAAAATAGATACTACCACAGGGTGGAATATACGGGCTAAAGACGTGGATCTGGCCGGGGTCAGCTTTAAGATGGACAATAACAGTTCGCCACGCCAGAAATATGGCATCGATTATTCACACCTTTATTTCAAAAATTCCACGCTTGACCTCTCCGGGTTCTCTTACACATCAGATACTATTTCCGGGAACATAAAGCACTTTAGCGGCACGGAGCAATGCGGTCTGGCGGTGAATGAATTAAGAACAATCTTTAACTACAATGACCAAGGGGCCACACTAAATGGGCTGTACCTTAAAACACCCAATACCACTCTGCAAGACCACTTAGAGGTACACTATCCTTCTATAACAGAATTACAGAAACACATGCAGTCTTTGCGGCTAAACCTGGACGTGAAGAATAGCATTGTAGGGCTGCAGGATGTGCTGATATTTGTGCCGCAGTTGCGAGATGAAGAAATTTTCAGGAAGTACAAAAATGGCCGTTTAAAAATAGAAGCCACCATGACCGGGCTGCTGAACAATTTAAACATAGCCCACCTTTACGCCTCAGGATTGGATAATACAGAGGTATTGCTAAACGGCAATTTACGCGGATTACCCGAACCAAAAGATCTGAAATACAGCCTGCGCATTTCTAAATTCCAGTCTTCGCGAAATGATATTGCCAAAGTAGTACCCGATTCACTTTTGGCGTCCATAAGATTGCCCGATAGATTTGGTGTGACCGGAGTGGTGGCTGGGAGTATGAACGACTATACTACAGACCTGTACCTGGCGAGCACTGACGGCAGGGCCTATGTAAAAGGATCCGTGCTGACATCGCCGGGAAAGAATAAAGAACGCTATGACCTGTTTGTGAAAACTGATGCGTTAAATATTGGCAGTATCCTGAAACAAGATTCTGTGATGGGCGCAGTAAGCGCCGAGATGAACGTAAAGGGCGAAAGCTTTGATGTAAAAACAATGGTTGCATCAATTAGCGGGGCGATTTCATCGGCTTATGTGAAGGGATACCGCTACCACGACATAAAGCTGGATGGCAAAATAGCAGCGAAAAAAGGCGGTCTGAATTTTAGCGCTGCAGACTCTAACCTGCGCGTGAAGTTTACCGCCCATGCCGACTTCAACAATACCTATCCTTCCGTAACAGCGGATATAAACATTGATAGCATTGACCTGCGTGCGTTAAAACTTTACGCCACAGAACTAAGAGCGCGTGGTATCATTCATGCAGACTTCCCGGAACTTAACCCCGATTACCCACGTGGTGAATTTACTTGGCGACAGCCTGTAGTAAATGCAAATGGCCTGAGGTACTACCTCGACAGTATGTACATAATCTCAAGGCCCAGCAAAGACACAGGGCAAAACATTTTTGCAGACCTTGATGTATTGCAGGCCACCATAACAGGAAAAACGCCGCTTACAAAAATAGCCTCCATCGTTCAGGACCATATAAACAAACACTACACACTGACAGGTAACGATAGTGCGATGAAGAATGTGGCCAACACCAAACCCATAAAAAAAGACACCACAAGCATACCGGCAGATTATGATCTAAAAATGTATGCGCATGTAATAGATAAACCTATGCTACATGGGATATTACCCGGTCTCACTTCTTTCGATTCGATACATATGGATGCGAGTATAACACCACGTCAATTGTCGTTAAACGTGCTTATTCCCGATGTTGTTTATTCTGGCACAAACATTCAAAAAGGCCGGATAAATATAAGCAACACTGATTCCGCATTTACGTATAGCATTACCGCTGATGAGATCAAAAAAAGCACGGTGGCACTCTACTTTGCCGATATACACGGAAAGCTCGACCAGGATAAGATCACCACCCACATCAGCCTGTCGGACGCCAGTAAACAGGAACGGTTTGCACTCTCTGCCGACATCCAAAAAACAGGGAGCACACAAGTGATACACCTGGAACCCGGATTAAAACTGGACTATAAACCATGGAACGTAAACGACCAAAATAAAATTGTATTTGGCAGCGGCGGATTCTATGTTCAGAACTTTGAGATAAACAATCAAGGGCAATCTATAAAAGCCAATAGCGATGCAGCCACATTGAATGCACCGCTGAAAGTGGAACTGAGCAATTTCCAGATCGCCAATATTGCAGAACTGGCAAGTGATAACGATACCCTGCCGGCAAACGGCATACTTAGCGGAAATGTGACAATAGCAAAAATGCAGCCATCTATGGAGGTTACAGGCGATCTTGCAATAAGCGATCTTTCCATTCTTGGGGATAGCCTCGGGAACCTGAAGATACAGATAGCTAATAAAAGCGACAATGCCCTGGATACCAAACTTTCGCTTAATGGGCATGGCAATGATATTACCATGAACGGTTCGTACTACCTGCAAACAGTAAACGGGAACGACTTTAATTTCGACCTCGGCGTAAATGCGCTGGCTTTGCATAGCTTTGAGTCTATCGCGATGAACCAGATAAAAAACAGTTCCGGGTATATACGTGGCGATCTGAAAATACAGGGCACAACGGCTGCACCACAGGTAACGGGCGAATTGAAGACCGATAACCTGGTGACCACTGTAAGCCAGCTAAACGCCACCTTTAAAATGAAGGCTGAGAAAGTTGAATTTGCTAATAACAAGATATCCTTTGATAATTTCACTGTGCTGGACAGCCCGGATAATAAAGCAGTATTTAACGGTTCTATAAACACGGAAAACCTTATGGCCATGCAGCTTGACCTGAAAGTGACTGCAAATAATTGGCGGGCCATGCACTCTACATCAAAGGACAACAAGGAATTTTATGGCGACCTTTTCCTTACCACCGACCTGGGCATAAAAGGCACGCCCTCGGCGCCAAATGTGGATGGCGAAATAAAAGTGCTTAAAGGTACTAACCT
Source organism: Bacteroidota bacterium (assembly GCA_013288445.1). Taxonomy (GTDB): domain Bacteria; phylum Bacteroidota; class Bacteroidia; order Chitinophagales; family Chitinophagaceae; genus Nemorincola. The sequence goes on from JABDBX010000073.1 coordinate 13,549, forward strand.
GACAGTGGTAACGCCCGAAAGTACACCAGAGATACAAAACACCAAGGGAATAGTGGTGTTTGTGAACATGAAAGACACAGGAAGAAAAAATGTGCTTGTGCCACATAAAACGGATACTGTGAAACGCAAATTTGCACTTGGCTCCGATATTAATGTAAATATCACCGTTGATAAAGCCGCTACCCTGAGCCTCATAATAGACCAGGCTTCGGGAGATTTTTTGAGTGTGAAAGGAGACGCCACCATAAATGTGGCAGTGACGCCGGGAGGGACAATGAGCCTAACAGGGAATTATGACCTGCACGGTGGCGCATACCAGCTCAACTATAATTTCATTAAACGGAAATTCCTTATTAATGAAGGTAGCGAAATAACCTTTTCCGGCGATCCAATTAAAGGAACTATACTTGATGTTACTGCTGCTTATGAAGCCCAGGTGCCGCCCTATGATCTTATACAGCGGGAAGTGACGGACCAGACCCAACTAAACTACTACAAACAAAGGCTGCCATTTGATATAGACCTGCACCTGAAAGGGCAAGTGCTGCAACCAACCATAACCTTTGATGTAGTGCTTCCCGACAACAAAGTATATCCGCTGTCGTCAGACCAGTTGGAACTTGTGCAGGGAAAGCTAAACCAATTGCGTGCCGACACTTCGGAATTGAACAAGCAGGTGTTTGCCGTGCTTATTCTTGGGCGCTTTGTTGCCGATGACCCATTTAGTTCCGGCGCATCAAACAGCGTTGGGTTTACGGCATTGCAAAGTGTAAGCACATTTATAGGGGAACAACTGAACCAGGCTGCCGGAAAGCTGGTAAAGGGCGTGGACATATCAGCTGATCTCTCTACTACCGAGGACTACACCACGGGAGATATGCGGCAACGAACCGACCTCAGCCTTGCGGCGTCGAAGAACCTGATGAACGACCGCCTGAAGCTGACCATTGGCAATGATTTTGAACTGGAGGGACCGCAGACCACAAGCAACCAAAGCAGCTATGTGCCTACCAATCTGGCTGCAGATTATTTGTTATCGCCCGGTGGAAAATATACTATGCGCGCCTACCGAAAGGCGTATGATGAAGGCGTACTGGAAGGCTATGTAACCGAAACAGGGTTGAACTTCATAGTGAATATCGACTACAACCGTTTCAGCAGTATTTTCAAAAAGAGCAAAAAAGAAACGCAATAGCTACCTGCAAAATGCGACTAAACACACTACTAAACATATCAGTTATCCTTTGCCTGGCAACTGCGCTGGCTGCATGTAGCAATAGCAAACACCTGCCAGCTGGGGAAACCCTTTTCAAAGGAAGCAAGGTACACATCACTGACCGTGAAGCCAGCAAGCAAGACAGGAAACAATTGCAAAATGATCTTGCCGGCGTAGTGCGGCCCAAGACCAACAGTAAAACATTGGGAATTCGTTTAAAGCTATCTCTTTACAATCTTGCCGGTAATACCCAAAAGAAAAAAGGGCTTAGGCGATGGTTGCGGGATA
>JABDBX010000074.1:0-10203 GCA_013288445.1 Bacteroidota bacterium
GTCAAATTCATAGTTCGCGCCGGGGTCTAAAGTTACAACAGCACCAATTAGCGAACCAGTGTTAAGTGAGCCAAAAATAGCTCCGCTGGTGTTTGTGTTAGCTGTTTTAAATGTGCCACCGGCCGCAAGATCAAATCCATCACCATCAGATGCCGGGTCAGTAATTACATGTGTATTTACATCTATCGTCCCACCGCTGGCTACAACTAATGAATAAGTTAAAATTGTATTTCCATCAGACAATGGCAAATCAGTTGACAATACTAATGATGAACCGCTTCCTATTACCATTATCGTGCCAAAGTTCCAGGCTGACGCATCGGTCCAAGAAATATGCTGACTGGAAGTACCATTAAAATTTAATACCGAGCCGTGAAAGTTCTTCATACATAGTTGCATCTGGAGGTAGTTTTTTAGTAACGGAGCCGATTACGGCCACGGGCATCTACAATTATCCTTTAGGAGATGTTGTTGTTGCAGGGGATTACAGGCCAATTTCTCTTAATTTCAGTGCTGTTTCTGGTACTACTACTGCTACGATACAACCTTTTAATAGTGGGGTCGGTGCTAATTTTGACGGTAATAACTATTTAAATAAAAACTGGGAGGTGACGATAACCGGCACCGGATATACTTATGATGCTACTGCTACATATATACCCGGATCTGGAACTGGAGATGTAATAGGCACTGAAGCTGACATAAGCGCGGCTACGTATATTGGCACTACCTCTACCTGGGCAATATATGGTGCAGCAAATACAAGCGCACACACTATAACTGCTACCGGCATAACAGCGCACGATGTTTTTCTTACAGGCATTTCTAACCAGGAAACTGCGGGCGCTGTTTCTGCATCGCCAAACCCGGCATGCGCAGGGGGAACTAATCCTACCTTGAGTACCTCTGGGGCAAGTAGTGATGCTGGCAGTATAGGTTATTCATGGACATCACCGGATGGTGGAATGTTTGATGCAACAGTTGGAACCTACAGTGCTACGGCCGCAGTTGATGCTACAGTAGCAGGTACGCATACGTATAGCCTTACCATTACAGATGGTAATGGATTAACTGCATCGAGCGGAGTTATTGTAACAGTAAATGCAACGCCTACAGCTAACGACTTTAACCAAACACCTGCTTCTGCCAGCATTTGTAATACCAGCGATATGGTTATTTCTGTAGCATCAACCTCGCTTGCGCATACCGATTATACCGTATCTTATACCGTTAATGGTGGTACTACACATACAGCAGACCTTAATTTTACAAGTGGCAGCCCAGCCACGTTTACTATCCCTCATTCCCAATTCCCGGCTAATGGCCTGGCTACAATAGTGGTAACACAAGTACAAAATGTAGGAACAAGCTGTGTCACCACAACCTTCACAGGGTCGCAGGCCACAACTTCGTTCTATGTGAGCTCGGGTTCTATTTCTGTCAGTGGGTTCTCTCCGAGCGCGAGTGACATTTGTTCTGGCCCAGAAACGATCGGCTTTCCCTCCAGCCTTACTGATGATATTTATGTGATCAGCTATACAATAAACGGGGGCAGCACGCTTACGGCAACCACTACACCAACCTCGGGTGGCATCGGCCATTTCGACATAACATCACCGGCGGCTGGCAATAACCATGTGGTTTATACGCAGATAGCTAATTCCTGTACTTCAACAACCAGCTCACCATTGGGGTCTGTGGCTAATAATTTTTACGTTGGTGTGCCTGTTGTGAGCAACTTCACATCCATAACAGCAAGCGATATTTGCACCGGCGGCAGCACAACCGTAACCGTTAATTCCACAACCCTGAAACCTTTTTCATCTACTACAGTTAATTTCGATCTCGCAGCGCCTAATGCTGGGTCCGGCCTAACTGCTACGCTCACCATGGGTGGTAGCGGTACCGGTACATTTACTTACGGTGGAATATCGAATCCTTCAGCTTCCGAGGGTATTACAATTAATCATATAGACAATACGTGTGGCAGCAGCAGTACGCTAAGTTCTGGTAATACCACATCGTTTGCTGTAAATGGGCAGCCATCCCTTGCCGGTTTAGGCAATAGCGGAGATATTTGTTCTGGCGGAACGAGTACACTTACAGCCGGTACGCTTTCTGGCGGAGCGGGAACAATCACGTATCATTGGTTGGGTACAGCCCCAACACTTGTCTCGGCTACAACCAGCGGCAATACGAATACAGCAGTCATCACGGCTACAGGCTCCCAAACGTATTCAGTAACTGTAAGCGCTACTGGTAATGGTTGTAATACATCAGGTTATTATGCAACAACGTTTAATGTAAATACAGTACCAACACTTGCTCCTTCTAACTCAGGTGCAATATGCGCGGGCAATGCGGTAGGCCTTATTGCAAATGCAACTGGCGGCGTAGGTAGCATTTATTCCTTTTCATGGACAGGTAGCGGCTACTCTTCTCCTGATGTGGTTCCTTCTAATGTGACTGCGGCTAACCCAAGTATTGCATCAGGCACTACAGTTTACTCGGTAACGGCAACACAAACAGCTTCAGGCTGCACGAGTGCGCAATATACTACTACTGTTACTGTGAATGCAGTTGCAGCTTACACATCCATCACACCAACCGGTCTTCCGGTATGTGATGGCATCAATGGTACGGTTAACATAGCATCTACGGGTCTTGCTGCCGGTAATTATACCGTACAATACAGCACAGGTACAGGTACTGCTCACGACCAGTCCACAATAACAATAGACGGCAGCGGCAATGGTTTCTTAACCATCCCAACCGGTGACCTGGCTGCTGGTACTACTAACACCGTTACATTTGAAACTATACGTTTTACTTCTCCTTCAACAACTTGTACCACAGACATATCTGCTATTTCAACAGCTTCGATTGTGGATAATGTTCTGCCTACCGTCACTTTCACAAATCTCACGGCCGATGCTTGCGTTGGTACGGCCAAGACATTGAATTTTGCATACAGTGCCGCCTCAGGCGCCGACCAATATACATTGGTTTGGACTGGCGCAAGCCCAGGCCCTGTTGACGGTAATGTAAGCAGCTTTACTTCGTTCCCATCTTCTCCTATTACAGCCGGCACAGCCAGCGGTACGGCTGCAGGTGGTTATACAGCTACGCTTACGGTTATGAACACGGCTTCGACTTGTACAAATACCTATTCGCTGTCTATTAACAATCATAACCTGCCTAATGTGAGCACTACTTTGCCAGATGCGGCCAGTAATATTTGCCAGGGCAGTACCACAACATTAGGATTTGGCAGCATGGCGCTACCTACAGCAATTTATTCACTTACTTATGATGTAAGCAATCCATCCTCTACAGGGAATTTAGTTACCGGTGTTGGCATAAACGGCGGCAGCGGCGGCAGCGGCGGCTTTACTACGATACCACTTACCAGCTCGGGCGCTGAAACGATCACAATTAATACAATAATAGATCCGTTTGGCTGCGTTGGAGTAGTATCTGCGCCTAATACCTGGTCATTCAGCGTTAATCCTACACCATCGCTTACCACTACTGCCTATGCTGGCTGTACAGGTTCGCCTGCAGGCATCAATTTAGCAGCAACCACCTCGGGTACCAGTTCCTTTACCTGGACAGTAGGCGCCAGTGGTTCTAACATTAGCGGCGCTAATCCAGGCAGCGGTACTACAATCAATGATGTAATCGTTAATTCAGGCGCAGGTGATCAAACACAGGTATATAATGTTACCCCTACATCCGGCGCAGGTTGCCCTGGTTCGCCAACTGCGGTAACTTATACGGCGCATCTATTACCTACCGCTATACTCTTTGGGTATGGTACGCCTGGCTCGCCAATCTGCCAGTCAACGACACCAGTTAGCCCGTTTGGTCTCAGTTCGGTTTCGGTTGATGGTTTCAGTGTATCACCATCAAGCGGGTTAAGCATAGATGCTTCAGGTAATATCAGCACAGATATAAGCACAGTAGGCGTATATACGGTTACCGTTAGCTTCCACGATACTCATTGTAGCAATACGGCTACAACGGTTGTGACTATAGATCCTGTGGCTTCTATTACATCGCTCTCTGGCCCGTCTGTTGCTTGTACCGGTACTACATTTACGCTCACCGCTAATGGAACCCCAACAGGTGGCGGTAGCAGCTTTTATACCTACAACTGGAGCGGTGATGCAGGCAGTGGTATTGGTACTTTTTCAAGTACCGCTACTAATACCGCACTTGTAACAAGTCCTTCTATTCATGTTTATTCGGTTATGGTGAGTACGTCTAACCCGGGTTGTAATTCTATCTATTATACCACCTCGGTTACCATCAATCCTGTGCCCTCCTATGTGGGCCTTTTGGGCACATCATCTTGTAGTGGCATAGCGGCAAATATTGCATTGTCGGCAACCACCTCCGGTACAAGTGTATTTACCTGGACATTGGGCACAACAGGCGCCGGTATCAGTGGTGAAAATGCCTGCAGCGGCGGAAGCTGTGGTAATACGATTACAGACGCATTGACCAATTCAGGGTCATCAGACGCAACACAAATATATAACGTAAGCATTGTGTCGGCGGCAGGTTGTCCATCGGCAGGCCCGCAAACCATAGTATATACTGTTCATCCATTGCCTACAGCTATACTCTTTGGGTATGGAGCACCCGGCACCCCATTCTGCCAGGTAGCAACACCTGTTAGCCCATTTGGTCTCAGTTCGGTTTCGGTTGATGGTTTTAGTGTGAACCCATCTACTGGGTTAAGCATAGATGCTTCCGGCAATATCACCACAGATATAAGTACAGTAGGCGTTTATACGGTTACCGTTAGCTTCCACAATGCCACTACTTTATGTGCAAACACAGCTACAACGGTTGTGAGCATTAATGCAGTGCCGTCTATTACGTCACTCTCCACCTCGTCTCCTGTCTGCGCGGGTACTACGTTTACACTCACGGCTAATGGCACACCAACAGGCGGTTATGGTAGTCTTTATACCTATAACTGGAGTGGTGATGCAGGCAGTGGTATTGGAACTTTATCAAGTACCGCTACAAATACGGCATCGGTAGCAAGCGCTTCCAGTCATGTTTACTCGGTTACTGTAAGCACATCGGGTTCAGGCTGTACTTCTATTTATTATACTACTACGGTGAGCATCAATCCTGTTCCGTCCTATGTCGGTCTTTTGGGCACATCAGCTTGTAGTGGCATCGCGGCAAATATTGTATTGTCGGCAACCACCGCCGGTACAAGTCAATTTACCTGGGCATTGGGTACAACTGGCGCCGGTATTACTGGTGAAAATGCCTGCAGTGGAAGCAGTTGCGGTAATACGATAACTGACGCATTGGTTAATTCAGGGACATCAGACGCAACACAAGTATATAATGTAAGCATCGTGTCTGCAGCAGGTTGTCCATCGGCTGGTCCGCAAACCATCGTATATACTGTTCATCCATTGCCTACACGCGGTGGCTTCTCTACTGCACAACCTACATGTTTCAGTACTTCGGCACAAGATGTATTATACTTTTCTGGTACCACCGGTACAGGTAACCAATATACACTAACATGGGCACCCTCTGGCGGCCCCGATGATGTTAGCACATTCACAGGTCTCGGCGCCAACATTGATGTACATATCGCAGCCGGTGTACCGGTTGGTACCTATACCGGCACGCTTAGCGTGAAGAATTCGGCAACGGGTTGTACGCAAACAGTTGGCACGCTTACGCAGGTTATCAATGGCCTCCCTACCATCACGCTTACGGGCACAGATGCAGGTACGGTATGTGCCGGCGTTCCAAGTTCATTAACTTACTCAGCTACTACCAATTCGCCAAACCAATATACCATTACATGGGATGGCACGGCTACGTCTAACGGCTTCCCGGCTACGAATACGGGTTCTGTTAGCGGTACCAGTGGCGTTATTAGCGTACCTACTTCTCTTTCTACTACCACAGCAGGCGAGTACTCCGGTACGGTAACAGTTACCAATACTGCCACTACTTGTGTAAGCGCGTCCGGCATAGGTATCACGGTATCTGTTAACCCTTCACCTGTTCCGGGTGCGGTTGGCGTTACAGGTGCAGCTACGTGCGCAGGCACTGATGTGAATGTTACCGTATCAGCTTCAACGCTTGCTGACGGTTCGTATAGTTTTCAATATTCCCTGGGTGCGCCTAACGGCCATTCTGTGGAATTCGGTACGGCTACTATAGGCGGTGGCAGTGGTATATTAACGATACCAGGTACACTGCTTACAACGGCAGGCAATAGTTTATTGACCATCAGCGACATTACCTCTGAGGTTTCAAGTTGTCCGGCTGGGGTACATGCTATAAGTACATTAACGGTGAACGCACTGCCAGCATTTGTTAGTATAAATAGCAGCAACACACTCTGTACAGACCCGGTTCATTCAGACGATGTAACCTACAGTTATACCGGGCTTTCCATAGCCAGCACCTACACGCTGAACTGGAGTGCAGGTGGTCCTTCTACAACATCGGGTACAGTTTCCGGCGGTTTATTTACAGTTACTGTCCCTGTATCCACACCGGCAGCTACTTATACGGGCACACTTACAGTGACCACTTCTACTGGCACATCATGTGTGCAGACGTTCCCGCTCACACTTATAGTTAATCCGTTGCCTGCCATCACGCTCAGCAATAGTGCGGTAAACAACTGTGCAGGCAGCGTTGCAACGTTTAACTATTCAGGTACTGCAAACACTCCAACCGGCTATAGCATTGCATGGACAGATGCAACCCCGCTGATCGGCAGCAGCAGCACCGGTTCGGTGAGCGGCACATCCGGTTCCATAAATATCACCGTTCCGTCAACTGATGCTACAGGCTTGTACAATGGTAACTTAACCGTTACCAATGCCAATAGCTGTACCAGCTACCCGGCAACAGCGGTTACGGTTTCTGTGAATGCGGTGCCACAGTCGGCAGGTCTTACAGCTACAGGCAATCTGGTATGCGTAGGTGCAGATGCTACAGTTAGCGTGTCAGCAGCAAGCCTGCTGGCTGGTGATTATACGGTTACCTACCAGGTAGGTTCCGGTCCGAGCCTTACTGCTTCACTGCATGAAGGCAGCACGGGCGGCGCTGCATCATTTACTGTGCCTTATGCAAGTGGCCTTGGAGTGGGAAATAACTTTGTTAGCCTCACATCTATAGCTTACTCAGTAACGCCAACGTGTACTTCTTCAGTTATATGGACAGCAACGGTAAGCGTTAACCCGGTGCCGTCGTCAACAGGCATTACTGCTTTGGTGGCTAACGATAACCCGATATGTGTAGGCGGTGTTTCTCACCTGGTGACAAACGACATCAACACAACCGGCTACAGTTGGGCTGCATCAACAGGCGCAGTGCCAACTGGCCAAAACCCAATTGTATCGCCAACTACAACTACTACTTATTCTGTAACGCTGAGCAGCACAGGTGCAGGTTGTACTTCTGGTGTTTATGCAATTACAGTTACGGTTAATGCCGTGCCAACCGCCAACCCGATACCTGGTGGCCCAGTATGCCTCACAGGCACGGTAAATATTCCAGCAAATGCTACGGGCGGTAACCCACCTTACACTTATTTGTGGTCCGGTGTTGGCATCCTCAGCAGTACATCGGCAAGCGCTACAGTTTCAGCAATACCAACAGCAGTAGGTTCGCCATCGTCGCAGGTTTATTCGGTAGCGGTAAGCACACCGGGCGCTAATTGTACTAATACTACTTACTTCACCACTACGGTAACGGTTAACCCCAATCCGAACGTGACTACCTTCAATGTTACCGGTACGGATATATGCTCTGGCGGTACACCAAACTTTACTATCGGCAGTTCGCTCGTCAACGGCACCTACACCTTCAGCTATACAATAGCGCCTGGCGGGGTTTTCACCACACCATCTGCATTGACTACAACAGGCGGTGTAGTTACTTTCCCTGCGGGCACAACGCTAAGCACCGGGTCAACAGCAACAATAACTACGATCACTATCAACTCTGTGATAGATGGCGTTACCGGCTGTAGTGTCACCTCCCTGGGTGCGCACAATACCTTCAATGTTAATCCGTACCCAGTTGTCAGCGGTCTTACAGTAACAGTAAATGATCTTTGCGTAGGTGGTGGAGAATTAGCGGGTCTTCAATCTACGTCTCTTATCAGTGGCAATTACACCGTTACTTACAGCCTGAGCGGCGGCAATACAGCTTCCGGCCTTACTGCTACAACGAATGTTACGTTAGGGACCGGTGGATCATTCTTAATTCCATCATCGGCCCTGACCAATACAGTGAACACTACGGTAGCTGTAACAGCTATACAGTTCACCGGCGGCACCGCGTGCAGCAGCCCTGTAACGGGCGTTAGTGCGTCGTTCAACGTGAACCCACTCCCTGTGGTGAGCACGTTTACACCTGTTGCAGCAGATATATGCCTCGGCTTTGCTACTACAGTAAATGTTACCAGCAGCAGCCTTGCAGGCCCTGCTACCTATATTGTTCATTACGACCTCAGTGCACCAAATGCATCTACTAACAATACGGCCACATTGTCGATAGACGGGTCGGGTAATGGATCGTTTATTATTCCATCCGGCGTGTTAGGAACGTCAGGTTCTACAACGGTGACAGTAACATCGATAAACTATTCTACCGGCACATCGTGCAGCAGCACGCTGACCAGTGGCAATACATCGACATTCCATGTTAACCCACATCCCGTGGTTTCCGGGTTCAGCATTACAGCTGCCGACCTGTGCGCAGGTGGTGCGGGCACAGCTACGGTAACGGCAGGCAGCCTTGTAGGCGGTACCGGCGCTTATTCAGTTGTGTATGGCCTTAGCGGCGCAAATACTACGGGTGGTTCGGCAACAATGGATGCAGGCGGCGTATTTACCATACCATCCGGTTCGCTTACATCTCAAGGTCTTACTACGGTAACGGTAACATCGGTATTCCATACTTCGGGTACTATGTGCAGCAGCCCGGTTACGACCGCCAACACGGCAAACTTCACAGTTAAGCCTGACGCAACACTTGCAAGTGTAACAAATGACGGCCCGTTGTGCGTGGGTGGTACGGTACACCTGAGTGCAAATACCCCATCTAACGTAACCGGCTATTCGTGGGTAGGCGCAGATGCGATCACGAGCAGCACATCGGCAGTAGCCACAATAGCATCAGCATCGGCCACGAATGTATATACAGTTACGGTGAACAATGGCGCAGGCTCGGCCTGTACCACGCAGTACACCACTAATGTAAGTGTGAACCCCGTGCCCACAGCAGTGCCAACGAATAATGGCGGCAGCAGCCTTTGCCTGGGTACAGCGGTAACACTTTACGCCAACCCAACGGGTGGAGTGGGCATCTATACCTACCACTGGAGCGGTGTGGGAGTTGCGCTGGCAATAGCCGGCACCACTAATGCTACGCCAACAGCTACCGGTACTGCAGTATATTCGCTAACCGTTAGCACAGGTGGCTCGGGATGTTTATCAGGTACCATTTACACAACATCAGTATCAGTTGGTTCCGGCGGTGCATCGCTTACGGGTACCACAGAACTATGCCCCGGCACATCGACTACGCTTCACCCTGGCACAACCGGTGGTACATTCAGCAGCAGCAATACTGCGATAGCCACGGTGGACCCATCGTCTGGCTCGTGGACAGGTATAGCAACAGGTACGGCGGTAATAGAATATAGCCTGGCTGGCGGCTGTTCCAGCTTTACTACCGTAACGGTTGATGCAGGCCCTAATGTAAGTATGTTCAGCACAGCATCTTCTTATACCTATGTTGATGCGGGCGCCGTTATAGTGGTGAAATCTGGCACGCTGCCCCCGTCCACATACACCCTTACTTATACATTGAGCGGCGCCAACACCGGTGGACCATATACAACATCGCTACCCGATGTTGTGTTCAGCACCATCAGCGGGGGCACAGGCGGTGGGTTCACTACCGGCGCTCTTCATAATCCGGGTGCCGAAACCATTACGATCAATTCAATCAAGAATGCGGCATCAGGTTGCACCACCACATTATCAAGCGGCAATTCGGCCAGCTTTGAGGTGAACCCCGTGGTGATACCATTTGCGTGTCATTGATAAGATATCCGCCAACCCTGTTTGCCAATTGGTTACCCAATTTGCCCCCGGCCGGCCTTCGGGCTTGGCCGGGTTGGCTTTTTGT
>JABDBX010000074.1:10213-14796 GCA_013288445.1 Bacteroidota bacterium
AGCGTGATGGTAGGGAGGCCATTGATAACCTGCGTAAGCGTGCCAACTGTTTGGCCAATAGGTTACCCAATTTGCACCGGGCAGGCTTTCGAGCTTGCCCGGTTTGCTTTTTGGTGCATTCCTACGGGTGTTTCCCCGACGCTATAGGCGAGACCCGCTGTTGGTTTCCAGGCAGTTATAGGCTCCCTTTAAATCAAAGTGTGTATTTCTCATCTATGAATTAATAATGACGTTTCGGGGACTGCTTTTTGTGTTTAACATCAAAATAACAACGTTATTTATTTCAAAGAAATACAAGTAATTATAAATACAATTTATTATTAAATGTTCATAGATGCGCTGATAATCAATTGATTATGAAGTTATTATTACTGATGTTATGAATAAAACGCTCATAATAAATTAAAATCAAAAATCATGCCTAAACAATTGATTTTATGCAACTAAAATTTTAAAAATACTTTTTATAGTTTAACAGCCAATAAGCCCGATTTAACAAAAATTTCAGACCAATTGCCGGTTTTTTGGTAGCGAAAAGGGTAAAAATAAGACCAGATTTAATTAAATATATTTTATACATGCAATCCCGAACAGGGCAAAGCGAAGGGTGCAGAGTATGATAACAATTGTTTTGTGCGGATTGGAAGAGTGGTTAATCTCCGGGTATGCTAACGGGGCCGTAGCGCGAAATGGACATCGTACTACTGGTTTCATTAGGGTTTGGGAACGATGGTAAATAAAGTTCGTGGTGGAATAAGTTTATCATCGTTCCTCATACTTAGGTTAGAAAAGTGAAAAATTAAAAGTAAAAAATTAAAAGGTCCGTGATGGCCTGTTTAGTAGATAGTGGGAAGTGTGAGGTGGAAAAGTTATAAAGTAGATAGTCGATAGTATATAGTAGATAGGTGGGAGTATGAGGTCGAACGAAGTAACACAGAATAGCTCCCTTTAGGGCGGGGGGTAACCCACTGGTCGAAGCGTCTCGCTTCGTCCTGGAATGAGGAAGCGAGACGCTTCCGGCGGGCAATGAAATAAGTGGTTTGTGGAAGCGGGACGTTTCGGTAAATGAGGACGAAGCGAGACGCTTCGACCAGTACGAGGAGAATAAAGTAGATAGTCGATAGTATATAGTAGATAGTCGGGAGTATGAGGTAGAACGAGGTAACACAGAATAGCTCCCTTTAGGGCGGGGGGTAAACGAATACGAGTGAAGGTTATTTTTTTTAAACATTTTTAAAGCATCGTTACATGAAACATTGTTTACCACCACTGAAAGCAGTTAAGAAGAGTAACTTCCTCAAGTTTTTGTTTATTGGCCTGTTTATGGTCTTGCAGCATGGTGCGTATGCGCAATGTAATGTAAGTGATTTGAGTACCACTGTTACGGGTCCATACTGTCTGAACGTTGATGGCACTGTGACCGTAATTTCAACGTCGCGTCACCTGTCAGATGCCACATACACAGTAACTTACAATCTGGGTGGTGCCTCGACAACTGCCTCACTAACTTTGGGAGGCGGGGTAGGTACATTTACATACGATCATACATTTCTCTCCGGTTCGGGGTCAACTACATTGACTATTACGGCAGTTGATGGCTACTGCGGGCCTACTACCGTTACTACAGGAAATACTGCTGTGTTTACCGTAAGTGCATTACCCAACGTGACGGGTCTTACCGTTTCAGGCGGCATAATATGTGCCGGGAATACTTCCCTGATTACCGTAACCGGCAGTTCTCTTACTGCAAGTTCGTACAATGTAAACTATTCAATCGGTTCGCCCGATGCATCTGGCCCTACAACTCTTTCAGGTGTCAGCTTCAGTCCTACTGTTGGTACATTCTCTACCCCTACGCTTTCAACTAATGGCAATCCTAATATAACGATCAACAGCATAACGGATCCAGCAACTACCTGTTCCAGTTCGACATCTGCAACTGCGGCGCTTACTGTAAATCCGTTACCTACCATAACGGGTATCACCTCGGCAACTCCAGCATGTTATAGCGCTTCGAGTGTTAAATTACCGTACACCAGTGTGAGTAGTGGTGTTGATGAGTATAACATAACATTTACCAGCACATCGGCATCTGCGTCATTCAGTAATGTTACTTATGGTAGCCCTGCTACGTTGCCCAACCCAATAACCTTTGGTATGGGCATCAGTGTTCCGTCATCCGGAGCCACATATTCTTCGGAGACGATCCAGGTAAAGAATAGCACAACAGGTTGTGAATCAACACCGGTTAGTTTTTCAATGGTGGTTAATCCATTACCTACAATATCTTTTCCTACTTACCCTGCGGCAGCCTGTGTTGGTGTTAATGTCACTTATATTACGCAAGCAGGCGAAACCAGTTATACCTGGGGTAATTTAGCGTCCTCTGGTGTTTATTCAATAACAGGCGGTGGTGGTACAAGCGATGATTTTGTAACTATTCAATGGAATGCAGGTGCAGCATCCAGCACAGAGAACGTTACCGTAAATTATACGGATGGTAACGGATGCAGGGCGGCAAGTCCTGCCATATCAACAGGTACTGGTGTAATTGCATTGCCAAATGCGCCAACAAGCGGTGGTGACCAGACCGTATGTGCAGATGCTGCTCCCGGCACAATAAGCGCAACGCCAAATACCGGCGAAACAATTGATTGGTATGCTGCCGCCACCGGTGGCAGCCCATTGTCAAGCGCAAGTACTACTTTCTCCACATCATCGCCGGGCACTTATTATGCCGAGGCAAGGAATACCAGTACGGGATGTGTAAGCGCCTCACGCACTGCTGTGACCATAAATATACCTTCTAACCCGAGTGCGCCTACGAGCGGTGGTACCGTAACTATATGTGCAAGCGCAGCACCCGGCACAATAAGCGCTACACCAAATACCGGCGAAACAATTGATTGGTATGCTGCCGCCACTGGTGGCAGCCCATTGTCAAGTACAAGTACTACTTTCTCTACATCATCGGCAGGCACCTACTATGCCGGGGCAAGGAATTCCAGTACAGGATGTGTAAGCACCTCACGCACTGCCGTGACCATAAATATACCTTCTAACCCGAGTGCGCCTTCAAGCGGTGGTGACCAAACGGTATGTTCCGGGGTGACAGGAACTTTGAATGCAGCACCAGTTGGTGGCGGCGAAGTGGCGGATTGGTACGATGCAAGTTCTGGCGGGACGCTTTTGCAGTCCGGGAGCGCTGCTGGTACTAATACTTATACAACTACAGTTGCCGGTACCTACTACGCCGAGTCAAGGAATACAACATCAAGCTGCGTAAGCACTATGCGAACAGCAGTTAATTTATCAGTAAATTCGTTGCCTACAATCTCTGGTGTCAGTTCTTCTGCATCGGCATGTTTAGGTGATGCAAGTACAACTCTTAGCTATTCGAGCTTTACACTGGGAGGATCAGGTTTCGAGGATAGTCTTGTTTATGCGAGTGGTCTCTCGACGAGTTTCTCTCTATTAAGTTATAGTGGTCCGTCCGGTACGATTAGCATTCCACTTAGCGGGGCTACGGCTACTACATATAGCGGAACGCTTTACATACGGGATGTAACTACACAATGTACCAGTACTGGTGATGCTTTTTCACTTGTGGTAAATGACGTGCCTACTATATCCGGCGCATCTGGAAACATATGCCTTGGCTCAGCAAACGGCAATTTGACCTTTACACCAGGTGGCGGTATTGCTGATCAATACACTATTAGTTACGCATCTGTCGCAGTGTCGGATGGTTTTACAAATGTTACTACTCCGACTGCTTATGCAGGTTCAGGGGCCATTGTATTAACTACCGCTACCCCGCCGAGCCTTGTTTCCGGTACCGATTATACCCCAAATACTTTGATATTGATAAACAGCATCACTACCTGCCAGAGCTCGCCTGCCACATTTGATGTAACGGTAAATGCGTTACCCGCATTTAGTTTTGTCGGCTCATCTCCTTCAGCATGTTTTGGTGCATCTACAGCAGGCCTTATTTATTCCGGTTTTACATCTGCGGGCTCTTCTTTTGTGGATAGCTTTGTTTATGCTACAGGGCCATCGCTTTCTACCAGTACAGGTTCTTTTTCCGGTAGTAGTTCCGGCACTATAAGCATTCCGCTTACAGGCGCTGCTGCTAATACCTATAACGGTACAGTGTATGTAAGAGATGCAACTACCCAATGTACGAGTACGGGTAATTCTTATTCGCTTCACGTAAATGCATTGCCAACGATAACGTTGTCAACGGGAACTGCAGATGATGCATGTGCCGGATATACGAGTACAAATCTTAGCTTCAGCGGTACAACGGGTAGCCCTGATAAATATAGCCTGTCGTTCAGCACCGGGTTTACGGTTGGAAATGTTTCGTTAGGTTTTCTGCCGGGCAGCAGCCCCATAAGCATTACACTACCGGGGACAGGGTCGAGCTATTCGGGTACAATTACCGTTACCAATAGTACCACATCCTGTACGTCCACAAGCACCGGATTTACGGGTAATATTAATCCGCTACCTACCGTAAGTGGTGTATCGGCCGATGACGCTTGTGTCGGCGCGGCTACTACAAACGTTAATTATAC
>JABDBX010000075.1 GCA_013288445.1 Bacteroidota bacterium
CTTTTAAAAAATAACTATAATCATTATTTAAAAATTGAACAGCAGTTTCAGGTTCAGCAACCTCGATGTGAGGCGGTTTGGCACCGCGTAGGTCTTGCTGCTGGTGTCGTCTTGTATCCAGCTATAGGAGAGGGTATTTTGTATGCCCAGCAGGTTAAACACTTCGAGGCTTGCCCATACGGTTTTCAGATTATTGAAAAAACTGTGTGCAGGGTGTTCTTTGCGTTTAATGGATCATTTAATATAGTTCTTCTCTTATGGTTTCGTAGCTCAGTTGGTAGAGCAATACACTTTTAATGTATGGGTCTTGGGTTCGAGTCCCAACGAAGCCACTTATAGCCCTTTCGCTAAATGCGGGAGGGCTTTTTTATTTACGTTCTTTGAGTATTTTTGTTTTCATGGCATACGTCTATATTATTTTTTCTGCCAAGGTGAACAAGTATTATGTTGGCGCTTGTACCAATCTTGAAAGAAGATTGCATGAACATAATATTGGTCATTCAACATTTACCGCCACCGGCACTCCATGGGAGTTAAAAAATATCGAGCAATTTGAAACGCTCCAAGAGGCTAAACGGAGGGAGAAAGAAATAAAGAATAAGAAATCCCGGATCTATATAGAATCGCTTATTTTGAAATCTTGAGATAAACAATACCATTCTCACATAAATGCCAGGTATCCGGTTATCGCTAAAGGCCATTGTAAATGCTGGCCAAAATAAGGATATTTGCATAGCTACCATGGATCATAAAATTCTCGAAGCTTCCATCAAAACGGTTTCACAAAGAACAACTGAAGAAGATATCCGGTTGCTGGTAAGCTGTGCGCAAAACCGGGAATTGAAAAAGGGTGAAGTATTGTTAAAGGAAGGTGAAGTTTGCCGTTCATTTTACTTAGTGGAGCAAGGTTATCTGCGCACATGGTGTAATAAAGACGGAGTAGCGATAAATTTGAGTTTCGCTTTTGAAGGGGATTTCACAACCAATCTACGCAGCATAAATGGCAGGCGGGCGTCGGAGCTGATTATTGAGGCAGGTGAGGATAGCATAGTTTGGGTGTTTGATTTAGACGTAATATTGGAACAGTTCAATTCACACCCGCAGATGATTCTGTTTATCAGGCGTTTATCGGTGCAAATACTTTTAGCGGCAGAAGAGCACAGCAACCTGTTCAAATTGTACACACCCACCGAACGCTATCATTATATTGAAAAAAATAAGCCCCAATTGCTGCAACGGATATCCCTTTCCCAGCTCGCATCCTACCTGGGCGTGACCCGCGAAACATTGAGCCGGATACGCGGAAAGAGGGATAGATAATCAGGGTTTGCAGTTGAAAATTATCGCTCTGCCCGATCGTTTTTTGGCTATATTTGTATTGATATTTGTTTCGGTATGGATTCTTCGTTATTATTTACGCAATTCTCAATGCTTCCTGACAATTTAAAACAAGAAGCAGCTGATTTCATTTCTTTTCTGAGCCAGAAAAATAAAAACAAGACGAGCGGGGAATCTAAAAGCCTGGACAATGCCCAGCTAACTTCGATGGCAATGGCAATATCTGAAAAAGCGTTGCAGGAGGATTGGGAGAAAGAAGACGAAGCACATTGGGAGCGATTTCTTAAAGACTAACAGAAAAGTCAATCGTCTTAAAAAGATATCAGCGTTGCGCACGGAATATATCAATGGTCTTGTCATAAAAATCGCGAGCTTTATTGATATTGAAAGAGAATAAATTTGACTAAAGACGTCGTTTATGCCGCATATTGTGACGTTTGTCACACCCTTATTTTAAACTATGGCGGTACTTTTGCACCATAAAATCACTTATTAAATCAACGATCTATGAAATGGTACCAGTATATAGCCTGCTTTTTTGCCGGGCTCTTTATCGCTAACACAGTTCCGCATCTTATTCACGGTGTTTCTGGCGATGTGTTCCCTACCCCATTTGCTACTCCGGCGGGTAAAGGGCCATCATCCCCTACTGTCAATGTTTTCTGGGGTTTGCTCAACCTCGTGATCGGGTACCTGCTTATGCGTGCAGGCAGGGTCTCAAACCAGAAAGTAATGTCGCTTGTTGTGTTTTTCATCGGCATCCTGTTAATGAGTTGGATGCTGAGCGTTGCGTTCATGGAAAAACAAATGCAGTTTTAGGAGAAAGGCGAGCAACAAATCATGAGTATTACCACATTCAACGCTTTCAAAAACCGTAATTACCGATTATTTTTTGCCGGGCAGTCTATTTCGCAGATCGGCACATGGATGCAGCGTACCGCAGTGAGTTGGGTTGTTTATACTATGACGCATTCGGCATTCATGCTGGGCCTTACTGTATTTGCAGCACAGTTTCCGTCGTTCCTTTTTTCCTTGCTTGGCGGCATCGCCTCAGACAGGTACAACCGTTTTAAGGTATTGCTGCTTACCCAGGTCGCCTCCATGATACAGGCGGTATTACTGGCTATACTCCTGTTTACCAGCAACTATGCCGTATGGGAAATACTTACACTCAGCGTGCTACTTGGCATAATCAATGCATTTGATGTGCCGGCACGGCAGCCAATGGTGCATGAAATGATAACCAACAAAGAAGACTTGCCTAATGCACTTGCGCTCAACTCTTCAATGGTGAATCTTGCCAGGTTAGTAGGCCCGGCCTTATCGGGTATTGTGCTGGTAAAATTCGGAGCAGGCATATGTTTTAGCCTTAATGCATTGAGCTTTGTGGCTGTTATTACGTCTTTGTTATTGATGAAACTGCCGGCTTACGTGCCAAATCCGGTAAAGAAAAAGGTGCAGTCTGAACTTGCAGATGGCTTCAGATACCTGAAAGGTACACCTGCAATAAGCATGGTAATGCTCATGCTTGGCCTCACAAGCCTGCTGGTGCTACCCTATAATACCCTATTGCCGGTATTTGCTAAGGTGATCTTTAAAGGCGATGCAGCCACTTATGGCTACATCAATAGCTTTATTGGGTTGGGTGCGGTATGCGGCTCCATATTCCTTGCGTCTTTGAAACCTGGCACAGATCTCAAATTCGTTCTCCTTATTAATACCATCATTTTTGGCAGTTGCCTTATACTTTTCTCACACATCAGCTATTTCCCATTGGCTATGTTGTTTGCCGTATTGACCGGGTTCGGGATGATGTCGCAAACAACAATTATTATGACGATAATTCAGGTAAACTCCAGTAAAGAAATGCGGGGCCGGGTAATGAGCTATGTGGCTATGGCGTATTTTGGCATGTTGCCCATCGGTAGCCTGCTGCTGGGCGTAATTTCCCAGCAAACAGGAGCACCCAACGCCATACTTTGCCAGGGTATAATAGCGCTTATTATTGCAGCCATATTTTCAAAGTACCTGAGAAAAGACAACCTACGAAAAAAGAACCTGGAACAACTTGAAGATAGCGAGGATACCGTTCTAGAGGAAATTTAGAAACTTAACCAACCATAAAAACTAAAAAATGGAACAGAACGCACAAAGTACCGCCCTGCTTGTAATGGATATGCAAATGGGCATAGTTGGCCGGATACCCGCTGCCGAAGCGCTGATAGGCAATGTAGCTAACGCCATAGCCCATGCGCGGGAGAAAAAGATCCCGGTAATATTTGTAGTGGTCGGCTTCAGGCAGGGAGCGCCCGAAGTGAGTATGAATAATAAAGGCTTCGGTGGTGGCAAGGCAGGATTTGCCAGCATGGACATGAATGAGTTTATGAAGGTTCACCCTGACCTGGCCCCACAAGCAGATGAGGTGATCGTTACCAAACGCCGGGTAAGCGCATTCACAGGTAGCGACCTGGAAGTGATCCTAAGGGCTTACAGCATAGGTAAGTTGGTGCTCACCGGCATCTCCACCAGTGGCGTTGTATTATCCACTACACGTGAAGCGGCAGATAAAGATTACGGCATTACTATATTGTCGGATTGTTGCGCAGACCCAGACGAAGAAGTACACCAGGTGCTGACCACTAAAGTTTTTCCCCGGCAAGCTGATGTGATGACACTTGAGGAGTGGCATAAAGCCTAACCTGTTACCTATAGCGTTACTTTCTTTCTTTGGCTGGAATGTAGTTTCAATTGTCAGATAAGGAACGCACGCAAAAATTAAAAGAAATAATTGCGAGCAGGCAACAACTTCTTGAAGATTTGTACAGCAGAGTTGAAAGCACCGACAGGTTTGAAAACAATTGTTATTTGCATTTGAAAACAGCTTAGTGACGCTGGCGAAATGAATACTACCATATGACGAAGTTCTTTTTCTTTTGTGCGAGGCACAAAATCCGCGAATAGTGAGCTATTTAAGGACTTTTGGGACGAAGCAGAAATGGAAAAGAACAAGTCAGATGGTGGTATTTATTTTGTCATCGTCACTTATTAGGAGAGCCAAGTGTCGGCATGCTGTGCATTAATCCAAAATGAGTAAAAATCAATAGAAAATACGCATAAAAAAACAGCCTACTTTTTGTCCATTACGCCACATTTTGCCTATTCCGTACTTTTCTTCATGCCCGGAGACATGGTGAATTCCGCTACCTCAAATAACGTCTGTTTTTGTTCATAAAAGGCAGTGAGTAGTCTTTCGACAATATCTGACGGTTAAGCGACATACCCGTCTTCAATGAACAGAATGTTCAGAGTTATCTAATGGCATACCCTCCCTCAGACTTAGATAGCCTTCCATAAACCGTAAATACGCTCTTGTCTTTTTTTCCTCTTGTGATAGCGCAGACTGGACTTGAAATACACAATACAGAAATAAACTCTGAAGCCGCTCAAGCCGCAATGTGTGTCATAATGCTATCTCTAAATCAAGCTCAGGCTTTCTTCCAGTGTTTGTATTTTGGCAACTGCGTCAGCCCGCTTCTTGCGTTCGTTCTCTATCACCTCGGGCTTTGCGTTCTGCACAAATTTCACGTTATCCAGTTTTTTATCTACGCTTACTATGAAGCCTTTCAGGTAGATCACTTCCTTCTCCATCTGCTCTCTTTGCACAGTGGTATCTATGGTAGCGCTAGCGGCTTCTATGTATAATTTGTCGGTTTGTACCACCAGCGATATGCAACCCTGTTTCGGCTCCTTAGTATAGCCAATATGCTCCGCATTTACCTGCCTGCGCAATATATCCTGCACACCCTCATAAAAAGCATGATGGTCGGTATCTATCCACAGTTTGACGGTATCTTTTGGCTTCAACTGGTTCTTGATGCGCGTGTCCCTTACGGCAGTTATTATTTCCTGCAACATTGCCCCCTCTTTCAGCGTTTCGGCATTTGGGGTTTCATATAATGGCAATTGTCTCACTATCAGGTCATCCCCCAGGCCACGCTCACTAAGAATGTGGTAAATGTCTTCGGTAATGAACGGCAGATACGGATGCGCCAATTGCAGCAACTGCTCATAAATTGCAATGGTGCGCTTGTAAACGTGTGCAGATATAGGCTGCTCCATACCCGGCTTCACCCACTCCAGGTACCACGAACAAAAGTCGTTCCAGATTAGTGAATAAATGGTTTTCAAAGCCTCGCTCAGCCTGAACTCCTTAATCATTTCCGTCACCTCCTGCGAAACTGCGGCCAGGCGGGCATCCATCCAGTCGAGCGCAAAACGTACCTGGTTGCCATCAAGCTCATCGCTGCAACGGCTCTCCCACCCTTTCACCAGCTTCATCGCATTCCACATTTTGTTGCAGAAGTTGCGGCCCTGTTCCAGTTGGCTTTCATCAAACAGCAAGTCATTACCCGCTGGGGATGAGATCATAACGCTAAATCGCACTGCATCAGCTCCATTGTCTTTTATCATTTGCAACAAATCTGGCGAATTGCCCAGCGATTTGCTCATCTTCCGGCCCTGCTTATCCCTTACTATACCAGTGAAATAAACCTTATCAAAAGGCTTCTTGCCCATAAACTCATAACCAGCCATTATCATACGCGCCACCCAGAAGAATATGATCTCTGGCGCGGTAACCAGCGTATTGGTTGGGTAGTAGTATTCCAGGTCTTTATTGCCCGGCTGTTTGTTCCAGTTGAATACCTCCATTGGCCATAACCAACTGCTGAACCAAGTATCCAGCACATCATCGTCCTGCCTTAGTTCTGGGTGCTTTGCAGCAAGTTCAGGTTTTTTGGTCTTATATGCCGTGTGCGCTTCTTCGCTCGTCTTAGCTACATAGAGGCCACCTTCCATATCATACCACGCAGGGATGCGCTGCCCCCACCATAGCTGGCGGCTTATGCACCAATCCTTGATGTTGCCCATCCAGTGCCGGTAAGTATTCTTGAACTTGGCCGGATGAAATTCTATTTCATCATTCATTACCGCATCAAGGGCGGGCTTTGCCATTTCCTGCATATTGCACCACCACTGCATACTCAGGCGCGGCTCTATCACCACATCTGTGCGCTCGCTGAAGCCTACCTGGTTGCTGTAGTCTTCCTCTTTTACAAGGTTACCTGCATCGCGCAGGTCTTCTACTATTTTCTTGCGCACCGCAAACCGATCCTGCCCCACATAGAGCTGTGCAGCCTCGCTCATGGTGCCGTCTTCATTCAGTGTGTCCACAACGGGCAAGCCATGTTTCAGGCCCAGGTTGTAGTCGTTAATATCGTGCGCAGGCGTCACTTTGAGGGCTCCGGTACCAAACTCCTTATCTATATAATCATCGAAAATGATGGGTACTCGCCTGTTGATAAGCGGCACAAAGCAGTACTTGCCAGCAAGATGCGCATATCGCCCATCTTCGGGATGCACACAAACCGCAGTATCGCCAAGAATAGTTTCCGGGCGCACTGTAGCTACTGTTATATACTCCTCCGTTTCACTGTCTATACGGTACCGAACGTAGTAGAGCTTGGAGTTGGTTTGACGGTGTATTACTTCTTCGTCGCTAAGGGCGGTCTTTGCCTTAGGGTCCCAGTTTATCATTTTCACCCCTCGGTAGATGAGGCCCTTTTCATACAGCTCATTAAACACCCTGATAACTGACGCATAGTAATCTTCGTCCATGGTAAATGCTGTACGCTCCCAGTCGAGCGCGCAACCCAGCTTTTCCAATTGTTTCAGTATTATGCCGCCGTACTTTTCTTTCCATTCCCAGGCATAGGTCATGAACTCATCGCGTGGAAGTGTCTTTTTGTCTATGCCCCTTTCGCGGAGCATGTTCACCACCTTAGCCTCAGTGGCTATAGATGCATGGTCGGTGCCGGGAACCCAGCAGGTGTTGTAGCCGAGCATCTTTGCACGGCGAATGAGTATATCCTGTACGGTATCATTGAGGGCATGGCCCATGTGCAACACGCCTGTGACGTTAGGCGGCGGTACCACAACCGTATAAGGGGGGCGGTCATCGGGTTCGCTCTTAAAATATCCTGCGCCATTCCAGTGCGCATAC
Source organism: Bacteroidota bacterium (assembly GCA_013288445.1). Classification (GTDB taxonomy): domain Bacteria; phylum Bacteroidota; class Bacteroidia; order Chitinophagales; family Chitinophagaceae; genus Nemorincola. Next base: position 7,400 of record JABDBX010000075.1, read on the forward strand.
CATTTTTGTTCCGCTTCGTTGTGCTGAAAATTCTTACTTAATTCCATAATGTTTGATGGGCAAATATAAGGGGAATGAATTAATCAATAAAGACGATAAAAGAATTTATCCTATCTTTGTATAGTTATTCCCGGTAGCCGCTGCTTGCACGCGACCGGGTTTTGTTTTTATAGCGCGCCGTAACGAAACACCTACCTGCTGTTATTTTCCACAGCCAGCACAGTGCGTAGGTTCAGGTCGTGGGCGGCGCGCATAACGGCTACGACATTATCGGCAGTTGCCTGTTTGTCGGCATTAATGACGACGGTAGGCTCGGCATCCTGCGATTTGGCTATGGCCCTTGCTATAAAGGATTGAAGGGAGTCAACTGGTACCTGGGTTGTAGCCACAAAAAACTCCTGCTTGTCATTTATAGATACCACCACCGTTTGCTTTGCCTTGGTGTCGCTCTTAGCCTTGGGAATGCTGAGCTTTACCACATTTGGATTGGCAAGGGTAGAAATGATAAGGAAAAACAACAGCAATATGAATAGTATGTCATTCAGCGCTGATGAGTGCCCTTGCGGATCGTGTGGAAGGCGGCGTTTTATGTTCATCTGGTCGCTTAATGGTTTGTATCCTGTATTATGTCTAAAAATTCAACTGAAGCAGCTTCCATCCGGTTTACATTCTTGTTGATCTGTGCATTGAGATAGGCATAGCCTAAATAAGCAAGCAAGCCGATGATAAGCCCGGTAGCCGATGTGACCATCTTTGTGTAAATACCGCCGGCAATAGTCTCAAGCGAAAAACCCTGGTGCTGCACATTGAAGAATAAGATTATCATCCCGGCAATAGTACCCAGAAAGCCAAGTATCGGTGCTATGCCCGAGATGGTGGATAAAATAGACAGATTCTTCTCCTGTTGGTAAACCTCCAGTTTGCCGGTGTTTTCCATAGATTTTTCTATATAGTCCAGTGGTTTCCCTATGCGGCTAACGCCCTTCTCTATTACCCTGGAAATGGGCGTATTCACGCTGCGGCAGATGTCCATAGCCCTGGCGATGTTTTTTGTTTCCAGTTGCTCACGAATGCGTATCATAAACGATTTATCAATAGCCGAAGCCTTACGGATTGCCAGTAGGCGCTCCACAAATACATACACCAAAATAAGGGAACACAGCAGCAGCGGAATCATCAGCACCCCGCCCTCCTGCAAAAGATGAAACAAGGATATTTTTTCTACCGATGCTGCGGCTTCCTGTTGTGCGGCTTTTACAACACTGTCGGCAGGCGCAGCTGTAGCGGCCTGGAGCAAAATGGTTAACAAAGTCATGAGCGAAATTTGGACTAACAAATATAACTAAAAACCCCAAACGCTTATTGTACCTGAATATTTTGTGCAAATACTAACATTTGCAGTTGCCGACCCGATTCATTTCACAACACCTTGTATCCGATCCAATATAACCTGTGCAGATCGTGCATAATTATATTTTTCCAACAGCATGGCCAGTTCCTTTTTTTCACCCAAAATTGTATTTTTATTCGCGATTGCATTCAAAGCTCCACAGACGCTATCCATATCATCCGGGTTACAAAAATCGGCGAGCCCATCGTATAGCTCCCTGTAAACCGGTATATCAGAGCAAATGATCCTGCAGCCATTATACAACCCTTCCAGTAAGGGTATCCCAAAGCCCTCATATGCCGACAAGGAAACAACAACCTCCGCCCTATGGTACAATTCTATCAATTCATTTTCTGTAAAGCGTTGATGTATTTTTATGTTGCTTCCCGCCAAGGTAGCTTCGTCAATCCCGGTTTCACTAAAAACCTTGTTCTTATCACCCACTATTACCAATTGGTAGTCATCTTTAACACTGCTGTCTAAGTATGCCGCTATGAGCTTCTGATGATTTTTACGTGTATTAAATGACCCGACCGACAATATGATACGCTCCTTGGCGATCGGCGCTGTTGGCTTAGCATCTATCATTCTTTGAGATATACCATTATAGGTTACTGATATTTTGGCCGGTGGCACCCCATAATACTTCACCAGTTCGCCAGCCATGGTGTAGCTTACAGTAAACAAATGCTTACTGCCATATGCGAGCCTTGGAACCAATATATTGTACCAAGCCGAGAACATTTTTGAATTCCATTCGGGATGATGATAAAAGGCAAGGTCATGAATCGTTAAGTAGTTGTTGCTGTATAACAAAGGTGCAGTGTTAGCGAAATTGAGTAGCGGCTGGTGTCGCTGCTTGGCCATGTATAGGGGCAGGTCGGTCTGCTCCCATAGGTGGCCTGTATTTACTCCAATTATCTCTGCACCAAGTTCCTGAGCAATATCGGCATACAATATGTTTTTGGGCGTAAGGAAGACAACATCGGGGTGCAACTTTTTTATTTGTCTGCTACATTCAATTCCATACCTTTGTACGCCGGAAAGGGGCTGTGATAAAAAGCGTGCGTTTATAAATATTTTCATTATTAAAACTGCCGTGGTAGTTTACACCGGCTGCAAAGTATCAACAAAATCCACAACGTGCAAAATATCACGCGCATATATGCCCTGAGCAAACGAAACATTATTTTAAGATATAAAAACTCGTTGGTTGGCTTTTTCTGGGGGTTCCTGAAGCCGTTATTATACCTGCTGATATTTATAGTGATCTTTAAAGCCAATTCAGGATTACCCAATTATATTTTATTTGTTTCATCGGGGCTTATATTATGGTTCTTTTTCTCTAATGTAACCGGTCAAACTGTAGGCAGCATTGTTGGCTCTGCCGGGCTGCTGAAGTCACTTAATATCCCATCGTATTTCTTCCCTTTATCAGAGACACTGAGCGAATTATTTAACCTGATGCTCACACTGTCGGTATTCCTGGTCCTCATGTACTGGTTTGGGCTGGTATATACGCCCAGGCTGCTGCTTATTTTGCCCTGTATTCTCTTGTTTGCCATTTTTGCGCTTGGGCTTAACCTGTTGCTTGCTTCTGTGAATGTATTCTTCCGTGATATTGGTATCATATGGGGCACGGTACAGCCGGCTCTTTTCTTCCTCACCCCGATAGGGTATCCCGAAAAGAATATACCGGAGCGTTATCAGCTTGTAGTGCAATGTAACCCCATATACTACTTTATAAAGCTGGGAAGGACCATTTTTTACGAAACCACCCCACCCTCGCTCGACCTTTGGGTGCATTGCATTATCATTGCATTTGGGATGTATTTATTAGGCCAGTTTGTTTTCAACAGGTTAAAAAACCAATTCATTTCAGCCATTTAACAGCTACGCAATGAGTGCAGAAACTATCATAAAGGTGGAGAATGTGGATGTTAGCTTCTGGCAGAACAATGTGGGCGTATATTCGCTCAAAGACCTGATAACGCACCGCAAAAGCCCCTTTAAATCAAAACAAATATTACACAATATTTGCCTTGACGTTAAAAGAGGTGAAAGCTTAGGCATACTTGGCAGGAATGGCTCTGGGAAGAGCACTTTACTGCGCACTATCGCCGGCGTTATTAAACCGGGGAACGGGAAGGTGACCGTAAACGGATCTTTTGCACCCATACTGGCCATAGGCGCAGGCCTGGAACTGGAACTTACCGGTTATGAGAATGTAGCTCTTTTGCTGGCGCTTTATGGCACGGCCCGAAGCAATACCAATGTGGTAGAGAACATACGCGAATTTTCTGAACTAAGCGACGAAGTGATGCGTATGCCCGTGAAACAATATTCATCGGGCATGGTAGCGCGGCTTGCTTTTTCCATCTCCCTGGCCAACGATTCCGATATACTGATAATCGACGAGGTGCTTGCTGTTGGCGACCAGGGGTTCCAGGCTAAATGCGCCGGGAAGATAGAGCAGCTTAAGGCCGCAGGAACCACCATTCTTTTCGTATCCCACTTCCCCGAAGGGGTAATGAAAATATGCAATAAGGCAGTGCTTATGGAAAACGGACACATCACCCACCGTGGCGATGCCGCCGAAATATGCGACAACTACCGGATGCTTTTTTAAATTATCACCCCATTCCCCCATTTTTCTTAATTTTATGGAAGGGAACCACCCTTCTTGAATGAAAAAAAACCTTTCCAAAATATCAGAACCCGGAAAAAGCAAGATCGCCAGCATCCTGGGATTCACTTCATTTGCGCTTACAAAGCCGGGATTTAAGGTGCTAAGAAACGCGTCAAAAAAAGCGCTGAACAGGTCTGGGATAACAAAAGAAAAAACAATCGATTACAACCAGTGGATACTGGACCGCGAACACCCGGAACAGATGGCTGCAGCAGCTTCCCTGCTACAATACCTGGAGGTGAAACCCAACTTCAGCATACTGATGCCGGTACCTGATGATATACAGCCCGCGCAGTTAGAACGCGTTGTTATATCCATACTCAACCAGGTATATCCCCACTGGCAGCTTACAATTGTTTATACCCCTGCCATAAACGCTGACTCCCGGCAATTATTAGACGACCTCAACAAAACCGAACAACGGGTACATGCCATAGACGGCGGGCAGGGCAACTGTTTATCTGACTACCTCGGCAAAGAGTTCCTTCATTTTGCCGGTCCATATGTACTTATAACAGACGCTCACCATCTGCTGGCACCGTTTTCCCTTTTTGAATTTGCCATTAAGGCAAGAATGGATGACTCCCTAACTATCATTTATGGCGATGAAGACGAAATAAACAAGGATGGCATATATACCAACCCTGTTTTTAAACCTGGTTTCTCGCCACAGTACCTGATGACGCACAACTATATAGGCAACGTATTCTTAGTGAAAACCGAATTACTAAATTACTGGTCGGCATGTTTCGGGACTTTAAAATTCAGGCGACCATACGACCTGTTGCTTTTTACGGCACATTTCACAGGCATGATAAGTAATATTACCAAGGTGCTGGCGCACAAGCTTACGGAAACCATCAGCGAAAGCGATACAGAAGCAAATGACCGGGCCATGAAGGCGTCAATAGAACTCTGGCTTGACGGGCGCGCAACTGTCCTGGACATTCCAGGGGTAAGCGGTAAATATAGTTTGAATTACAAAATAGGGGTATGCAAAAAAGTAAGCATTATCATCCCCACAAAAGACCATGCAGCCCTATTGGGGCAGGCTGTACGCTCCATCCTCGCTAAAACCGATTATCCAGATTACGAGATCATTATCATTAATAACAATAGCACTACCCCAGCCTTCTTTGACCTAATAAAAGAGCTAACCACACGGCACCCTGAAAAAATAAAATGTATAGACGCCAATATCCCTTTCAACTTCTCAGCGCTTATAAACATAGGGGCGCGGGCCAGTAATGGCGCATACCTGCTGCTGCTGAACAATGATGTGGAAGTGATACACGCCGGCTGGCTCACCAAAATGGTGGCCTGTATGCAAAGCGGCCACCTGGGTACACAGAGCCATGTGGGCGCGGTAGCCCCAAAGCTCCTTTACCCCAACAACACTATACAACACGCGGGCATAGCGCTGGAACCAGATGGCACTGCCACTCATGTATTTGCCCACATGCACAAAGACGATAATGGCTACCAGGGCCGCATAAAGACCCTGGGCAACTACACAGTGCTTACGGGGGCCTGCATGTTGGTGGAGAAGCGTATGTTTGACAAGGTGGGCGGAATGGATGAGACCTATGTGGTGGAATACAGCGACTTTGACCTGTGCCTGAAGCTACTGCAAACAGGCTATACAAATGTGTACCTGCCCACCGTAGAACTGTACCACCACGAATCTGCTACCCGAGGCCACCCCATGCGCAATAAAAAAACATGGCATCAACACCAGCACGATTTGGCTATTTTTACAGCCAAATGGAATGACTATATGGAGCAGGACCCTTATTATAACCGTAACCTGAAATTGAAATTCAGGTTTTAGGAAATAGTGCTATTTTTATAAAATTTATGTTTAAGGATAAAGACAACTATTACTGGATAATTTACCTGATAGCCGCTCCGGTTATTATTTATTATTATTTTTTAAAGTACAAGACTACCGCTATTTATGGCGATGATCTTAGTGTGTTAAATATCCACTTCCAGGTTAAAGGCTTTATAGCAACTAACAATGCTTATGCCGCAATGGGAAAATTCAGGCCAATAACTGTTTTTTGTTCCAATTTCCTTATTGAGCATCTTCCTAAAAATTTGAATGCTTACTATATTGTCAATATCAGTATCCAGACATTAAATACGTTTATTTTCGCTTACATTCTTAATATATTCACAAAGTCGTTCCTGATTTCTTGTTTCTTCAGCTTTACAGTTGGTTTATCAAGGTTTGCATTGTTTGATATAACGCAATTGTATATAGGCGGTATTTTGGAAGGGTTTGCAATGACGTTTTGTTTGTTGTCATTGTTATTTGTTTTGAAGGCAGTTAAGAATACCAATGAGCATATTGATACATTTAATGAGGATAATGCCCACCGGTATATAAGTCTTATATGGAGCATATTATTTGCTAATTTAAGTATGTACACGCATGAAAGGTATATTGTTATCCTTCCTTTTATTTTGATGATAATTTTGTTTTTTCCTGGCATAAATAAACTAAAACCTACCCAGCGGGTTTATACGGGGATACTTGCCTTTATCTCTATTCCAATAAATATTGCCATTAAGAAATTGATTTATGGCCAACCATTTTTGGTAGGTACTGGTGGCAGTAATATTTCATTTTCCCCTGCAACTACCGCAAATTTTTTCACTGAAGCTATTTACACCATTTTCCAGGTAAACAAAGGACCTGATTATTTGGTTGGATTTCCAGTTTCCTTTTTTAGCCCGCCCTACAGGGTTTTGGTAATTTTCTTCGCTTGGTCAATAGTTCTATTGTTCATTTTATACGTTATTAATGCATTTAGGAACTTTTATAATAAAACCGCAGATAGCAATATCAATTTCCCTGTTTTTCTTTTTCTTTCAGGCTTTCTCGTTATGTTGTTAGTTCCTGCACACTATCCGACTTTACCATTGTCAAAGGATTTTGCTTCAACCCGGCGGAATCAATAAATGCGACAGTCTTGCTTTTGCCTTGATAATAATTGAAGAAATAGCCACCGAGTACTGTCCAGTTAATTTCATTTTCGGTATTGTTTTCTCTTTTCTGCATTAGTAAAAAAAGATTCGACGTATTCG
>JABDBX010000076.1 GCA_013288445.1 Bacteroidota bacterium
GCAAAAATTAACGCGGTGAGTAATCCTTTTTTCATACTATTTATTTAGTTAATTATTGGTTAAATCAGCAAATTCGGCATATCTAATACACTACACGCTATTATCCTTTTAATTCTGATCAGAAAGCCTAAAAATCGGTTGTTTATTATTGGTTAATAACAAATATAAAAGGGCACCGGTAAAAATCATTCCAACAGATTGACTAATACTTGTACTATCTTAACATTAAATAAATTTACTATTTTTAATGTTAATTCGAGATCACTCCACTTGCAAGTTTATTTTTACCGGCTGACCTGCTTTCATTTCAATGACCCGGGCAGTATTTCCAATGGAAGATGGGCCAACTTTAGCTTTGGCGGATATCGATTTTATTCCCCTGCGTTGTGCCAGCGTAATTTGCTGATCGATATCGGATCTCAAAATACATTCAATGGTATTTTTGTTCAAATCCCAACTCATGTTTTCGACAGTTACCCGGTTTCGCGCTTTAATTCCGGCAACAGCACCCTTAGTTAAACTTTCGGGTACAGCCGGCAACAGATCAATTACTTTAGGATTGGAATTCACCAACATTTCCATCATAATGGCGGGCATTGAATTGGAAACATCCGTACAGAAAACTTTAAAATTGCTGTAGTGCGCCGTTGCCAGGCTTGTGAAATAAAAATCGGTTTTTAGTAAACGAAGAATTTTGCTGTTTACTGATTTGGCGTTATTCAAATTTGCCGCAATTAAGGCTGAATGTACAATGCCATGACCCGCACCCTGGTAATCGTATTCATCCTTTTTATTTAATGCTGTTTGAGCGGCTTTATATAGCTCTGATGAACTTTCAGCTGTAATTTCCTCTAACGGCCAAACGGTAATTAAATGACTCGAGTGGCGATGCGCGTAATCATCATTTAATCCGGGCCATGCCCATTCCTTAAGCGCACCATCATCATTTATAAGGTAAGGAGGCAATTTATCCAGGATCGCCTGCCATTTGGCAATTTCGCTTGAAAGTTCCTGCTGCATACCCAATATTTCGCAGGTTTTAATCAAAGTCGACAAACAAAACTTAGCTCCCGCAATATCAAATGTTGCGTTATTCACCAATGAAAGCTTCAACCCGGCCGGCTGGCTTTCAGGAGAAATCGATCCCGCAAAGATGAAATTTCCGTTTTTATCTTTATTGACAAGAAAATCTTCATAGAAATACCCCATATCTTTTAACAACGGAAGTAAACGCCTACGAAGAAATACTTTATCCCCGGTAATTAAATAATGTTCCCAAAACGGGTATAAAAGCCATCCCATTTCGCCCGTTACATATTGATAAGGAAAATAATAGTTCAGTGCCCCGATCAATCCATTTAAACCTGAAAGATTGCCACCACTCAACATGCCGCGGGTACCCAGCAATTTGGATGCATTGGTTTTAAAACCGTCCTTCAGGCGTTCCATCATAGTAAAGTACCCCTCCATCGCTTCTGGCATATCGCCAATATTTCCACCTGCGATCTGCAAATTCAGGTTGGCATCCAAAAAATAATAACCATTCCAGCCGGCTTTGCAATCGCCGGTCCATATCCCGAGCAAATCGGGTGGAGCCACATCACTGCTGGAAGAAAGATAATTATAGCGTCCGGCATCAAATACTCTTTCCCATAATGCTGTTACTGCTTTATCCGATGATTTCTGCCTGCTTAACAACTCTTCATTTGAAAGGGCACGATCAGCCGCGCTCGCATTCAGATCAAGCTTTACCCGGTCAAAAATGGCCTGGTGCGTTGCCTTCTGGCCTTGTAACAAGATATTGTAATTGACGGATAGCGATTTTAGCTTATTTTGGATATTCCTTTTGTTCCATTGGTTTTCACAATTGCTGTAATATTTTTCGGTCTTTGTCAGCAACGTAACAGCATTAGCATTGGTAACAGTCAAAATATTTCCATTGATACTTTTTTTACCTCCATCAACCACAACACGGGCAACGCCCTCATAACCGGCACCATTTGTATTTACAGGATAATTCACCCTGAGGTTTAAAAACCCACTGTTTGAAGCATTGGTGAATTTCATATCGGCGGGGAAATGCATTCCTTCATCGGTTGTTAGTTGAATAGTACAGTTAAGTTTTGCTCCGGACGGAGCCTTGAGATATTGTACCACTACATTATCTTTTCGCGAAACAAATGAGCGACGCTCCCATTTTCCGCGATTATCGGTCCATTTTACAATGATCTCACCGGTGCGATAATCACACACCCTTGAATAATTACTGATATGCCCACTTTCGGGTATGTTGATCTTCATCTCGAAGCCGGGATGTTTACTGCCTTCTCCTCCGTTTTTCCAGCCATGTACCCTGTTAGCCAGATCATTAGCCGCCTTCCAATTTTCGTTCGTGCAATAATCGCGGATCAGTTTTAGATCGGCTTCACTTACCTGGTTAAAAGAGCGATCGCGCAAACTGTCAATTACTGCCATATAAAATTTACGGTCATCAAAAATCACGGTTTCATCAAGCGGATTGCCAAAAACAATGATCCCCATTTTCCCGTTTCCCGCCAAAAAGCCATTTGCCCAATCTTTGTAGGTTTTCGGAAATTCATAAGATAGACCTATTCGCTGCTTGTTAAAACCAGTTTGAGCAAAACTCGTATTGCCCTTGCTGCAAACGCAAAAAACAGCAAATAGCAAAGCGAATTTCCCAATTGATCTTTTCATGAATGATATTATTCTTTTAAATTATTGAATAAGGCGTTCCATCTTTCACTTGCCCCGCGCAACTTTTCTCACCAGCCGCATTGCGTCAAGAGACTTCTCCGATAACGTTCCGTCCTCATACATAAGCAGGCAAAAGCTCAACGGGATCTTCCTGCTTACAGCTTCTTCAACCATCGACGTGAGTTGCTCATTGTTGAATTGTGGCGGGTTGATGGTTTGATTGGGACGGTATATTCCCCAATCCGGGCCATCGAGAACGAAACATCCGTGAGCCTGAAGCCCTTTGTGAGGGCCGTTTTCGTATATGCCGTTGCCGCCGCGCTCCGGCCCGTTTGGATAGCGAACCCCCGCGCCATTGTTGAGCCCCGTGAACCCTTCCCCAAACTGGTAATCCTGGAAATCTGTTAGTCTTGGCCGCACCCAATCATTAATAGATATAATGCGGTTAGGATTGCCGGCTTTCATCTGCTTCGCAATCATTTCAAAAGGTTTTGGATACTCGCCCTCGTCGTCCAGCCAACCTGCTAGTCCTTTGCCATAACGCAATCCAACCTCCGTAATGATGTCGCCCCAATGCTTGCGAAAATCGGGGTCGACGCCCCAGTTATTAGGGTCTTCGTTTTTACTCCAATTTGCCGCCCTCCATTCCTTATCACCGCGCCCGCATTGGTAATAGAGGATCAGTTTAATGCCACGCTTCCCAAGCGCACTTATTAAGTCCCCGATCAAATCACGTTTTGATGTCCGTCCTGGCACCAGGTCTTCTATAGCTTTGATGGGCGCGGGGAAATAATAGGTTCGCCACATAGGCGACCAGATCACATAGCCGGCCCCAATATCCTGCATGGTGTTGGCAAACTTTTCTACATCAAAATCGTCAACCATCTGGGGCCATTTTTTCTTTTCACCGGTCTGCGGATAGCCCCACTGACCCCATTGCAAAAAGACACCATACTTTGCGTCCGAGAACCACTTCGTATTCGAACGAAACTTTTGCGCGCGCTTATCCAAATTTTTGCGGACTGCCTCAGTGGCGAACTCCAAACTCAATAGTGCCATGCCATTCAGTTTGGCAGTGGAAACACCTTTGGGTGCCGGGCTACGCACCGTAATAGTACTTGTGCCCTCAGGCAATGAAAGGGCACCCGGTACACGAAGCCTGTTCCAGTTGTTACCCCCGGGATCGTTGCCAGGCGGCAAGGTCAATGTTATGCTATTCAGTGAACTGATGATCTCAATAGTAGTGCCCGGTTCTCCGCTGATCAACACATCAAATACGTAACTGCCTGCTTTGGGAGCTGTAACGTTCCATCGAAAAGACTGATCAGGCGAGTTCCACCCCTGCACCCAAAAGCCGCGTGGATTACTCTCCTTAAGGGTATTCGTATAATCGGCCAGTGGCGCTTTTAGAAAATTCAGATCGCCCGGATCAAGAACAATTGGCGCTTTTTGCTGAGCTGAAACTACCCCTGTTGTCTTAGGAGCAATGGCAGACAAAAGGGTAAATGCTAATAGGAGGCCCCAGGGGGCCGGCTTCATCAAATATTTTATTAGCGACTTTTTCATTTGAATTTTCTTTTTTACTAATTGTACCTCTTTATAAATTGTCTACTATATCTAACACGAAGCCTCTTCTACTTTGCGCTCAATTCGGCGCTGGGGGTGGTGTCGGCGGGCAGGTCGCCGAGAATGAACTGCATGGCGGCAAGAAGAAATTCATTCATCTTTGGGTCGGCGAACGACTGTGCAGTGTGGCCCAGACTGTTGAAGAAGACACGACCCTTGCCATAGCCTTTGATCCAACTGACAGCGTAGTCTTTGTCCTGACGGATGAAGGGCGCCCGGCCCGCGTTGAAGTCGGGTGACTTTTCGAAATCGACGCTGAGGAGGACGTGGAGCTTGTCGCGCGAGTAGTAGGTTCCCTGGAGGCCGGTATCGGCCATGCGATAGTACTCGTCGGTCCACACGAATTCCTGGCCATCAAACACCTTTGTCAGGGGGCTGGCGGGGTCGTCGATTTTTAGCGTGGCCGGTTCTATATACCTGTGGGCGCCCTGCGAGCCACCGAGCATTTCCATGAATTCGGGCCAGAAGGCCGCGCTCCAACTCACGGCGTGGATGCCGCCGAAGCCGCCGCCTTCGCGGACGTAACGAAGGATGCCTTCGCGAACTGCGGGATCGCCGGAAACGTCCACTTCAGTGCTGTTGAGCATGACGGCGTCGAACTGGCGAATCTTGTCGTATTTGAGATTGTCGAGATCGTTGCTGAAGACGGCTTCGTAGGCCCCGGTGACTTTGCCCATTAGATCGAGGGCGTAGTTGGCGTTGGAGATGGCCGGGTGGCCTCCGCGCGCATCCACCACCAGCAGCTTTCGTGGCTTCATCGGTTTGGCCGGTGCGTTCTTCGGGATTGCCGCTTCGATCTGTTGCTTTACCTCAGGTGATAGTTCACTTTCGCCCCGGATGGGTAGTAGTTTGGAGCGCTTCACCATGTAATCACCGAGTACAGGCAGCATCGCCTCGTCGAGGAGGTCAACCGACCGCACCAGGTCGGCGGTGGGATTGATCGGATCGGTTGTGCTGACGGTGATGAACAGGGGCTTCACGTTCTGCCGGTAGAGTTGCTCAAAAAGTGGCTTCGCGGCTGTGGCGGCTGCGGAGTTGATTACGCCGATGACCATCAACTTGTCCACCGGTTGCGCGATGGTGGAGTTCGCACGAATGCCGATTCGGCTGCTTCGCCCTTGCAATGCCGTGGGATCGAGGTTCTCGACCGCTACGTTGATGCTGAATTCAGTAGCTAGCTGATCAATGGCCGCGAGGTCTGCGTGTTGAGGCGTTGTGATGAGTTCCACTCCGAGGGCCTTCGCGAACTCAAATACCTTTCGGCGGGTGGCTTCGTCGGAGCCGAACGCATCGACGTTATAGGCCACCACTTGGACGCCGAACTTGCGGAGGCTGTTCTTTACCGTGGCGATTTCAGCGGGAGTCAGATTGTAGTCGAAAGGCTTTCGGATCTCGGGGCTGACCCATTGTTTGTTCGATCCCTCGATGTAGCCGAGGGTTGCCTGATCAATTCTGGTGGCGGCTTCGAGCAACGTGAGTCCTTCAAAGGCACTCGCTGGCGCACCGATTCTCCAGTTAATGAAGCTGGCCATCTGTCTAAAGGTTTGGTCGCGCCATCCGGAACGTCCTACCGGGCGCGGACCTGTCGGGCCTTGTGCTGGCGCTACACGGGATTGGGCAACGGCGTGAATTGTAGTCAGGCAGGTGAGTGCGAGTACAGAGACGGTCTTGAGGTAGTTCATAATTATTTTGTTTTTGTGGGTAACGTGAAAACGTAGTAGCCTTGGGCTTCTGGTTTGCCGCGTCCGGCCAGGCTGGGCTCGCCGCCTGTGTGCAGACAGAAGATGACAAACTGCCGTCCGTTTACTTCGTATACAGACGGAATACCCTCGGGGTTCGAGTCCATTTTCTTCTCCCAAAGAACCTTGCCGTTGTCCTTGTCGAAGGCCCGAATAGTCGCGTCGCCCAGGGTGCCCATGAAAACCAGACCGCCTGCGGTCACCACCGGTCCGTTCCGGTCGGGGTGGTAGCTGCCGGTGTTGGTGATGCCTTTCGCGGCGAGTTCGGGAACCACTCCGAGCGGCACCCGCCATTTCACGGTTCCTTCGTTCAGATCGTAGGCCACCATTTCGGACCATGGCGGTGTGATGGCAGGGAGGCCGTTCAGACCTCTGGTGGTGCCGAACCGGTCACCCATGGTGGGACCGGTCGTGTAGCGATGCAGTTCTCCGTTGGGTAGCGACTGCGGCCTTGCGTTGGCGACCGGATCACTGCGATCGGGGAGAGGACCGGCTGCGGCAGCCGGGTTGGCGATGAAGGCCAGCAGTCTGGTCATATCTTGTTCATCGAGATCGGAAGGGTTTACCGCGGGCATGGGACCGCTGCCTTCACGCACAACCTTTCGGATGCGGTCGGGTGGCGCACCCTTCAGAGATAGCATGCCGGCCTCACCGACTCCGGCTCCGTGGCAGGCCTGGCAGGACCTTGTCCAGACCATGCGACCTTGCTGCTCGGGCGTGCCAGTGCCGCGCTGTCGCGGACCGGGCTCCACCAGACGATGCATCGTGGGAGTGTTCTCGGCCCGTACGTAAACCACCCCCGTCGTGGGGTCGGCGGCAGTGCCACCGAAACCCGTTCCGCCGTATTCGCCCGGAAACGAAATCGCATCGCGGGTCAGCGACCAAGGTGTATAGAGACCTTCAAATCGCGAGTTCCGAATGACGTTACGGACCCGAGCTGCTTCGGCCGGATCGAGATATGGATTTACGTCGTTCTCGCTCAGAGTCTGGCGGGAGATCGGCGGCAGTTTGGTCGGGAAGGGCTGGGTTGGCCAGGCTTCTTCACCGGGGACATCGCTCTTGGGAACAGGCCGCTCTTCAATGGGCCAAAGCGGCTTCCCGGTCACGCGGTCGAACACGAACAACATGCCGGATTTCGTCGCCATGGCGACGATGTCCACCTTCTTGCCGTTGTGCCGAACGGTGATCAGTTTGGGTTCGGTGCATGCGTCGAGATCCCATAGATCGTGGTGAACCACCTGAAAATGCCAGAGTCGTTTGCCGGTCCTGGCATCGAGTGCGAGCAGGCAGTTGCCGAATAGATTCATGCCCTTCCTGCGTCCGCCGTAGAAGTCGGCGGCGGGCGAGCCGGTGGGGAAATACGCGATGCCGCGCTTTTCATCGATGGAGAAGTTCGACCAGGTGTTTGCGCCACCGTTGTACTTGTAGGCATTGGGCGGCCAGGTCTCGTAGCCGTATTCACCAGGCAGGGGAACAGTATGGAAAGTCCAAACGAGTTTGCCAGAGAGGATATCGTAAGCACGTTCCCAGCCGGGAGGGTCGTCGTAGCCCTCGCCGGAGGCCACCCCCTGAATGATCAGATTTTCAAAGACCTGCCCTGGACTGCTGGATGAGCCGCGATGAACCGCGTCGGGAATAAACCCGAGTCCCTCTCTCAAATCAACGTAGCCGTCCTTGCCGAAAGTTGTGATCGTTGCGCCGGTGCGGGCGTTCACTTCCTGGAGCCGGTTGTTGGCGGAGAAAATGATCCTGCGATCTGATCCGTCTTTGCTGGACCAGTAGGCGTAGCCGCGGCTGGTGGTTGCTCCCTCGGTTGAATGGGTCCAGAGCACCTTGCCGGTCGCGGCATCCAGCGCGACGACCGCCCGGTTCTGTTCTCCTGCGAGGTACATGACGTTGTCCACCACGAGCGGGTTAAAGTTTAGGTCAGTCCGCCCAGGCACGGGATAGATCCATGCGAGTTCCAGTTTGCTCACGTTCGTTTTATTGATTTGCTTAAGGGCGGAATACTGCATCCCGTCGGCACTTCCGCCGTAGGCGCTCCAAGTCGTGTAGGGTGCCCTCTCCGGGACGGAGGCTGCAAAGATATGGATGTAAACAGCCAACGAGGCAAGGACTGGCATCATCCAATGTTTTTTGAGCGAATTAATCATTTGAATTTTTTTTAGTTAATTGTATTCGTTCATAAATTGTTTTACTAGAATCTAACAAGAAGCCTCCGGCGTCTACTTCTTCAAGTTAGCATCAAGGAACTTCAGAACGATTGCGTCAACTTCACCCGGCGACGGTTCGGCAGGAGGGCTGTCGCGAGGGGCTACGAATGTGTAGCCGTGACCAGCATTCTTTACGATGATCAGCTCCACCGGCACATTGGCTTTTTTCAATGCCTCGGTCATGAGTTCGGCATGGAATGTAGGTACAGTCGTATCCTTTTCTCCATTCACAATAAGGAAGGGACATGCATTCGGGTTGACGTTTTCAAGCGGACTCATCTGCTTGAAAACGGCTGACCTCTGTTCATAAGTGCCGCCAGCCATCTTGTCGGTAAAACTTGTATATGCTTCCGGGCGGCCATCAAATACGGTAGGGCCACAGAAATCGACCACTGCCTTCACACGACTACTGAAACCTTTGGAACCACCATTGCCTTCCAGGTCAGGCTTATCGCCGGTAACGCCTATAAGGGCCGCCAGGTGACCGCCGGCGCTGGTGCCCCAACAGCCAATGCGGTCGGGGTCGATATTGTATTTCGCCGCGTTCTCCCGAAGCCACCGAATACCAAGCTTGCAGTCTTCGATCTGGGCCGGCCAGATCGCCTCATCAATAAGCCGGTACTCGATGCTGAGTACCAGGTATCCATGACTGGCAAGTTGTACGGTTTGCTGCATTTCATGATGCGATCCGGATGACCACGCGCCACCGTGAATCCACATTACGGCTGGCATAAGACCTGTAGGCAGTGTCTTTGGACGGGCGATATCGGCGTGTAGTATTCGGGTACCGACCTTGCCGACCTCGATATCCTTGAGAATTTCGATGTCGTCGGAAGCCTGATTTTTTTGTGGCAACGGTACTGCCCCCTGCAGTTCTGCGAATCCCGTCATAGGTCTTATTACCTCCTTGGTATAGGAGGGTTTTTTTGAACCGAAATCTGATTTTTTTACAGTTACAGCTGCAATTTCAAGAATGCAAACAGCACATGCGATAAAAAATAATGCGGTATTATTTTTTATCGTTGAGTGAAAATAATGCTTGTTCAATGTTGCATCAATCTTTTTCATTTCGTTTTAGCGATTTTTGACGGTTCAGACTTTAGCCCCACACCATTCACACTTATAACAGAATATTTTTGAGTTAACCCGTTAATTGCAGAATTGTCAACATAGATCATTCTTGATTCAGGCATATCAGGTCTGGGTGTATCTCCGAAAGAAATAGACTGGAACGACGGGCGCCCATATTCTCCATAAGGGGTTTTTGCAACCTGGGCCAGCTCTTTTCCATTGCGTAAAATAATAAAGCAGCGTATCCCACTCTCAAAATCAGCCTCCGCGTCCCATGTTATTTTGGTTCCAAGGTCTCCCTGATTAGTAAGCCGGACATTGGTGGGTGAAGAAGGAGGGGTATCATCGCTAACCTCACCGGTTTTTATATACTCTTCCCAATACCTGGCTACTTTTTGATTTGGTAGCCAAACAGCATCGGCAGGATCACCTGTAAATTCTTTAGCGGGAACCGCCTTGCCTTCCTTTAATGAACCAAACCATCCATCATTCACATTTATTGGCTTAAGAGTTTGATTATGGCTGTTTTTATCCGGCAGCCTGAGCGCCATACAGGCATCCAGGTAGGGAATAGCCAAAAGTCGTGAATCACCACACTCATGGCCTGTGCGGGGATCGGGAGCAAAGCCGATCGGCGCGCCATTTGCACGATATTGATGAAACTTGGCTAAAGTGCCATCATAAGCACCCTTTCCCTGTTCTTTGATCCCTGCATTACCCATTATAGGGATCTGGTATACAGCGTTAGAAATTTTAGGTTGAGGAAATTCCGGTTTACTAATAAATGAGTTTGCAGAACCGGATCGCAACCATATAGCGGCAACGCGTTCGGGGTGCAAACATGACATCACATCAGACCATATACCTCCGCCCGAGTGTCCCCAAAAGACCCACGGCACCTTCGTCATCTCCAGATGATTGGTTTGTATGGCAAATTTGGCAAGCGTGTTTTGGAACACCCGGTCCGAACCATGCCGGGGATCAAACCAAAGCTCGGATCCACCGGGGGTCAAATCGGTTGCATCATTTGCTACATGATAGGATGTTCCGAGTAAGGCACAATCCCATTTCTTAGCGAGCGCCTGCCAGTGAAGGTCAGTGGCTGCAGATGCTCCCTGCTCGGACGCCAGAATTCCTGCCCCGTGCTGATGGACAATCACGCCGCGAATGGTTTTAACTCCAGCAGGGACCCATAAGGTATAGGTTGCCGGGGTCTGTAATTGGCCTGGTCTGCCTGACGGGGAATATTCTACAATGTAATATTTACCGCGGGTCGCTAAAGAGGGCGTTTGTGAATACCCGGAAAAGAAAACAGCACTTGCCAAAAGGCAAAAAGATACTAAGTTGAATTTTTTCATGAGTTAGTATTTTAATGATTATAGTTACTTCTTTAATGTTATGGTGGAGGTATTGCCACCTCTGAAAACAATGATCTTCAGGGAATCGGTCCAATTGGGAGCAATAACCGCGTCCTGAAAGTCTCTCATATTATTAACTTCCTTTTTATTATAAGAGAGAAATATATCTCTTGGCCTTAAAATGCCATTGAACCTGCTATCCTTATTTACATCAACTATAAAAACTCCTTTTTCGGCAAACATACCCGTTGCCGAACGCTCACCCAACGTAACATTTTTCACATTTAAACCTAAAATTGTACGCGTCTCATTATTCTCTACATAAGAAATTAATTTAGGTAAGGATACTTTTTGCGCTGACAATTTTAATTTTTTAGAAACTACCCCGAAATTATTCATAGCAAAGTTTTTAAATCCCGTTTTGAAAGCCAGTGAATTTTTTGGTAGCCTATAATCTCCTATTGCTGCATTGACAAAAGCCGGCCGGCTATATACTGAATGGGCATCCGTTCCGTTAAGTTTAGATTTTTTTAGAGCAATGGAATCAAGAAAAGTATTATTGTCTACCTCTTTCGTCCAAACAACAGGCATTCCAACAGGAAGATAAGCTATCGTCACAACATTTTTAGAAAAAACATCATCGCTATTTTTATACCAGACATGCGGGTGAAAAGAATTATTGATAATAATGTTATTTTCAGCCGTCCGGTAAAAACCTTCCCGGAATTTTAATCCTCCATTCAGCAGCAGGTTGTTATAAATGATATAATTAGTTGAACCATCGTCAAGATCAATATCCCAGCCATGATCACAACGAAAACGGTTATTGCGGATAGTAATTGGTTTTATAACATCTAAACGGGCAACTTTATCCCTGTTATTTATGAAAAGCGAGTCAGTGCCCCTTGCCCAATTCCGGTCTCTTCCCCAGGAGTTAAATGCACCATGATCGCCGGTTTCCAATACCGTGTTGAATACATCATTAAACTCAATAATATGTCCGCCCCACATACCATCATTTACATTTATACCCGCCCGCGGAACATTGTAAATGGTATTATGGCTAACTGTTATATCCATTGACATAGATATATGTACCCCTGCTACCTGCTTTTCTACGGTACCCAGATCGTGCATTAAATTATCGTAAACCAAACAATTTGCAGGGTAATTATTTGTTTTTGGCCCCGGATGAAAATCCATTTGAGCAAAAGGAAGATTAATATTATAGCGGGCATTTCTATCGCCGCAAAAACAAACTGCCGAAGCTCCTATGTTTTCAAAGAGACAATTTTTAACTTCATTTTTTCTGTTATAATTATTATAAAAAACTGCATTTCCACCCAGATCTTTAAACGTACAATTTTCAATTTTGCAATTTTCTGCTCCTTCCACAAATATTACTGCTCCCCGATATATGCTCCAATCTCCCCTGGACAATTTTTCAGTTGTCTTCATAAAAGTACGAAGCGTCTGGGTAAACTTTATACCTTCAATGTGAATGTTCCTGATCGGGTTATTTTCTGTCCCTCTAAATTCTATAAGACTTTCCAATTGTGGAGTTGCTATAGTTGCTTCAGAAAGTTTACTCCCGGTTGGAGGATAGAAATATAACACTTTAGCGTTTTTGTTATAAAACCATTCATTTGCAGCATCTAACTCTTCAAAAATATTCTCAACAAATCGTGATTTCTTATGCATATCGGCTGTTAGATTCGTGGAAATTATTTTACCGGTTTCCACTCTTCTTTCCAACATCAGTTCGCCCTTTTCATTTTTACCGTTTATCAAAAAATGATAGCTTCCCCATTCCCGCGGGTGCAGGGCATGTACAAAACCACCTTCGGGATCGCTCCATTTTTTTACACGATCAGCGCTGATCACATCATCAGCCACACCTCCGAAGATCCTGGCATTCTTATCGTAATTGGGATAACGGGCCATCCGTTGGAGTTTCCCATTTACAAATAGTTGATCGAAGATCACATCCTTTTCAACCTTAGCCTGCCATATTCCATTTTTGTACACACTCCATTTCAACTTCAATGGAACTGCGCCACTAATTATTACATTTTCTCCCGGAGAAGATCTAATAGTAAGAGGGGCATTGGCTGGCCTGGAATCCTCTGAAGTAATTACCACCGGCTGGGTTAAATAATAGGTGCCGCCGCGAAGGACTATATTTATGGCTCCTTTTATTTGCCGGGCTTCGATCTGTGCTTTTGCAATTGTCGCATAAGGCTTCTCCTTTGTACCGGGATTAGTATCTTTTCCAACCGGCGATACAAAAATGGTAGTCTGGGCATTGGAAATTGTTGCTGAAAGCGCAATGAAACTCAGCATTAAAACGAATCTAAAAAAAACTTTCATATCATTCTCTGGATTATAATCGTTCCTTATTTTCTTATTTTTGCAGCCACATCCCTCATTACCTGCAACGCTTTTTCATCAACGGTGCCATCCTGGTATATTCCCATATTTATGGTAACTGCCCCTCCCTGCTGCATGCACTCACTAATATATTTGCTTAATTGTTCGGCTGTAAAACGTGGAGGAGGCATCGCAGCTTTGTCCTGTACCCAATAAGGTTCCATAATCAGCAGCGACTGGTAACGCAACCCCATTCCGGCGCCCCGTTCAATAGTGCCGTTTTTAGGAAGTGCAACCGGGCTTGTAGTTTCACCGGCCCAGTATTCCTGCCAGGGGGAAACCGTTGGATAGATCCAGGAATTTAAACAAATGATTCGATCCTTGTTTCCTGTTTTGCAGGCTTTAAAAAAATCTTCAAAAGGAATATCTGGGTATCCTTCAAAAATTTGGTACCAGCAATCAAACCAGTATCCCGATACTTTATCTTTATATCTATCCCCAAATTCTTTAAGTATATCTGTAAACGTTTTATAGAATTCGTTGTTATCAACTTTGCCAAAGTTTCCGGTTCCTAACGAATGCATATATAAAATTAATTTAATGCCCTTTTTGTTAAGCGCAGTAGCTATTTCTGCGATCAGGTCGCGTTTTGTCGTCATACCCGGATGGGCTTTCTCCCAACTGGCAATCGGAGCCGGACAATATTGCTGGGCATGACCAATGGTAAAAATTACATATTTTGCCCCCGTCTGTTCAACCATATCTGCATACTTATTCACATCAAATTGATCTATAGCTGTTTCATAGGGAAGCTTAGAGCCGTCCCTGCTAACGCTTTGAGAGGTATAATGGAACATCAAACCATAGCCTGCCTTAGCCAGCCAATCCGTACTTGCTCTTGAGCGGATAGCTTGCCGCTCATCGGCCTCAATGGCTGATTTACCTGCTATAGGTACCAGTTCCACAGCGCGCAGGTCCATAACCGGCCCTTTGGCAGTTGCGGGAACAGTGAGGGTTAGTTGTTGAGTTCCTGCCTTTAATTCAAGTTTACCTTTAAGTAATATCCTTTCGTAAGAGCCTGCTCCAAAAACGCCCTGTGTCTGCACCAACGTGTAGTTAACAGTACTGTTACCGCAGGCAATGGACACAGTATTTCCGTCAGCCGCAGTCTTTACGCTATGGTTAAGCCTTACTTCATAAGTTCCCGCAGTTGGTACCTGGATACTCCATTCCATAGTGGCCGGACCGCTAAATCTCATAAAGTTCCCATTTTGTTTTGTAACGCTGCCTTCGGTCTTGATTGCCTTGCTGCCGTACAGGTAGCTGACTGCATTTGCTTTGACTAAAATCGGGGGCTTGTCTTGCTGAATATTTATCGTGAACGAGCAGATACCCACAAAAATTAATGCGGAGAGGAATCCTTTTTTCATACTACGTTATTTAGGTTAGTTATTG
>JABDBX010000077.1 GCA_013288445.1 Bacteroidota bacterium
CTGTTTCGGTAGCTGCTTCTGCTTTCTTAGGGCCACCACCACTTCTGCGGCTACGACGTGTTTTCTTAGCCGATGCAGCCTCCAGATCCTTACCATAGATCTCGTTAAAGTCAACAAGCTCTATCATGGCCATATCAGAGGCATCGCCCATACGGCGTGGCAACTTGATGATACGTGTATAACCACCCGGGCGGTCTGCAACTTTATCACCTATTACACCAAACAGTTCCTTGATGGCTTCCTTATCCTGCAGGTAGCTGAACACGATCCTGCGGTTATGCATATTGTCTTCCTTGCTGCGGGTTATCAACGGCTCGGCATATACACGCAATGCTTTAGCCTTGGCCAAAGTAGTAGTGATACGTTTGTGCTCGATGATCTGGCAGGTAAGGTTACTGAGCAACGCAGCGCGGTGAGAGGCGGTGCGGCTTAAATTCTTGATCTTGTCTCCGTGACGCATGACATTTGTGTTTTAATTCCCCCATACCGTGTCAGGATTTATGAGGTACTTGTTTAAAAATTAAAAATAAAAAATTAAAAGTAAAAATTCCAAAGCACGACTCGCGTCATTGAGAGGAACGAAGCAACCTCACGAAATTGGGGTTAGTAATGGGTAATTATAAATAAAAAAGGTAAAAACTAAAGGGTGGTACTACCTTTTAATTTTTACCTTTCAAGTTATTAGTTATCTTCTCCCCTGCGGAATTTGTTAATGTCCATCCCGAAATGTAGGCCGCGCTCGTGGAGCACCTGCTCTATTTCTGACAGTGATTTCTGACCGAAATTGCGGAATTTCATTAGTTCTTCCTGGGTATATTGTACCAATTCGCTGAGTGAATTGATCTTGGCTGCTTTCAGGCAATTGAATGCACGTACCGAAAGTTCCAGATCTTCAAGCGGTGTGTTAAGTACCTTGCGAACGAGTAGTGTTTCTTCGTCAACGATGGTTTCTTTCTCTTCACGCTTGGTATCAAGAGAGATATTCTCATCGGTGATGATCATCAGGTGCTGGATGAGGATACGGGAAGCTTCTTTCACCGCTTCTTCCGGGTGAATGGTGCCATCCGTATTTACTTCCATGATGAGCTTTTCGAAGTCAGTACGTTGCTCAACGCGGGTATTTTCAATAGTGTATTTTACATTCTTGATAGGTGTGTAAATGGAATCGATGGCGATAAGACCCAATAACGCATCTTCCGGGCGATTTTCTTCAGCCGGAACATAGCCGCGGCCCTTGCCGATATGCAATTCCATCTGGAAACTTGAACCCGGATGCAGGTTGCATATGATTAGGTCTGGGTTCATTACCTGGAAGTTAGGCAGAGATTCACCTATCATTCCTGCTGTAAATACTTCCTTACCTTTTATATTCAGATCAATTTTCTCAGCGGTAAAATCGCTTGTATCGCCAATGGCTTTAAGACGAACCTGTTTCAGGTTAAGGATGATCTCCGTAACGTCTTCCAGCACACCCTTGATCGTTGCGAATTCATGGTCCGCACCTGGTATCCTGATAGCTGTGATCGCAAAGCCTTCCAGGGAGGAAAGCAGTACGCGACGTAAGGCGTTACCGATAGTAACGCCGTAGCCTGGTTCCAGGGGGCGGAATTCGAACTGCGCCTCAAATTCAGTTGTTTTCTGAAGCGCTATTTTATCCGGTTTTTGGAAATTCAATATGGCCATATTGATATTTTATTTTGATTTGTAATTGTTAATTTATACTTGAAAGAGGTAAATGATCCAGAACTGCACTAATTATTTAGAGTACAATTCCACGATCAGTTGTTCCTTAATATTTTCTGGTACCGAATCGCGCTCAGGATGTGAAAGATAAGTGCCTTTCAAGTCTTTTTCGTTCCACTCTACCCAGTTGATCCTTGTGTTTTTGCCACGTATCATGCCTGTAACGGTGTTATTAGCCTTGCTCTTTGGCTTCAGTTCAATAACATCACCTGGTTTCAGGCTGTAAGATGGTATATTCACCACTTCGCCATTGACCATTAAATGTTTGTGAGACACGAGCTGGCGTGCAGCAGGGCGTGTAGGTGCAATACCAAGACGGTAAACCGTATTGTCAAGACGCGCTTCCAGCAGCTTGATAAGGTTTTCACCGGTTGCCCCCTTCAGGCGGGCTGCCTCTACGTAAGTATTAGCGAATTGTTTTTCCAGCAGGCCATATGTGTATTTGGCTTTTTGTTTTTCTTTCAGCTGCACTGCATACTCGCTCGCTGTTTTGCGCTTGCGGGTAGGGCCGTGCTGGCCTGGAGGGTTGCTGTTCTTTCCCAGGCTCTTGCCTGATCCAAGGATCGGTTCGCCGAAAATACGGCAGATCCTGTTTTTGGGTCCTGTGTAACGTGCCATTACGATTTTTTTGTTTTGGCTGCTCCGTCTCCTTTAAAAATCGTAAAATCCGATCCGGAACAGCTTGATTATGAAAATTGATTATTTTAATTCGACAATTTGACAATTTGTCAATTCGGCAATTAGCACATTCATTGGCTAATTGTCGAATTGGCTCATTATCTAATTATACTCTACGTTTCTTTGGAGGGCGGCAACCATTGTGTGGTAATGGTGTAACGTCCTTGATAGAAGTTACCTCGATACCCGAATTGTTCAAAGCACGGATAGCGCCTTCGCGGCCAGAACCCGGACCTTTTACATATACATCGGCTCTTTTCATGCCTGCATCTGTGGCTACTTTAGCACAATCCTGCGCGGCTGTTTGTGCAGCATAAGGTGTGTTTTTCTTAGAACCACGGAATCCCATCTTACCGGCAGATGACCATGAAATTACCTGGCCGCTCTTGTTGGTAATGCTGATGATGATGTTGTTGAATGTTGCATTGATATGCACATCTCCATGTGTATCAATCTTTACTATCCGCTTTTTCGCAACGGTTTTTGCGGATGCCTGTTGAACTTTTGCCATTTTGTTTTTTAAATAAGGTAGTCAATTAATGTTAAAAAGGTAAATGGGCAATTGGTTAACAGGTAATGACTTTTTACCTTTTTCACCTTTTGACCTTTTAACTTATTCGCGCCATTCCTCCCCGTTTCACCTACACGGATCCGGCAATGGCGCTATATTTTATTTCTTAGGTGCTTTCTTCTTACCTGCAACTGTCTTGCGCTTACCTTTACGGGTACGGCTGTTAGTACGGGTACGCTGACCACGCAAAGGCAATCCTTTACGGTGACGCACACCACGATAACATGCGATATCCATAAGACGCTTAATGTTCATCTGAACTTCAGAGCGCAGTTGGCCTTCCACTTTAAATTCAGCGTTGATGATATTACGAATAGCAGTTTGCTCTTCGTCGTTCCAATCGATCGCTTTTTTGTCATAATTTACGCCTGCCTTGTCAAGAATGTACTGGGCAGTACTTTTACCAACGCCGAAAATATAAGTGAGCGCTATCTCACCACGTTTGTTTTTCGGAAGATCAATACCAGCTATACGAGCCATGTAATTTCAAAATTTAGAAACCTCTATAATAAGAAAGAGGATAATTTTATGTTAGTGAATTAATTCCTTTACTTTTTTTTTACGAAACCAAAAAGCCCCGGCACAACGTCCCGTCTTTTTAGCGGGAGGGATTTGGGGTTGGTGCGCTTCTTATCCTTGTCTTTGTTTAAAACGTGGATTTTTTTTGTTGATGATGTACAATCTACCTTTACGGCGAACAATCTTACAATCAACGCTGCGTTTTTTAATTGATGCTCTTACTTTCATGTGTATATTTTTTACTTTTTTAAATACTATTTCTTTTACTATCCCCCTTTTTTCTCTCCTTTGAGGAGCCCCTTTAGGGGTTGTGGTTTAATTCGCCCCTTTTCTCTATAAGAGAAAGCCCCTCCACAACGACCCGCCTTTTTAGCGGGAGGAGTCTGGGGTTACTTATACCTATATATGATCCTGCCGCGGCTAAGATCATACGGACTCATTTCCACACCCACTTTATCACCTGGCAGGATACGTATGTAGTGCATACGCATTTTGCCGGAGATAGTAGCAAGGATCTCGTGACCATTCTCTAACCGAACGCGAAACATAGCGTTAGACAATGCTTCAACTATTGTTCCGTCTTGTTTAATGAGAGATTGTTTGGCCATATTTTTAAGGGACTGCAAAGGTAGGGAAAACTTTTTATTTAAAAAATTATCTCAAAAAATAAAAAAATCCCGTTTGGGGTATCAAAATTAGTCTTTATAGCCGACTTGCGTCAATTTTTGGTATAGTTTTTGCTTTAAAGTAACTTAGCAGCTTCAAAATGTTTGAGTTATTTTTATTTAATGCATATCTTTATCTATTAAACACACATCTATGAGGAAGTATTCATTTGCCCTATTAGTTATTATTGTCGTTGTTTCCTCATGGCTTGCTTGTAAAAAGCCGATACATATTTTACCTACGCCCCATGGCTGTGGGATCATGACGGGGCTTGAGCCAACTACAATGATGCTGGTATTCACTAATGTAAATAATCCCGGCGATAAAGACACTGCTGTGTGGACAGACAAAACCCCAAATGCCAACACCCATCAATACGATCTTTCAAAAGCACATCTGACCCTGTCAGCTAATTCAAACTACCAGGTGCAGGTCTTATTTTATAATATTGGCATAGCTGTTGGCGCTCCGGGATACGATCTGACCCCTATGGTAAAGCAGGAACAAACGTCACATCTTATTTGCTTTTCAGATAGTACTAACTTTTATGGCAATCTTGCCACAGACCTGACATGGACATGGGGTGACCTGGATACATCCAAGAACCCGCTGCCGATAGGTCTTATAGATAACTTCAAAACCGGGGCCGATTCTGCGAGCGGACTATGGAAAGCAACCCTGCATCACCAATATCTCATTAAGAATGGCGACTGCGCGCCTGGTTATATTGATGTGCAGGCTTTGGATACCATATTTATTAGTCCTGCCAAGGGTTAGTAATACATTTGGGCATGAGCGCTAAAATTTGGTAAACCCGAAGGGTTGATATTATTATAGCAAATGGATAAAAAGCGCCGATAAACCCTGAAAGGGTGATATTATATTTTCTATACGCGAGCGATAATGCCACCCTTTCAAGGGTTCTTTCTCAATTTGATTACTATTCTATAATAATGTCAACCCGTCGGGTTTGTAATAAACACAAAAAATGATTTTTAAGCACTATTTTCAATCCGTATGCTCTGTGTGATACGCTTCATTGCTGTTTAATATTTTTTTCTGCAATAAATAGGGGTATTCTCTTCTTCCGTTGTCTTATATGAAATACTAACAGGTTGGCGGAAGCTATTATCTTTGAACCGGGATACCCAAACTTGCTAATGGACAATGGTACTGCCGGCATACAATTTACAAATACCGGCAACCCGGCCATGTTTGAAGGTGTTTTTAAAGCTCACTTTAAAAACCTTCATGCCTATGCCTGTGGTATATTGAAGGACGATGTAACGGCAGAGGAAATGGTGCAGAACGTGTTTTATAAGTTGTGGGAGCGGAAGGAGCATATCTCGGTAGAGCAGTCTGTAACTGCCTATTTATACAGGGCGGTACATAATGAATGCCTCAATTTTCTAAAACATACAAAAGTGAAAGCGGCCTACCAGGCCCATGCTGCACATACTTATCAGGCCCAGGAAACTACAGACCCGGCAACCCAAAGGGAATTGCAACAGAAAATAGATGTTGCCATAAACGAGTTGCCCGAACAGTGCCGGACCATCTTCCAGCTAAGCCGTTTTGAGGGGCTTAAATACCGGGCGATCGCTAATGAGCTTGGCATTTCGGTGAAAACGGTGGAGAACCAGATGGGTAAGGCGCTGAGGGTATTGCGATCAAAATTGCTGGACTATTTACCTGTTTTATTCCTGCTTATTGTTAACCTGAAAAAATTGGTATCGTGAACAGAGAACAGAATTATAATATTGATGAATTGTTGATAAAGTACCTGCTTGGGGAAACGTCTGAAGCAGAGGACGGGCAGGTGAACAATTGGATAAAAACAAGCGGAGATAACGAACGATACTACAACCAGTTCAAACTGATTTGGGATGAAAGCCACAAACTGGCACCGAAGACGACGATTGACACAAATGATGCATGGGCAAGATTTCAGCAACGTACGCTACAGCCGTCAAAAACTGTTCCACTGCCCGGAAAGTATAAATGGCTGAAAGTTGCGGCTGCATTGTTATTGCTGGCCGGTGGCAGTTGCATAGCCTATTTAATGACTGGACAAGGCGAAACGCAGCATCCCGTTGTCAGCCACATCGAGCAGCATACAGTTCCTGCAGCAGTAGTTGAACAAAGTAAAATGCAGGTTGCCGTTGCCGGTAGTAAAGTTAGTGACGCAGTCGCGCATTCGGACCTTGCACCGAAGCAAGTGGCAAAACCGAGACGAAAACCAACGCAGGTGGCAGTGACATCAAGTGCTACTGAACAGGGAGGTACTGGAAAGAAGGTCATAGCGCCTTTGGCTAAGAATAATGATGTTGCAAAGGAATTTATTTGCAACAATACGCCCAGCCCTATAGAAATATGCATTGTGCAATCGCTGAAATGTAAAAAAGACCGTCATAAAGCAGTATCATCTTGCAGCGTGCTGGAGCCAGACCAATCGGGGGCGCTGAAATTTAAGGCGATAGATAAAATGGTAGGTAATTGCAATGCTACGATCGATGAAATAAGGATAACAAGAATAACAACCGGTGAGACCTTTGTATTAAATGCAAGCTCCAAACCAGCAACAGCACAAGAATTTTTTAACTATATCACCGGGCAGAAAAAAGGCGACATAGTGTTTAACTCGGAATGCGATGACTATGCTGATGATTGCGGCCTTAAATATGATAACAACTATGGTAATTCGTTCTTTCAATAAAACGGTAAATTGTTACTTTAAAACTAATAATTCCTGAAAACTATTCAATAACCAAAAATTTTCTTTACTTTTAAAACCAAAAAACAAAAACAACAATTATGAAAAAAGTGTTTTTCACGTTCCTATGCCTGTCTATAGGCACAGTGGCTGCAAATGCGCAGGATAACAAAGCACCTGTTCCAGTTCCACCGCCTCAGGCTCACATGGCTCCGCCAACGCCTGCTGCCCCAGCGCCCGTAAACCCAAACGCCGGTGTATTCAAATTCAAAGAAGAGACCCATGATTATGGTGAAGTGCCGGAAGGTCCGCTTGCAGAGACCGACTTTGAATTTAAGAATGTAGGCAAAAGCCCGATAAATATCAAGGAAGCACATGGCTCATGCGGCTGTACCGTTCCTAAATGGCCTCAAACGCCTGTAATGCCAGGTGAAAAGGCTACGATACATGTATCTTATACTACCCAGGGTCGCCAGGGTATGATCATGAAGGACGTTACCATTACATCTGATGCACAGCAAAGCCCAATGGTTCTGCACATCAGGGGTACTGTGAAGCCAAAGCCAGTTGATCCTAACGCAGCGCCACCAGCGGCTGTTCCTCCGCCAGCGCCAGCTCCGGGATCTCCTAAGAAGTAATGTTTTAGATACTAAATAAAATAAAATAGCCCCGAATTTTCGGGGCTATTTTATTTATGGTCGAATCGCAGCAAGCGTTATGCAAGTACACCGCCATACATTTCCATTCTCAATGCCTTTACCCGTGTATTGGTCATGTATTCATCAAATGACATTTCGCGGTCAATAAGCCCGTTGGGGGTAATTTCAAGGACCCTGTCTGCAACGGTTTGTGCCAATTCATGGTCACGGGTGGTAAATAACATTGTTCCTCTGAAGTCCTTCATGCCATTGTTGAGGGCGGTAATGCTTTCCAGGTCTAAGTGGTTGGTAGGCTCATCGAGCAGCAGCACATTTCCTTTCATCATCATCATGCGGCTAAGCATACAGCGCACTTTTTCGCCCCCGCTCAATACTGTTGATTTCTTTAATGTTTCTTCCCCGGTAAACAGCATCCTGCCTAAGAATCCACGAATAAATGTTTCGTCTTTCTCTTCCGAGTATTGGCGCAGCCAGTCAACGAGGTTATTATCATCGTCTTTAAAAAAGTCGGTGTTGTCAGATGGCAGATAGGTAGGCGTTACGGTTACCCCCCATTTGAAAAACCCTTCAAATTCCTTGTCTTCGCCAGCAAGTATAGCATAAAAATACCTGGTTGCCAATGAATTAGCAGATATTACCGCAACTTTTTGTCCACGCTTCAGGTCGAAGGAAATGTCTTTGAACAGAACCTCTCCATGAAGCGATTTGCCCAGGTTTTTCACTTCCACTATCTGGTCGCCTGCGTCGCGTACCTGGTTGTTGAATAATATAGCCGGGTACTTGCGGTTTGATGGGCGCATTTCATCCAGCTTTATTTTATCTAATGCTTTTTTACGGCTGGTAGCCTGTTTTGATTTGGATGCGTTGGCGGAGAAGCGTGCAATAAATTCTTTCAGTTCGGCTATTTTGTCTTCTGCTTTCTTGTTCTGGTCGCCGCGCTGCTTCAACAACAACTGGCTGGACTCATACCAGAACGAGTAGTTACCCGTATATACGTTGATCTTGCCAAAGTCAATATCGGCAACGTGCGTACATACCGTATCCAAAAAGTGACGATCATGCGATACAACCAATACTATCTTATCGTAGTCTGCAAGGAAGTTCTCTAACCAGGCTATTGTTTCCAGGTCCAGGTCATTGGTAGGCTCATCGAGCAGCAGTATGTCCGGGTTGCCAAAGAGCGCCTGGGCAAGGAGCACCCTTACTTTTTGGTTGCCGTCTATGCTTTTTACAAGTTTTGAATGCAGTTCCTCCTTAATACCAAGGTTGCTAAGCAGGGTAGCGGCGTCACTTTCGGCATTCCATCCGTCCATTTCTGCAAACAAACCTTCCAGTTCTCCGGCCTTTATGCCGTCTTCTTCTGTAAAGTCTTCCTTGGCATAGATCGCATCCTTAGCCTTCATTACATCGTATAGCACCGTATTTCCCCTAATCACAGTGTCTAGCACTGTCACCTCGTCAAACTCGTAGTGGTTTTGTTTCAGCACGCTCATACGCGCGCCCTTAGAAATATCCACCCGCCCGGTAGTTGGGTCTATCTCGCCGGAAATGATCTTTAGAAACGTGGACTTACCTGCGCCGTTGGCGCCAATAATACCATAACAGTTACCCTCTGTGAATTTGATATTCACATCTTCAAAAAGCACGCGCTTGCCATAGCGAAGCGATAAATTATTAATTGAAATCATTGTAGAACAGAAAGAGGTTGCGGAAGTGGAAGCGCAATAATGTAATATGGCTTATTTCTCCCTATACCTTTATTTTTTGAGGTGCAAAGGTACGGATAAGTAATGATAATAATAAAACGGATAAACGTGATTTAAGGTAGATTTAGCAATGGGCGGTAAAGTGTCCCACACCTTTTTCTGGTGTGGGACACTTCCGGGTGCGAAACACGCTCATCAAGCTCTTTTTAGATTCTTCCGTAAAAACAACTTCATTTCATCATATCCAAGCGTGATGATACCCGGGAGTGTGTAGGTAATGTCCTTACGCAGTTGGTAGTAGCCATACCATATACCGGCAAGCGTTACCAGCAACAAGGAAAAAGCGATGCCGTATATATTGTGGAAGATAGCTATTCCCGCAAAATCACCGACCACTTTTATCACCAGCATAATTAGCACTTTGTGAAAATTAACTTTTGCTTTCCCGATGAGATCAAGTGCGAGCCCATTAAACCGGTCGAACGGAAATAAGATCGCAATGACCAGAAACAGCCGGAATGCATTGGCTGCTATTGTGCCGTGATACTGGCTACCGCCCAACATAAACACAATGTCGCCACATAAAATTGCAACAGCCGCCACAGGAATAAACGCAAGGGTAAGCATACCAGTGTATTTTTTGAATACATAAGTGAATCGCTGCATGTCATTGTGGTTCTGGAGTATAGCCAGCTCTGACATTCCGGTCGTGATGAACGTGCGCAGGGGAAGGTCAATAAAGGCCATAAAACGCATTGATAGATTGTAAATACTCACTGCCGCCGGCCCGAGGACTGCATTGATGATCCAAATATCTGCGCTGCCGAGTAGCACTGAGCAGCTGGTTGTCATAAGCGTATGTTTGCCATAGTCCACGAGTTCCCAAATGCACTTTTTTGAAGCCCTTACAACATATTTCAAGCCAGACATATTTAGAAAAACTCCTATTAAGCTTGACAGGCAATTAGTAAGAAAATTATAAATCAGCGCATTCTCCAACGTCATTTTGTGCAGCGCAATAAGGACAACAAAAGCAATAATAGTAGAGCCGCTATTCACCAACCTGTACCAAACATATTTTCCATATTTTTCGTCGGCCTGAAGCCGCCAAAAGACAACATCGGCAGGGAGTGAACTCACGTATGTAATACCGATCCACTTAATTGACAGAATAACCTCCTGGTTGTGGGTGTAGGGTAAGAAACACAAAGCTCCCGCGTTCAGCAGTAGAATAATCATTGTTAACGCCAATGCAAGAAACCAGACTGATCCCAGCACGGTAGCAGCCCTGTCAGGTACTGTCCCCGCATAGAATTTCACCGTAGCGGTTGCTAATAGTCCATATCTTGCCGCTTCGCACAACGAAACAAAACTGAGCAGCACATAATAAACTCCTGCATTTTCTGGCGTTAGAGAATGGAACAAAATATATGACGTGGCAAGACCAATAATGGCCATAAGCCCATTTCCCACGAGCACTAAAAAATGTTTATTGTTGAACCTTGATAAGCTGAGTTTCCCCATCAGACGGAATTAGTAGTATTGTGTTGATTGATGGTTGTAAAAATAATACTTTAGGAGTCAACAATTTATTATTTTCCTGTTGAATTTTTAGTGGCTTCAAATGCCGTTATAAAGACAGGAGTTTCGCTAACGGTAATTTCAATTTTCCCATTGCGGGTTGCTCTTTTTTCTGCCGCCATGTTATCGCTTCGGGGGGTAGGGTGGTATATGAAAGCCGTACCAACATTGCCGAGATTTAATGAATAAGTAGTTGTTTTCGCTGTTTGGGTAGGCGATACCAGCATATACATAGCTTGGCCGTGATAAGTATAGCTATCCACTATTGGGTTGGTATTAATGGTGGTAACATAGGTGTATTCCCCAAACAGCTTGTTGGTTTGATACAGGAAACTGGCTGCGGGGCGCCTCGTCCTATTCTTATTGATAAGGCCGCTGGTTGCAAATTTCGCGCCGTTTTCTGCATTATCATCATTGAGTTCGTAAAAGAATACCTTTTGGATGCCAAGTCGCGAGTACAGCAGGCCGGTACGCAATATCCAGTCGGCCTGGGTTTCTTCAACAGTTTTGTTGCCAATGGCAATTGCCTTTTGCGGGCTTTGCTGGTTGAGGTCATACCCCGTCTCCGTTATCCAAACAGGCATATCGCCGGCATATTGATGTGCGAAACGAATAAACTCAATGGCAATATCAGCCGCCTTTGACATTTCGGGCGCAACCCCTGTTGACTGGTCCTTCCCGGTATAATCGACCGCATTATTGCTGTAATAGTGATAGTTGATGACGTCCCAGGGCAGGTCAACAGAGCCATCAGGTTTCAGTCCCCTGTGTTCCTTACTCCAGTCTATCATTCCCTTTACATAGTCGGTTGATGGGTTGGCGAGGCCGGCCATTACCACTTTCATTGAGGGGTCTGCATTTTTTACACCTGCGCCCGGCCCCATTTTGTTTTTATTCCCATCGTAAAAAGCAGATAGATTTGCCGCATACTGGCGGCCCGTTTGATACGCCTTTGCCCCTTTCCACCATTTGTCGCGTTCATTATCACATTCAATATAATGAATAGTACCCAGCCCAACCCTTATTTGGTTTACAGGGTCATTGGTCCAGCGGGGTAGGGTGTCCACATGAAGTAACCCATGGTCAACTTTCTTATTGTCGCCATATCTCGCTGCATATTGGAAGCCCATTCTTGCCTGCTCTATATATGATGCCGGGTCGGAAGGATCTTTGCCATAGCGCATGGGTATATTTTCGTTGTCCTGCTGGTCTTTCGGGTACGTGTCCTCCATCCAGGGCGGTAGCGCCTTTAGGCAGGGCAGCACATCTATGTGCCTGGCCCGGCACCATTGGTAAATAGTATCATAGTTCCATCCGCCATTATGCACCGGGCTGTAGGTATAGTGCCCTTCGGTTGGTTCCAGCTTTTCCCAGTCCATGTAATGACGCACGCCTGTGAAACTGCTTATCGCCACAAGCCTTGTGCTATCGAGCTGCATAGCATTGGCAGGGTCTTCAAAATCCCATTCAAAAGCGTTTACGCCGAAGAAATTTTTAAGCGGGGCTGCGGTTCTTATTGGTGGATTTGAATTTTGATGGTTTACCTGGGAACAGCCCGTTAAGCAGATTAAGACGAGTAAGGAAGTGCAAAGTGAAATCTTCATGTTTAAAGCTTTGCATGGTTAATTTAAATACTCAAAGGTGCGGTGAAATTTCACGCAAAGTACGCAAAGGATCACGCAAAGAGGGCGCAAAGTCAATTACCATATTGGGAATCAATGATTCCCAAAGCCAAACATGGGCGTAAACCGCTCAATGAAATCTTTAACGGCAGGATTTGCATAAATAATGTCACGAACTTTGGCTCTCCTGCCGATTGACGGGGAAATATAGCCGGTGGTGACCTTTGTAATAAAGGTGTCCATCGTGTCCATATTATTGATCTCTATCCTCGGTAGCTGGAATTTGCTGGCCCGTGGGAACAGTTTTCCGGAATGCACCGAATAAGCAAAAGTATAACCGGCTGCTTTTAGCTGCTGTATTACCTTATTGGTATAAATGCCATAGGGGAATGCAAAAGAATGAACCGGCTTGCCCAGGTTTTGCTCAATGATGCTTTTGCTTAGGGTCACTTCCTTTATTATAGCTTCCGTGTCCATACTGTTCAATCGTATGTGATTATACCCATGCGACTGTATGGACCAGCCTGCAGCAGACAGGGTTTTTATTTCGTCCCAGGTAAGTTGGCGGTCGTGGTTCACGAATCCAAAATCATTTTGTTCGTAAGGTTTACCAATAAATGAGGTGGATAGAAAAAGGGTTGCCGTGAAGCCGTTTCGGGACAGAATATCAAGCGCATATTCATACAAAGAAAGATAGCCGTCATCAAATGTTACAAGTACCCGTTTCCCGGCAGGGGGCTTCCCTGCTAAAACAACCGACCGCAATTCTTCCTCCATCAAAGGCTTGTAGCCTTCCTTATGCAACCACTCCACCTGTTCTTTAAATGAAGCCAATGAAACAGAAACATTGCGCGAAGGGGACATATTCCCGGTATTGTCTATAGCGTGATAATTGAGTACCGGTATTCCTTGAAAAGACATTAAAAGTTAAAAGTTAAAAGTTAAAACTAAAAAGATCCAGATTATTAAACTAGCCAAATGGAGATTGATGCCGAAGGTATCAAACGTTTATAGAAAGTATTAGGTTGTATGTGCCGATGCCGAAGGTATCGAACCTCGTTGCAACGGAGTAACTCGCAATAATGTGTGGTGCGATACCTTCGGCATCGGCACCCATTTGTTACCAGGTTTTCTATAAACGTCTGATGCCTTCAGCATCGTTACATTTTCGATACATCCACTGTAACCTAATGCTCGCTCCCATTACAACTCCTTCAATTGCGCAAATACTTCTTTCATCGTATTTTTCACCAGGTCAATGAGCTCGGGCAAATCATCATTGTTCGACAAAGCATAGGTTTCCAATTTCCGTATAGGCTGTTGCAGTTTGGCAATACCCAACAGATCTATGCTTGATTTCATTTTATGTGCGATCTTGGAGATCTGCTCCAGGTTTTTTTCTTTACCTGCATCAACCATGTTCGCAACTGTTTCCGGCATGGTTTCTACAAATATGGTAATGATCTTTTTTACAAATGCAGGGTCGTCCTTCCCAATAGTATTAATCATTACAAGGTCATATAGCCTTTCTGTTTTTTCCTCTGCGGCGTCTTCCGCCGGCCGCTGTTTTGGCTTCACTTTCAGGCGCAGCTTATCATTGGTCTTTATGACCTTATTAATAATGCCAAACAGTTTTTCTTCAGTATAAGGCTTAGAGATATAGCCATTCATGCCAATGTTCATATACCGCTGTCCATCGCCCTTCAGGGCATTGGCAGTAAGCGCTATTATAGGTATAGTTGATTTATCCTTAGCATTCAGTGTCTTTATCTTCTTGGTTATCAGTGACCTATCTGCCAGCGATTTTTCCGGTACGCTCAGTGTCCTGATAAGCTTGGTAGCCGTGATGCCATCCATTTCCGGCATCTGTATATCCATCAGCACGAGGTCGAATTGTTGCTTCTTAACATTTTCTACCGCTTCCCGCCCGTTGCTCACTATCGTCACTTCGCA
>JABDBX010000078.1 GCA_013288445.1 Bacteroidota bacterium
TTAAGCCCTATCGGGCTTGTCCGTTTATCATTGCACAAACTTATGCGGCGAGAAGTATAAAATGAGCAGCTACGTCACCTATAATGCCGGAAAGCGTGCCTGTTCTTATTGGATTGTGTTTGGTATTGTAATATGGTGTTCGCCATTATGTTGAGTAGTTAAGTGACGTTGGCGAAATAAATACCACTATTTGGCGGAGTTATTTTTCTTTTATGCAAGGCACAAAATCCGCGAATAGTGAGCTATTTAAGGACTTTTGGGACGAAGCAGAAATGGAAAAGAACAAGTCAAATGGTGGTATTTATTTTGTCATCGTCACTAAGCGTATATGGCTTCCTACTTGGCGCACCTCTTTGTAGCCTAAGAATTTTAAAGCCCTCACCAACTCCGTACCGCTTATGTCCCGGGGTAACTTCATGCCGCAAACACTTCTTCTTTCACCACGTGCAGGCGTATAAGTCGGGTTTTATTATCATCATAATGGCAATGGACAGCTTCTTTCACCGCCTCCCGTAGTAGTTCAAGGGTGTCAGCTTCTGTAAATATAGATACCCCCAGCGCTTTAGCTATATATCCACCATCGTCACTTTCCTCAACTAAAAAAATAACCTCTTCCATTATCGTCTCTTTTTACAAAATTACTATTTTATTTAATTAACTTAGTCCTCCAGAAAACTCTGAATGCAATGAACTGTCGTTCACAGGACATAATTAAGGTTTATGCTCCAGCCTGCTACTTATATTTCGGGAAGATTGTCCGTATCGGGGGGACTTTGGGGGATTATGTTACTAAAAAGAAATCTTGAATTGTCTCGAATTGCCTTTTCCCTGATTCGTGTAAATTTATGAGCTTAATAATGAAAAGGCGAACAATCTCTAACAAGACCCATAAATCTTGTTCATTCAAGGGTATTTCAGTAGAATTATGCACATAGAGATTCCGTACATGATATGCTTTGCGTATTGATTTTTCGAAAATTTGTATCTGATTTGTTGTCAGCTTTGGTAAGACATACTTCTTAATTTTCCCTTCCCCGTTTCCATTGCTTTTATTTGATCGCTCTAATATGCAACCTTCCAATAATGAGATTGCCTTAACGACTTTTTCGTAGTTATTTGAAGTCGATATAATTTTTGCAAAACGTTGAATGGCATCTGTGATTTCTGAATACAAAGAATCAGTAAATTTCTTTTTAATGAAATTGGAGAAAATCTCAATTCCACGTTTCTTTGCTTCGGCGATAAACGCATTGTCAATGGGGAGCGCAATAAATCCCCCCAAATTCTTGAAATCTGGAGCCGATGGGACAACTTCGCTTGCAAAGACCCAATAGGACAGCCTCGCAGCCCCATTTTTTCTATGCTCTAAATCAGGTATCGCGTAATATTGATTTAGAGAGTACCCTCCCAAAAAACACTTTAGCACATCCATTGAAAGTTCTGCCTCCCGTAAACAAATATTTTTAGCGTTGTCGCTTGTTGAAGTAATAGATGCTTTTATGTTTACTCCTTTCATTATTTGATAGCCTGTTCTTATTTCATCTATATTAACTGCCTCTTTTTTTTGTAGATAACTGTTTATAAAACCTTCAATGGATTGGTCGGAAATAAATGTAATTTGACAATTGCCAATTGCAAAGTCATCTTCCATTTGAATTCCGTCAATCCTGAAGTAAAGTGTATGTTCTTTGCTTTCATTTTCTATTTTTTCTCTCAAATAGTCAATTAACATTATTGGGGCTCTGCCATTTATATAGATATCAATTATCCAATCGAAAGTGTTTTGGACTAAAAAATTGAAATCACATTTAGCGAAGAATGCAGGCAATTGTTGAATATTCTCAATCATCGCAGCAAATTCAATGAACCCGTTTTCATCAATTCCAATAATTCTACCCTTTACCGATCTGTATTTTGAGTTTAGTTTACCGTCAATTGGGCTTATTGGGTTAATTTCGAAGTTGTCAATTTCGCCTAAGTCCAATATCATCTCAGTGCCATCTCCCCTTAAATTTTTGTTTTCTTCCGTGACAGTTTCTGGTTGTCCTTTAAATGGAACTAAATTGCCCACGAAACGAAAGGCCGAGTTATTTATTTCATCAATACCTTGATTTTCTGTCATGCGAGATATTTTGGAGTTATAAAGATGCTTCCAATTCTCCGATGTTCCAAAGGAATGCTGCAAGTGCTAATTTAATTTGATATAGTCTTAATACAACAACCCAAACATCCACAGCGGCAGCACATTGCCAACCGGGGTTTCAATATCATCCTTCACCACGAATGAATTTTTGACGCCCTTTATTTGGGCGGTGCTTTTATTTTTTCCACCTACTTCAAAAACATATTTGTTGTCCACTATAAAGTCGCCTTCCTTGGGCATGTGCACTTTATGCTTTGCCGGTAACTGCGATAAGAAGAAGGTTTCACGGGTGGTGCCTTTTTCCACTTGCTCGTCCGCCAATGCAAACAATAGGTTTGTATTGTTCAAAAATACCTTTTCCGGCTTTTGTAAAACGGCTACACTGTTACCAGCCGGATAGAGCAGGGATAGTATTTTAGCTTGCTCCAGGTAATTCAGATAATTATTCAGCGAGTTTCTGTGTATGCCGGTCTTTGCCGCCAGTGCAGTAAGATTCGGTTTGAAAGGTACTTGCTGGGCAATTACATAAATAAGTTGCAATAGTTTTTTTGCGCTCCTGATATCAAAGTCTTTTAGTTCGGTCATATCGTATTCTACAATAGTCCTTACCAACTGGTTTATCCGCTGGTGCGCCGAACCGGCATCTTCCATTGCAAAGGGATAATACCCGGTTGACAAATACTCATCAAGGTATTGCAATGGCCTGAAATCTTTCGGAAGCGTCTTTTTAAGATCGCTTGCATTATTTAGCAGATCATTAAGGCCTATTGCCGGTATATTTATTATGCCTTTCATAGACAGATACTCCCTATAAGAAAGCCCGGGCAACTCATAAATAAGCGCCCTTCTGCTCAGGTCGCCTTCCTGCCTTGAAATATCTATTATAGACGAGCCGGTAAATATTATTTTCAGGTCAGGAAAAAAATCATAGCAATTCTTTATTTCTGCCGACCAGTTTTTGTACTTATGAACCTCGTCCAGTATCAACAGCTTACCGCCCTGTAAATAAAATTCCCTGGCGGTATCCTTCAAAAAATGCTGTGTAAAATAAAGGTCATCCAATGAAAAATAGGCAGCAGTAGCGGCAGGTAGGTCCTGCAATTTCAGCCACTGTAGCAGCATGGTGGTTTTACCAGTACCCCTTGCCCCTTTGATACCCAACAAACGATTATTCCACCTGATCTCATCAAACAGGTAGCGTTTAAAGGTGAGCGGGATGTGTGCCAATAAATTCTCCGATTGTTCTAAAAGATTGACCATTGCACAATTGTTTGTGCAAATATACTTAAAACTGCACATCCAATTGTGCAATAATGCTAAAATTTTGCACAAATGGTTGTGCAAAATGGCAAATACATGCCCTACAGCAACCGTGCATCCATATCGTAATCCTCAACGCCTACTACTTTAACCAGGTTGTTATAATCGGGGTAAAGCGGGTTGAGGATATAGTTATACTCATTTGGCATAACTGCCGACCGGGCTTTGATAGCTATATATTTGTTGCCCTTCAGCAGGTTATCGCCAATTGTTTTCAAGGCTATATTTTCGGGCATCCGCCAGTCTTTTGGTAGGTCGGCGTCTTTTATTTCGTAAATGGGGGCGGTATCGGCTATTTCAATGGTCATAATAAACAGGTGCGGAGGTAACTCCGATTCTTCCACATGCACCAAAAGCTCCAGCGCTGCGAGCGCTTGGTTCTGGCTGGTGTATAGGGCGTAAGTGCCTGCATTATTCCACCGTCCCCCTTCGTTGTATGCTCCAGTCCCAGACAGATCGAGCGACCGGTGCTTTTTCTTAGCAATGCGGTAGGTTATCATGAATAGACACCTTCTTCAATTCGTCCTAAGATCTGGTTCACCAGTTTAATGCCTGTAGGTGTATTCAGCAGGTCAAAAGGTTTTTGGTTTTTCAATGCCTTGTTCTCCTTATGCAGCCACCGGTTCAGTTTGTCCGCATCTTCAAAAACCGACAAACCTTTAGCTATCGTGTTGGCTATTTCAATCGAAAGGGAGGAAGAAATACTATCCAGCAGGTCTGTTTTCTTTTTCCTGCCCAGGGTTTTGTAAGAAACATTGAGCAGTACCGCCATATCCTTCATAGGCACATCAAGTACCTCGGCGAGGTTGAGCACAGAAAGCTTTGTAATGCCTTTGGTGCTTGCCGTTACAAAGTCGATATTAGACGATGGCCGGGCTACCATAAAGTGTTTCCCACCCAGCATGGCCCAAGTGATGATGCTGGACGGCTCGTTACGTTTCAGATAATCGTTTACAACCGAAACAATGTTCGGGGTTGGATTTGGCTTTGCCGTTTTTGCTGCAACAACTGTCATAATCAGACATTTTACCCAAAGTTAGGGTAAAAATGTCTCCTTTCAAAATCGCAACCTAATGCCCGTTGTTCCACCCTTAAAGTGGAAGTCAGCACACGCTCGTTTAGGCTCCAACACCTGCATTAAGAAAAAAAACTGCCTGACATCTTGACTATTCAAATAAACATAGTTACATTTACTATTAATTTCATATCCTTAGCGGATATAAATTGCAAATTTTTTATGACTACAGTCATTGAAAGAGAGCTTTTAGATTATTATCACAACTACTGCGAACTAACCATATGGTTTAAGAAAATCATATTGCATTCTAATGCCACTGCGGTTATCACTATACAGGATATTACCAACGAATTTATTACAGAGCGCAACCGCATCCTGCTCTATGTGCCGCACGACCGCAGGCGCCCATTTAAAAGGGATCTTAATAAACTGGCAACTGCCTACTACCACAAAATCTCTACATGGTCGCGGAAACAGAAGATAACAATAGACATGGTGTAGCCGCCTACTTCCTAATAAACGAGTGGACCTCTATGCTTTCTCCATTGGCGCCTATCGCCTTCAGAAAATAGTTGCCGGGTTGCAGTGGTAGTATGTTGAACCTGATCACGTTTTTGCCATCATGGCAATAGGTATCTGCTATCTTATCCACTACTTTGCCAGCAACATCATAAATAATAAAGCTAAAAGCCTGTTCTTTTGCTACGTTAAATTCGAAGCTTATGTATTCCAATCCGGGGTTTGGGTACAGTACAGAGGGTGCTGCTGTAGCCTGCGGCACGGTTGGCACACCAACAGGGTAGGGGGATGCAAGTTTGGCCATGAAATTTCCATACTGGCGGTTTTTGCGGCCATAAATACCTTCCACCCACACCGATCCAAGCGTAGTCCAGTCGGGCTGCGAACCACTGTAATCACCCCAGCGCTGTTCTTTCTGCGCCAGCATATTTATGGTGCTGTCGCCACTTTTAATAACGAGCATGTCCGATAAATTTGCGCCGTCGTACAGTATGGCGCCATACCCAGGGTAAGTATGCGGGCCCGAATAGTTGAACGAAATAATGGATTGTATGCTGCTGCCCATGTGGCCGGCATAAGAAATATTGGGGTAGCCAAAATCAAGCGTATCTATGCTGAATAGCTGGCCAGTCATAACAGGGGTTGTAGTAAAATTATCTATGACCCCATGATATACCGCCGAGCAACCGTTGGACGGGTCAACCGAAGCATTTACAAATTGTATCTCGTTGTCTTTTATGAACCCGCCAAGCACCCTGGCGTCATTTG
Source organism: Bacteroidota bacterium (assembly GCA_013288445.1). Lineage (GTDB taxonomy): Bacteria > Bacteroidota > Bacteroidia > Chitinophagales > Chitinophagaceae > Nemorincola. The sequence continues at coordinate 5,769 of JABDBX010000078.1, forward strand.
TAGCGAGGGTGAGGCTGGTATCTGGCTGCCGTGCATCAGGCGGTGCGCCGTAAGTGGCCCCGCTGCCCGCAACCGGCGTTACCGTAAGCGTCGCGCTTGCGCTTCCAATAGTGTCCGGTATAGTCACAATAAACACAGTATCATTACTTAGGTCAAAGTTCCGGTTGGAAAGGAAATATTGGCTCGGCCCCAGCACGGCATCGCTGGGGTTGAGCGGGTATAGGCACCGAAGGAAGTGATTGTTATATTGTATGCTGTCCCATATCTGGTACGTTAGCAGCGGATTCCCGTCATAGCCATCCTGCTTGCGCATCTGGTATATAAGCGATCTATGAAACCCGCCCTGCCAACTGCTGTCGAAGAATATTTTGTTGCCGGTAAGAAAGAATTCAGTTTGGGTTATGGAAATTGCCGGGTAGTCAAACCAGGTAGTATCGCCGGTATAATCGCCAAAGAATTTGTAAAAATTCCAGCCCCCTGCCGGGTCGTTGCTCGTGGAAAACCCCGCTATTATCCAGTTAAAGCTATCGGTGCTGTTGAGCATAACGCAAATAAACCGGTCTGCAACTGGGTCATACACCACTTTAGGGTCGTACCGGTAATTAACGTTATGGGCGGGGGTATTGTTTAACCCCACGCTTGCCGTAAATGGAAGTAGTGTCTTACGGTACAGATACGCCCCCGTGGTAGCATCGTGAACAGTTACCGTGCCATTCATTACCGTCATGGCTTTTTGGCCATTGCTCACGGCCATATAGTTATCGGGCGGTATCTGCGGCGAGGAATCGGCGACAAAACTTAGGGCCACCGTTGGCGGCATTACAGATGAGGACGTTCTCATTCCAGAGGCACCTTGTCGGCTGGTGTTAGGGAACCTTTTTTTTATCAGGCTTTTCACCTCTTGCAGTTTTTTCTGTTCAGTACTCGCATCAGGGTCGGGCATTTCCATGCTCGAAACCTCTGCATTGTATTTGTCCGCCACATCTCGCAACACTACTGTACCCATAAGCGCCGCAGTGAACCTTTTAGGCTTTGCCTGTTGTGAAAAACCACTATTGCCACATAAAAAAATGAAACCAAAAATGAAACCAAAGAAAACCCGCATACCGAATATTTGTATAAAGTTAAAAAACCTGCGCCGATTTACCATTGGTTTTCTAAAAATGAAGGATGTGCGAACATGCAGGCAAAAAAAAGCCACCCACAAGTGGCGGCGATCCAATACGTTTTTGCTTTTCCGGGTACCCGAAGGTTTCTTTTATTGCTTGGTTCTTTTCTTCAGGTAGTCCTCAGCTTTCTCCAGGTTGTTGTCTGCGTCTATTACCGCATTTAGCACTTCCTGCATATCTACCTTGTATTTGGCTTGCAGGTCGTTTATTTCTTTATCTTGTTCATCGTAAGCTTTCTTACGGTCCTGGCTGTTTTGAGACATAGTGTTGGTTTTCTAGTGAAAATTAGAAAAATCATGCCGTCAGCCCTTACCGTCGCGAAAACGTCTAATGTCACTGGGCCAGCAGTGTTCCCCAGTGCATCATTATACAAAATATTCGCTCTTGGGTGTTCTGCTATCCATACATATGGTGCCTCAGTAGGGTATTACTCGTGGTGCAAAAAATAAATTGATTTATTTATTTTTATTTCATCATATTCCTTAACTTGCAGTACCTAAAAAAACTACTTATGAAAAATCTACTGATTTTCGTGTTTGCCATTGCATTTATCGCTCCTTCCTGCAAAAAAAGCAGCAGCACAACAAGCTATATGAATACGGGGACAATAAAGGGGCCGAGCCCTTTTATGACGTCATGCGGCGGCGCCTATTGGATTGTTATAGACGGAGTAGCAGCGCGAACTACATTTAATACGTTACCCACCAGCAGTGGAATTGATCTTTCAACAGCCACTTTCCCAATTAGTGTGAAATTGAACTGGCATTATGTAACGCCCAATACTTGCGCTATTATAGTCGTAGATGATATAGTAAAGACAGATTAGCCTTTACACTGGTTTTAGCCATCAATCGACAACTCAAAGCCACTTTCGGCACTTTCTCATATTCGCCAGCCGTGATATTGATTTCCATCTTTTAACGGACAAACAAAAAAAACGCTCTGTAGTGCAAGACTACAGGGCGTTTCAATTAAATTCCAGTAGTCCCAGTTTTCTGCTCAACTTTGAAGATCTGTTTTCGGGCGTTTTTGAGATAATTTGTAATTCTTCAAAGCGCCCAACAGCTCTATTTTATTGTCATCAGTCGATCCTTCCATCCTGATGAATAACTGACGGTAGTTCGTGGGATTTTTATGCAAGGTTCGCAATTGAGATATTACTCTGAAACCGAGAACATCATCCAACTCTATATTTTTTACACGCCTGTCCAAAGATGGCGTGGATGTCTCAAAAAGTAAGCCTTCAAAAGTCAACACATATATTTTATGCGTTGCAGAATGTTCAAAAAACAGTTTAACTTCATCAGCCTTCTTTTGAATTTCGTTAAGCTTCGCCCCTACTATCGCGCTATTGATTTCCATAGTATTGTTTTTTTTGAATCTAACTTTTCCATTGTAAAAGATACATTTTTTAAGGTAGTCCTTATTTGCTAGTATAACAGACAACTCCCATTCAGTAATTTGCCCATTGATTGCAGCCTCTTCGTAATCAATAAATCCTTTTTTTGCTTTCAACAAGTCAACGCCACTAATATTGAAAAGGAATAAGCCATCGCGCCTCACTATCTCCACGAAAACCCCTCTTAACTGATTTTCCGGTGTCAAATTTGGCGGAATTCCCAAACCAAAATTATCATCAAACATTGAGCATGCGCCACATTCCCTTGCAAAGTCTCGCGCAAATATACTTCTCTTTGCAAAGGAAAACTTATCTGCTTGTATCTTATTGAATTTTTGTGACAACGTCATTGCATAACGAATATACGAGTGGTTTTCAATAATACGTCCTCCCAATTGGATTATTCCCGAACCTTTCATTGAGGATTTGAAGAAACTGGCGAATGTTTTTCAGCTTTTATAGATATTTTCCAACAATGCTCAGAGAAGCCCTCCTTAATTGGTTTTTGGTAACGCTATCTAAGGTGTTCACTCCGAGCAACTTTTTACAAACGGTTGTGTTGAAGGCTTTGGCCTTTTTGTAAACCTCAAGATTTTCAAAATCAAACATGAAAGTGTGAGTGTGAAAGTGAGTAATGAAGAAAAGGCCAGAGTGGGTTTCGCCGGGACACTCCCTAACTCACACCCACTCTGACCTTCGTAGTCCTGTTGGATTATTTCCGAACTTTTTCATTAAATATTTGAAGAAATTGACGGATGTTTTTCGGTTATCAGATACAAAATTCAGAAATTAGCAGATTTATTCAAATGGTGCTACATGCTTTCATCGTTTTTGCTCCTGTTCTCCTGCTGTCATCTGATACATCCATACAGCTATTGAATTTTTTCAGGCAGATAGGATAAGCCATGCTTATGCAGTTCATCATCTGTTATTTTGTATTTTGCCTGGAATTGTGAGAGGTGATCAACCAACTCATCTCCCAGGAGTATAAGTTTTTGCGCCTTTGTATTTATATCTTCAAACGTTCCCTTATTAAAACTGCTTATGCCGTCTTTGCATAATAACTTCAGGAATGGAGTGGCTTCTTTCATTACGGGATCAACCATGGAAAGATAATAGAGTGTTTCTTGTTTTACTTTTAAATTATTATCAATTTCATTTAGCGATTGAAGTTTGCCCATATGCTGCTCATTATTGGCAGCAAGCATTTTGTCATAAAGTTCCAGGGAGTCCCGTAAAGTGGAATCTGCGCTTTTCCAGCCATTTGCCTGCTCTTGTGTTATGATTTTCTTCATCACCGTCAGGTAATTATTGAATACACCCATGCTCACATGAAGTGGCTCCTGCAGCGCGACCACAAAATTTATACATTTTTCATGATCGGGGCCACTTGCACAGTTGGCAAGAAACAAGTTAAGCAACAAAATGAGCCACATTTTCTTTAGCATATCAGTCGGTTTATCGGCCATTTAAATATCCTGTAAATTTAAAAACAAACTGCTAGGATTGGCTTTATATAAATTTAATCGCTAATAAAAAAGATCGCGCCAGTTTTTGGCACCTTGTGGTGGAGAAATTTCTACCACAAAAGAAGTAAATAAATTAATTATTTCCACATAATATGCTGCGACAGACAGGGGGGAAACAAAAAGCGGAGAAACACCATCCCCCTACCCCCCCTTCGCTTCCGCACAAGGCTTGCCCGCAAGGGGGAATTACCATCACGAGAAGTCAGCTTCGACCAGGTAATTTGACAATTTTGATAGCTGGTTACTATTATAAAAAAAACACGCTGCCTCACACGGAGACAGCCTGCTTCTTTATAACTAAATTCAATATTATTTCTTAGCCGCTGGTTTGGCTGCTGCTGCGGCTGGCGCTGCTTTAGCTGCTGCTGCCGGGGCTGCTTTACCTGCTGGGGCCGCTGCTGCTTCTGTATCGGCCTGGCGGAGTGCGCGGGTTGTAACTACAGATGCTATAGGCACACGGGGAGAGTTAAGAATCTCCATGTTTGGTGCATTCACGTCCTGAACACGGATGTTGCCATGCAGTTGCAGGTTGTCAATGTTCACATCAATGTGCTCCGTAAGGTGCTTAGGCAGGGTACGTACATGAAGCGCTTTGATCTTCAGCTCCAGACGTCCGCCGTCTTTTACGCCCTGTGGCTGACCGTGAAACTTGATAGGCAATGTGGCAACAACCTTGCGGTCTTCCACCAGCTCTAAAAAGTCTATGTGGTTCAGCTCATCGGTAACCACGTCGAACTGGATGTCCTTCATGATGGTCCGGTAGTTTTTGCCACCGATCGCTATCTCTGCGATCTGGAAATCGGGTGTGTACACGAGTGTACGGAAAGCCATAACAGGTGCGCTGAAATGGATAGTTTCGTTACCGCCATATATTACGGCCGGAACTTTTTCTTCAGAACGAAGATGGCGTGTAGCTTTTTTGCCAAGGTCGCTTCTTTTGGTACCTTCAATTTTTACACTTTTCATTTGTAGTGTTTTGTTCCTTCAGCGCCGGTCGCTTATCCGCCAAACATCCGGTCGTTGAAATCGTTTTTAATAATAAAGGTTGCCCATTTGGGGGCGGATTTTTTTGTATAAACAGTCGTTTTAATTAGTCTAAAGTCGTAAGTAGAAAGTCGAAAGCTGCTTTTTAGTAGATAGTCGTTAGTAAATAGTAGATGGTCGCGAGTCTAAAGCTACCATTGTCATGGTGAGCTTTCGCCGAACCACAGCCATTGAGCCATTACTTACGGTTACTATGAATAAACAAAGAGCTTATTGATTTATTTTCAAAAGTATTGCGGATGGCAACTGCAAATAGTTCTCCGGTGGTCAATACCTTTATCTTACTGCATTCCTTTTTCAGTGGTATGGTGTCGCAAACCACTAATTCTTCCAGTTCCGAGTTTTCAATGTTTTCGTAAGCATTACCGCTGAGGACTGGGTGGGTGCAAAACGCCCGAACCGATAAAGCGCCCCTTTCCTTAAGTATTGCCGCCGACTTGCACAGGGTACCCGCCGTATCACATATATCATCTATCAGCACCACGTTACGGCCTGTTACATCACCTATTACGGTCATGGAGGCTATCTCGTTTGCGCGTTTGCGTTGCTTGTCGCAGATAACCATATCTGTTTCAAAATACTTCGCTACTTCGCGTACCCGGTTGGTGCTACCCACATCGGGGGCGGCAAAGATAAGGTTTTCTATCTTAAGTTTTTCGATATAGGGTATAAAAATTGCAGAAGAATCGAGGTGATCCACGGGTATATCAAAAAAACCTTGTATCTGTGGGGCGTGGAGGTCCATGGTCATCACCCGGTTGGCGCCCGCCACGGTGAGCAGGTTGGCCACCAGCTTTGAGGCTATAGCTACGCGGGGCTTGTCTTTCCTGTCTTGCCGGGCAAAACCGAAGTACGGGATCACCGCTGTGATATAGCCTGCCGATGCACGGCGTGCTGCGTCTATCATCATCAGTAGTTCCATCAGGTTGTCTGACGGGGAAAACGTGGACTGCACCAGGAACACATAATCGCCGCGAACAGATTCATTAAATACAGGCTGGAACTCTCCATCACTGAATTTCTGAATGCTCAGATCGCCAATTTGCTTATCGTAGTGCTTTGCAATTTTTTCCGCCAGGTACTTAGATGCGGTGCCCGAAAATATTTTTACTGAAGAATCCATGAGTGTGTTATGGAGCGCAAAGGTACGGATTGCGAAGGTTTAATAAACGGGTATTTATCCACAATCTTTTTTTAATGCTCCATTGCTGCGGTTCGGCGAAAGCACATCATAACAATATTGGCTCAATGTTTGCAGATTTCTGTACGGTTGATGAAGCTGATGGTTTTGGTTTTCGCTGATGTACCGTGTCTCGTTTCTCGGAAGCGTGACGCTTCGGCATAGTGGGACCAAGCGGGATGCCTGGACCAGTGGGGTTTTGAGCAAGCAAAAAAATATTCTCTTTTTGCCTATGTTTTTAGATTGGAATTAGTAAATTTATAGTGTATTAACGCCATACCCTATGAGAAAGCTCTATTTTCTACTTGCGTTTTTTATTAGTTTTGTACTCTTGGATGCGACGTGCAGTGCGCAAAATGGTGTAATTACTACGATTTGTGGGACGGGAGAGGAATATACATATTCAGGTGACAACGGGCCGGCGGTGCTTGCTCCAATTGATAGGACATTGAGTATTGCTATCGATGCGTTGGGGAACATATATTTTACTGATGGCGCAAGAAATGTGATACGTAAAATTAATTCGTCGGGTATCATTACAACTATTGCAGGGACAGGGTTGCCCGGTTATACAGGTGATGGCGGTCCGGCTACCGCTGCAAAACTTTCAAATCCATATGGCCTGACTACGGATAAGGTTGGAAATATCTACTTCTGTGATAATGGAAATTATGTGGTGAGAAAAATAAGTCGGTCTGGCATAATTACTACCGTAGCAGGAAATGGTATCTCCGGCTACTCAGGTGATGGTGGGCAAGCTACTGCCGCTCAACTAAACCCAATGTTTATTACCCTTGATCTATATGGGAATATCTATACTGCTGAGTATAAAGTTATAAGAAAAATAGATACGTCGGGTATAATAAAAACTGTTGCGGGTAATTATGCTCTTGGTACTGGATATAGTGGTGATGGCGGGTCAGCTACAGCTGCGCAATTTTATGCAGCATTAGGAATATCCGTTGATGCAATTGGTAATTTATATATTGCAGATGCAGGGAATAGCCGTATTCGTAAAGTAAGCGTAGGTGGCACTATTACGACTATTGCGGGTGGTGCAATATCCGGCTATTCGGGAGATGGCGGCCCGGCTACTGCTGCCGGGTTAAATAGCCCTGACAATTTGTGTCTGGATAATTTAGGTAATATTTATATTGCGGATTATACCGACAATCGAATCCGTAAAGTGAGTACCTCTGGAATAATCAGTACGGTTGCCGGTAATGGAAGGAACGGATTTGGGCTGGGGGCGGCCATCTCTGACAGTGGTGATTTTGGCAACCCCTTATCGGCGGTAATATCTGGCCCCACAGCAGTAGCAATTGATGCCGGCAACAATATTTATATAGGAGATTTGTCGAACAAAATAAGAAAAGTATTCAATTCTTCAAATTCAGTTTCAGACAGTTTCAATGTCTATTTAGAAAAATTGTGTGATGGAATTCATGTGAGTGTTTTGGCGGAACCGTCTGCAACAAAACTACTAACCTATTTTGGGGATGGCATTTCTGATATCAGTTTGTTTACGGACACCGGGGCGGCAAAAAAAGAACTTAACCTGGAACATTCTTATCAAAATAACGGTACTTACACAGTAAAGCATGTTTTATATTGTGGCTCTATGCCTGTTGATTCAGTTAAATATTCATATGAATCAAAGCTATGCAACACAGTGCCAGTGAAATTTTATTATGATGCCAACGGTAATTCTATTAAAGACACCAACGAAGCTTATTTCACCCAACCGGTAACCATTGAGGTGGATTCTAACGGTACAGTCATCAATACCCTTTCTGCAACAAGTGGTATGTATTATACAGCTTACGGGAATACGGGCGATATATACACATTCAGGGTATTATCAGCGCCGACAGGTTTCGTTGCAAGCTACCCGGTTTCGGGAGTTATTACGGATACAATCCAGGCGCAAGATAACTCCCAGACTAAGTATGTGGCGTTTACCTGTGGTACGCCTGCTGGTTTTGATCTATCCGTAAACAGCACTCAGTCTACCGGTCGGCACGTGGCAAGCGGTAGCATTATTGTTGGCAATAGTAACTGTGCACCAGAAAACGCAACGGTCACTTTGCAGATAAGCCCAAAGTATATTTTTGCAAGCGCTTTTCCGCACCCTAGCACTATAGCCGGGAATTTAATCACCTGGAAATTTAGCGACCTGTCAGTTCTTTCACCGCAATACTGTATCAATTATACTCTTATTTTACCTACGACTACGTGGCTGGTTCCCGGAGATACGGCCAATGAATATTGTACGATTAGCCCGACGTCGG
>JABDBX010000079.1 GCA_013288445.1 Bacteroidota bacterium
TTAGGGGCGACAGGAGCCGGCGACTGGCTGGGGGGTGGTCGGCTCGCGCCTACGCAACACACTCCCGTCCTGTTTTTAGGATGCCAGGAGCCAGCGACTGACTGTCGCGGTTGGCTCGCGCCTACGCCACACACTCACTCTCCTCCTTTTTCAATGAGGGGATGCCAGGAGCCAGCGACTGGCTGGGGTGGTCGGCTCGCGCCCACGTTACATCTCCCTTTAGGGCCGGGGGTTAACTCGCGTCCATTCGCGGTTGATGTTAGCCCCGATGGGGCACACACCTGTTTTATGACACGATTGCTACAAAAAGATAGCCCCGAATGGGGCATACTATACTACCAAAGAAATACTTGTTGGTCCACGGTAGGTTTTTAAGAAGGGGTGACAGGAGCCCGCGACTGACTGTCGCGGTTGGCTCGCACCTACGCCACACACTCACTATCTCCTTTTTTCAAGGAGGGGATGCCAGGAGCCAGCGACTGGCTGGGGTGGTCGGCTCGCGCCCACGTTACATCTCCCTTTAGGGCCGGGGGTTAACTCGCGTCCATTCGCGGTTGATGTTAGCCCCGATGGGGCACACACCTGTTTTATGACACGATTGCTACAAAAAGATAGCCCCGAATGGGGCATACTATACTACCAAAGAAATACTTGTTGGTCCACGGTAGGTTTTTAAGAAGGGGTGACAGGAGCCCGCGACTGACTGTCGCGGTTGGCTCGCACCTACGCCACTCACTATCCTCCTTTTTTCAAGGAGGGGATGCCAGGAGCCAGCGACTGGCTGGGGTGGTCGGCTCGCGCCTACGTTACATCTCCCTTTAGGGCCGGGGGTTAACTCGCGTCCATTCGCGGTTGATGTTAGCCCCGATGGGTGGTATTATTTCACCATACATAAGCAAATAATATCAAGTCTTCGGGTTTAAAAATTTAAATACGTATGCCCTGGAGTGCCCTGTCTTATTTTTTTTAACTCCGGCAAATTCCGTTATCTTTGCAGCCTTAAAAATTTTGCACGAGTACTGGTGTTTCAGTTACTCTATCAAAACAAAAATACAAGAATAATAATCTATAAAAGCATTTACTTTAAGTCGTTTATAGCAGTTAACAACGATTTAGATGCTAGGAGGCTGTTGGGTCAAAATCCATCACTTGCATTTTTTTGAAACTCCAGCCGGATCCCGGTTTACCCGGGACCCGGCTATTTTATTAACCACAAAAGTAATTTTAACTATGGCTACGGTAACACGCGAAAATATTGGTACGCTACATGATAAGCTAACCGTGAAACTGGAAAAAGGCGATTACATGCCTTCCTTTGAAAAAAACCTTAAACAATACGCCAAAACAGCGAATATACCCGGCTTCCGCAAGGGTATGGTACCCAGCGGCATGTTGCGCAAAATGCATGGCGCTTCCATATTCAACGAAGAAGTGATACGCGCCGCAGGTAAGAAGCTCGAAGCCTATATGCGGGATGAAAAGCTATCCATTTTTGCGCAGCCAATGGTACTCCCTGACCAGAACAGGCAACAATTAGACTTCAACAACCCGGCAGACATTGACTTTTCTTTCGAGATAGGTATAAAGCCGGAATTTGAAATAGACCCGATCAAAACCAAAGCCCACCTTACCCGCTACAAAATATCCGTTACCGATAAGATGATGGATGATGAAATAGAGCGCATAAAACGCCGCTACGGTAAGGTGAATGCCCAGGAATTAGTTACCGACAAGGAAAACATCATCTATGCTGCCTACGAGCCATGCGATGCCGATGGAAATGTAACAGAGGGCGCTAATAAAATAGAAGATACAGCGGTGCTGGATAAAATGCCGGCCAAGCTGAAGGAAATGGTAATGGGCAAAAAGCCGGAAGACACCATTGTGTTCCGCCCAGTAGATATTTGTTCGGAAGAAGAATTGCCAGCTTTCCTGAAAGATCCGCTGAAAGCCGGGCCGGAAGCAGCAGAACATTATTACAAGCTCACAATTACTAAGATCGGCTTCCTTACGCCGCTTGAGCTTGGCCCGGAGCTTTATTCGCAGGTATTCCAGAATGTAGATGTGGCAGATGAGGCAGATTTCAGGGAAAAGATCAAGGCCGAGCTAAACAGGGAGTTCGATCGCATAGCCAGCGAGCGCCTGCAAAATGAAATGTATGAGCTGCTGGTGCACAACACCCATATACACCTGCCTGTAACCTTTCTGAAACGGTGGATGCGCGAGGGTGGCGAAAAACCAAAATCGGCACATGAGGTGGAACAAGAGTTTGGCAGCTTTGAGCATCAGCTTCGCTGGCAGCTTATATCAGACAAGCTGATAGGTGAAAATGGCATTAATGTGAGCCGGGAGGAAATGGACAAGGATATTAAGACACGCGTACTTGCTTATTTTGGCCTCGGCCCTGATGATGAAGACGAAGCGCCCTGGATGGACGGCTATATGACCAAAATATCGAAAGATGAAAAGATGCTGGAAGAAACCTATCGCCGTCTTTTATTCGCCAAACTGTTCACCTTCCTGGAAACACAGTTTACCATAGAAGAGCAGCCAATAGAAGAGGAAGCATTCTTTAAATTGGTGGATGCCCACACTGCGCATCACCACCATCATTGATAATGAGCTTACATCATATTGCAACCGGCCACTCCTTAAAAAGAGTGGCTTTTTTAATGGAATAGGATCCAAGCGAATATTGCAACACAAATTCCTTTTTATCAATTCCTTATTACCCGCCATAGGTCTTACCTTTGTATCAGCTATGGATAAAAAAGTACGTGTAAGATTCGCACCAAGCCCCACGGGTGGGCTGCACCTGGGTGGTGTGCGCACCGTGTTGTATAATTACCTATTTGCCCGTGCCAATGGGGGAGATTTTGTGTTGCGAATAGAAGATACCGACCAAAACCGCTTTGTGGCCGGGGCAGAAGATTATATAATGAACTGCCTGGAATGGTGCGGCCTGGTACCGGATGAAAGCCCGGCAAAGGGTGGCCCATACGCTCCATACCGCCAGAGCGAGCGGAAACACCTTTATTATAACTATGCCCAAAAACTGGTGGATGCAGGCCATGCCTACTACGCTTTTGATACTACAGAAGACCTGGAGCGGATGCGGAAGGACCTGAAAAAAGACGAACATTCGGTACCGCAATACGACCACACTACCCGTATGCTGATGCGCAATTCGCTTTCTTTGAGCAACGAAGAGGTGATGAAGCTGCTGGAGCAAAGCACGCCCTATGTGATAAGGATAAAAATGCCCAACCATGAAACGATAACACTAACGGATATGATACGTGGTGAAATATCGTTTGATAGTTCGCTGGTGGACGACAAGGTTTTGCTAAAGGCCGATGGTATGCCTACCTACCACCTTGCGGTGGTGGTAGATGACTACCTGATGAAGATAACACATGCATTCAGGGGCGAGGAGTGGCTACCAAGCGCACCGGTACATGTATTGCTATGGCAGTACCTGGGCTGGAAGGAGCATATGCCGCTATGGGCGCACCTGCCGCTGATACTGAAACCCGATGGCAACGGTAAGCTAAGCAAGCGCGATGGCGACCGCCTGGGCTTCCCGGTATTCGCTATGAACTGGACCGACCCACGTACTAATGAGACTACAAAAGGTTTCCGGGAAATGGGCTTTTTGCCGCAGGCATTTGTAAATATGCTGGCCATGCTGGGCTGGAACTCTGGTAGTGAACAGGAGATATTCTCACTTGATGAATTGGTGAGCCGCTTCTCTATAGACCGCGTGCATAAAGGCGGCGCTAAATTTGATTTTGAGAAGGCTAAATGGTTTAACCACCAATACATTCAGCGCACTGATAATGCCACGCTTACGGGCTTGGTAATGCCATACATTGACGAACAACAAGGACCAGGCAAGGTAACGCCAGAGTTATTGGAGCAGGTAATAGGGCTGGTAAAAGACCGGTGCACTTTGCTGCCCGATTTTTGGGCACAGGGCCACTTTTTCTTTGCCACCCCTGAAACGATAGATATTGCGGCAATAAAAGAAAAATGGAACGCGCCAAAGCAGGACTTTTTTACGGAGTGGAAGAATGTGCTTGAAAACCTGCCTGAATGGAACCATGATGCCATTGAAGCTAGCTGCAACGAATATGTGGGCAAGCATGGGCTTAAGAAAGGCGACGTAATGCTGCCATTACGTATAATGCTGGTAGGTGGCAAGTATGGCCCCGGTGTATATGCCATAGCTGAAGTAATAGGAAAAAACGAGACGATAAAGAGGATAGGTAGTGTACTAAAAACATTAGGGGCGTAGCTGTAAAATGAATGTACGGGAATATATAGATAGCGGTGTACTTTATGATTACTGCACTAACGCACTTTCTGAATCGGAAAGACAAGCGGTGGAAGAAGTATGCACCCAATACCCTGAAATAAAAGAAGAACTACTATCCCTGCAGCAGTCCTTAAATGGCCATGCCGAAAAAACAGCAGTATGGCCAAAAGCGGAATTGCAGGAGAGTATTTGGAGTACACTGGAAAATATAAACATTGAAAAAAACGGCGACCTTAATAATCTTCCGCTCATAAATAAATACTCAGACCACAATAACTGGAAGCGCATAGTAATGCCCCTAGTGCCGGAGACAGTGATACAAGACCGGGAAATAAAAATGCTTCGTGAAACCAGTAGTATAACGCAGATGCTGGTGATCAGTAAAACCAATGTGGACGAAGAGATACATGAAAACGAGAAGGAAAGCTTCTTAGTGCTAGAAGGGGAATGCGAGTGTTGCATTGGCGCTGAGGTTACCAGGCTAGGACCAGGTGGCTTCATAGAGATACCGCTGCATACAAGGCATAATGTAAAGGTACTATCGCCGTATGTGGTGGCTGTGCTGCAACACGTTGCCATATAGCATGAACCACAAATCAACGCGACACAAAAAATATTAGTAGCCAAAAGTGGTATTTTTTATGCACTTTTGGCTACTAATATTATAAAGATAGGAGCAAAGAAAAATATCCAATCCTCTTAGAAATAAAGCGAGAAAAAATTATTGGTAGCCAAAAGTGGTGTTTTTTATGTACTTTTGGCTACTAATAATTTCGGTAATGAATACAGAAATAATAGGGCGGGAAGATGAAATAAAAATATTAGCGCAGCTACTGGAATCCCGTGAACCCGAACTGCTGGCCATTTTTGGCCGGAGAAGAGTAGGGAAAACCTTCCTCATAAAAGCATACTATAAGCCGAACATGATCTTTAGTTGCAGCGGCCAATACAATGGTAAGACGGAAGATCAACTTGCCAATTTCTCGGAACAATTGAACACCTGGTTTCCAAAAAAAAAGACCATTCCGCCACTAGCTTCATGGCAGGAAGCATTTAACCGGTTAAAAGAGTGCATAGAAACAATAAAGCATAAAAGAAAAAAAGTGCTCTTTTTTGATGAGCTTCCGTGGTTAGACAACCACAAGTCCGGCTTTCTTTCGTCATTCAGCTATTTCTGGAACATGTATGCCTCGCAGCGGGAGGATTTAGTGGTGGTTATCTGCGGATCTGCTGCATCGTGGATAATAGCTAAAGTGATAAATAGTAAAGGTGGGTTGCACAACCGCATTACAAAACGCATCAGGCTGTTGCCATTCACATTGAAGGAAACAGAAAAATACCTGGCCCACCGGAATATCCTGCTAGATCGGTATCAATTGTTACAGTTGTATATGGTAACGGGCGGGGTACCTGCTTATTTAAATGCAATAGAACGTGGTAAAAGTGCAGCCCAAAATATAGAACGCATCTGCTTTTCAAAAGACGGGGCACTGGCCAACGAATTTAATAACCTGTATGCTGCGTTATTCAATACCCCGGAAAAACATATCCAGATAATACAGGCGCTTGCTAAAAAAAATAAAGGTCTTACACGCACAGAGCTATTTAAAACCGGAAAAATATTAACCGGCGGAACTGCAACATTGATTTTGAATGAATTGATAGAAAGTGGTTTTATAGAGCGGACGTACCCATTTGGGAAAAAAGAAAAAGATAGCCTGTACCGGCTTACTGATGAATATTCATTGTTCTATCTCAAATTCATACATACCCAGAAAGGCAATGAGAAAGGGCAATGGCTGAGTAAACAGGCCACGCCTGCATACAAAAGCTGGTGTGGCTATGCTTTTGAAAACATCTGCCTGAAACATGTGGCACAAATAAAGAACGCCTTACAGATAGGCGGCATACAAAGCTCGGCCTCGTCCTGGCTGCAAAACGGAAATGGTGACCAGGCCGGAGCACAAATAGACCTGCTGATAGACCGCGCCGACCAATGCATTAATATCTGCGAAATGAAATTCGCCACTAAACCTTTTGCAATAGACAAAAAGTATGCTGCAGAGCTTAAAAACAAAATAATGATATTCCGGGAACAGACGGCTACAAGAAAAACGTTATTGCTCACACTTATCACTACCTATGGCCTTGCTGATACGGTATATAAACAACAAGTGGCAGATAATGAATTAACCATGGAAGCTTTGTTTGGGTAACCTGTCTATTATCCACAAGGTATCCTGGAGCCCGAAGGGTTAATAAATATCAACTTCCGGTATTGTCTTTTGACTTTTCCCTGAACAACCCTACCTTAGCATTATGCCTGAAAAGAAACTTTTTTTGCTGGATGCACTGGCGTTGATATACCGCGCTTATTATGCACTTATACGCAGCCCGCGAATTACCACCAAGGGAAAAAACACAAATGCCCAGTTTGGTTTTACTACCACACTGCTCGACCTCATAAATAAGGAAAAACCGACGCATCTGGCAGTGGTATTTGATACTTCTGCGCCAACTGAGCGGCACACAGACTTTGCCGCCTATAAAGCTAACCGCCAGGAAACACCGGAAGACCTGCGCGATGCGTTGCCTGACATAAAACGCATAATAAAGGGCTTTAACCTGCCCTGCCTGGAGCTCGATGGATTTGAAGCAGATGATATTATAGGCAGCCTGGCGCTTGAAGCAGCTGATCTCGGTTATACTGTATATATGGTAACGCCCGACAAAGATTACGGGCAGGTAGTAAGGGATGGGGTATTCATATACAAGCCACCCTTCCAGGGCAATAGCGCGGAGATAATGGGACCCAAGGAGGTGTGTGCCAAGTGGGGTATAAAGCGGGTGGAGCAGGTAATAGATATACTGGGCCTGATGGGCGATGCCGTAGATAACATACCCGGCATACCCGGCATAGGAGAGAAAACGGCCGCAAAGCTACTTGCGGAATATGACACCATAGAGAATATACTGGCCAATGCGGATAACATAAAGGGAGCATTGGGCGAAAAAGTGCGGAATGGCAAGGACCTTGCCATAATGTCGAAAAAACTTGCTACCATTATCACTAATGTTCCGGTGCCATTCCACGAAGAGGATTTCAGGGTTAAGGAAAAGAATACAGAGGCGCTTACAGAGGTTTTCAATGAACTGGAATTCAGGGCGCTCAGCAAGCGGGTGTTAGGCGGTGATTCTGTGGAGCAGGATATATGGAACGGACAAAACCCTGCCCCTCCAAAGGGGTCTGTGTCTAAAGACCTTTTTGGAAATGATCTGCCTCAAAAAAGAAGTTCAGCCCACACACTGCCAGCCATTGTGCCTGAAGCACAACTGCCCGCAGAAATAGAAGAAACAGAACAATTGCCTGCAACGCTTTTTACGATAGACCAGGTGCCGCATAACTATATACTGGTAACCAGCGATGAAGACATTGATAACCTCGTGCAAACCCTGCTGGCGCACAAAGAGATCGCTTTTGATACCGAAACTACAGATATAGACGCTAACCTTGCCGACCTCGTAGGTATGAGCTTTTGCTTTACAAAAGGCTCGGCCTATTATGTAGCCGTGCCGGAAGAAAAAGCTAAAGTGGTGGAAATATTAGAGCGATTCAAACCGCTGTTCGACCGGGAAGACATACTATGGGTGGGACAGAACATAAAGTATGACATGCTGATGCTGAAGTGGTATGGGTTTGGGTTGAAAGGAAGTATCTATGATACTATGCTTGCCAACTACGTAATAGACCCGGATGGCAAGCGCAGCATGGATATGATGAGTATGAAATACCTGGCCTACCAACCGGTATCCATAGAAACTCTGATAGGCAAAAAGGGGAAGGGACAGCAATCTATGCGGGATGTGCCGCTGGAACAGGTAAAAGAATATGCAGCAGAGGATGCAGATGTAACCCTTCAACTAAAACATTCCTTCGACCCGTTATTGGAACAAAATGCCGTAAAACGGGTTTTTAATGAGGTGGAGAACCCTTTGGTACCGGTGTTGTTAGGTATGGAGTATGAGGGTGTTGGGCTTGACGTAAACTTCCTGCAACAATATTCAAAAGAACTGGAGAAAGATATACGCCAGGCAGAAGAAAATGTGTATGGCCATGCGGGTGTAAAGTTCAATATAGGCTCGCCAAAGCAACTCGGTGAGGTGCTGTTCGAAGTAATGAAAATAGATGCCGGGCAGAAAAAAACGAAAACAGGCCAATATGCCACCGGCGAAGACATACTGCAGAAGCTACGCCACAAACACCAGGTAGTGGAGGACATACTTGCTTACCGCGAGCTCACAAAACTGAAGAGCACTTATGTGGATGCATTGCCCACCCTTATAAATCCCAGAACCGGCCGGCTGCATACCAGCTACAACCAGGCGGTAGCGGTAACCGGCAGACTTAGCAGCAACAACCCTAACCTGCAAAACATACCAATACGCACAGAGCGTGGGCGCGAAATACGCAAGGCGTTCATACCCCGCAGCAGCGACCACCGTATTATCTCTGCCGACTATTCACAAATAGAACTACGCATAGTAGCCGCTATCAGCGGTGATGAGGCCATGATAACCGCATTCAAAGAAAATAAAGACATACATACGGCAACCGCAGCCAAAGTATATGGCATAGAAGAGTCGGCCGTAACCAAGGATATGCGGCGTGCGGCAAAAGCTGTAAACTTCGGCATTATCTACGGCCAGTCGGCGTTTGGCTTATCTGAGAACATAGGCGTAAGCAGAACGGAGGCGAAGACGATCATTGATAATTATTTTAAACAATACCCATCGGTAAAGCAGTACATGGACCGATCCATAAATTTTGCTAAGGAACATGGATATGTGGAAACAATAATGGGCCGTAAGCGCTGGCTGAAGGATATATACTCAGCAAACTTTACGGTCCGTGGCTATGCCGAACGAAACGCCATAAATATGCCCATACAAGGCACCGCTGCCGATATGATAAAACTGGCCATGATAGCAATAAACCGGGAACTGCAAAATCATAAAATGGACGCTAAAATGATCTTGCAGGTACACGACGAACTTGTGTTTGATGTACCTGTTGGAGAAGTAGAGGCCGTGCAGCCGATTATCAGGCGCTGTATGGAAAATGCTATGGCGCTTCCCCACGGTGTACCCGCAAATGTGGAAACAGGTACGGGAACAAACTGGCTGGAGGCACATTAGACCCGCTCTACGATATACGATAGCCAGTTTTCAACGACTATAAAAGGAATGGCCCCGAAAAATTTCGGGGCCATTCCTTTTATCATTCTACTATGAACTACTATTGTTCAACAACAAAATGAAATACTGTATTCCCACTTGCGGAACGCAGGTTCAGCAGGTACATACCGTTTGCCAGCGAACCTGAAAGCTGTATTTGCTGGTTTATAACTCCGCCCTGGGTCAAAGCCTTTCCAGAATAAACAACCTGTCCCAGCATATTTGTTACTTCCAGCGTCACTTCTTCATCCGCGTTAGCGTTGGCAAGTGTACCTTTCACTGTAAACAAGCCCCTGTTAGGATTTGGTACCAGGGTTATATTATTACTGCCGGAATTGAGCGAGTTAACCGCTGTCGCAGCATTGTGCAGGTTAAGCACTAAAGACGCTGCCGCAGAAGTGCTACCGCAAGTCTGGTTTGAAGTAACAGTGCAGGACACCTCGTCATTGTTAAATAGCGCATAACTTCCGAAAACAGATGTAGTAGCCCCAGGTATCAGGTGAGTGTTCACGTACCATTTATAACTGAGGTTTGAACCACCATTTGTAACAACTGCCTTAATAGAATCCACGCTCCATACACTTACATCATTACCCGGATAGGCGCGAAGCGTAACGGACGGGGTAAGTACGGTGTCAAGAAGCACGGCGGCGCTGCCAAACATATTATTGGGACAGGTGGTAACTGTATTATTAGCAATAACCGTGTATGAGCCGGAGGCTATTTGCAAGCCAAAATCCAGTGGATACCCTGTTCCATAGAGCGTAGTAGCAGAATAAGGCCCATCATATAACTGGTAATATACGCCAACAGTTGATCCGCTAAGGCCAATATGAACGCCCTCGCCACCGGGGCAATAATTGCCGCCGCCTATAACAGAATACACATTTGGAAGTGGAATGATATTTACCGCAACGGTACCAGTCATGTTATTAACGCAGGTAGAGGAAGCTGCGCCCACAACAGAATAAGTGCCCGCCACAGTTTGCAAGCCCATATCAATAGCTGCGCCCGTACCTGTAATAACACCACCGACTGGGGTTGCGCTCCGATATAACTGGTAACTTATCCCTACATCTGAATTAGAAACGCCAATATGCACACCAGTGTCAATTGCGCAATAATTACCCGATGCGGTGATAGTAACGGGGTAGGCGTTAGGGGCGGGGTTAACATTAATAACCGCGCTGTCTAGCATCGTTGAGCCGCAAAAACTAACCAGGTCGGTGGCCATTACCGTATAAGTACCAGCATCGGCATGTAAGCCGAAAGTAATACCTGTACCGGACGGAGCTCCCATTACCGGCGTACCTACAGCCACAGAACCGATATACAACTGGTAAGACACACCTCCAGTAGAGGTAGCTAACGTTATAGGCACGCCCGCACTTGTGCCACAAATTGTTCCTCCGCCACTTACTATAGAGGCAGGAGGGCCTGGATTGATAGTTATGGCCGGGCTACCCGCCATAGTGTCCACACAGCCTATTGTACCGGCAGTGGTAGTAGCAACAACCATGTAGCTACCGGCAGCAGTTTGGGCGCCAAAATCAATTGCCGAACCTGTGCCAGACAATGTTGTAGCAACCATAACGGCACCATCGTACAGTTGATAATCTACGCCGAGGCTGGAACTCGTGAGCATAACATGCACCCCTGTATCGCCCGCACAATAATTACCACCACCCGTAACGGTAAATACCATGGGAGAAACAGCATGTAAGCCAACAGTGCCTGGCATTAGTTGGGAGCAACTTGTCCCTGAGTTGGTACCAATAACTGTATAAACACCTGCGGTCTGGCTACCAAAATTAACTGAGCCGCCAGTGCCTAAAACTGCTGGCCCAACCGGGACACTACCCTTATAAAGCTGGTAACTTACACCAGGCTGCGAGCTTCCACCTAGAAGGACAATATCGCTACCTGCTGTACCGCGGCAATAATCGCCACTACCACCCACTGTATAAGGTACAGGCAGTGGATTCGTACCCACTGTTGCCGTGCTGCCCATAGCGCTTGTGCAGGAAGTAAGCGGGTTAGTTGCCACTGCCGTATAAGTACCCAAGCCAGTTTGCAGGCCGAAATCAATTGTGCCACCACTGCCTGGTATTGTACCGCCTACAGGAACACCTGAGCCGTTTACCAGGCGGTAATTAATACCTGCAGTAGAACCGTCAAGGCCTATGTGGATGCCGGTACCGCCAGCGCAGTAATTGCCGCCACCGGTAACATTATGCACGTCCGGAAGCGGTGTGATATTAACGATGACGCTACCGGTCATATTGCTGGTACAAGTAGTAGCAGGGTTAGTTGCAACAACAGTATAAAGACCGGCTGATGTTTGCGGACCAAAACTTATAGCACCACCGGTACCAGAAACACTATCGCCGGTGGCAACCCCTCCATAATACAATACATATGTGACCCCGGTGCTTGATCCGGTCAAGGTAACAGGTGCCCCTGCTGCTCCGGCGCAATAATTGCCGCCACCGGCAACCAAATGAGCTACAGGCAAGGTATTTACAGAGATAGTTGCACTACCAGACATCGTGCCTGTACATGTTGTTCCGGCACTACCCGCAACAACGGTATAAACACCGGGAGCCGTAAAAGTTCCGAAGTCAAGCGTTCCTAAGCCTGTACCAGCCAGCGGAACCCCTATAGGCGTGCTTCCTTTATATAGCTGGTAGTTTACGCCCCCGTCTGAGCCGGATAACGAGATATCAAGGCCAGCGCTGCCAGTGCAAAAACTACCGCCACCGGAGACCCCATAATCATTAGGTAATGGACTAATTGCAACAATTGCCCCACCTGTCATGCTGTTGCTACAGCCTGTGGTAGCATTATAACCCATTACTGTATAAAGTCCGGCCGGTTCAAAACCAAAATCAAGGCCGGAACCTGTGCCGGCGATAGTATCTATTGGCGAACCATAATACATAAGTACATAATATATTCCTGTGCTTGCAAAGTCAAGACCAACGTGAACACCTGGGCCACCGGTGCAGTAGTTCCCTGTACCTGTAACATTATTGGCAACAGGGACTGGGTTAACCAGGATCGTTGCACTGCCAGACATGAGCGCGGTGCAGCCGGCGCCATTAGTTGCCATTACCGTGTATATGCCAGGCGTTGTTTGCAAACCAAAATTCATGGGGCCACCGGTTCCATACGTGGAACCAAGCGAACCCGCTGTGCTGTTATTTAACTGGTAAGATACACTAGGGTCAGAGCCGCTAAGCACAATGGCCGCTCCTGTACCACCGGTACAAAAATTACCACCACCGGATACCGAGTAAATATAAGGAGGAGTATTTATAGTAATTGAAGCGCTACCCGCCATTGGACCAGCGCAACCTGACGTAGCGTTTGTAGCCAATACCGAGTATGTCCCTGCAATTGTAAAATTTCCAAAACTGAACGAAGAACCGGTACCCACAACAATTGCGCCCACAGACGTGCTGCCGTTGTATAGCTGGTAATCGACACCCACGTCAGATGCATCTATGGACACAGGTACCCCAGCGCCGCCGCTACAATAACTACCACCACCAAAAACATTATGCACTGTGGGAGGCGGGCTTACAGAAACCGACGCTGTTCCCGTCATAGAACTTGAACAACCTGTATAAATATTTGTGGCCACGACTGTATAAGTACCCGGCGCGGTTTGCAGCCCAAAACTAAGGCCGGAATTAGAACCCAGGATACCTGTATCAACGGCAGTACCGGAATTATATAATTGGTACTTAACGCCAATGCCGGAGTATACTAAACCAATATGCACCCCTGCAGTGCCGGAACAATAACCGCCGCCGCCGCTAACTGCATAAGTAGTAGGCAGGGCGTAAACATTAATGACATTAGTTATGGAACAACCGGTTGATAATCTATAGGTAATAACACTCGTTCCAGATGCTATTCCGGAAACAAGGCCACTGGCAGCGCCAATAGTGGCAACGGATGGTGTGCTACTGGTAAAAGTGCCGCCACCACCATCTGTCAACGTTGTTGTCTGACCCTGGCAAACACCCGCCACTCCAGTAATTGCACCCGGCAGCGGATTAACAACAAATGGTATAGTTGTACTGCAGCCTGTAGAGGTCAAAGTGTAGGAAAGGAGTACCGTACCAGAACTGATACCTGTAACAATTCCACTGGCAACGCCAACAGTGGCAACTGATAAATTTGATGAGGTCCAGTTACCACCGGCCGTGGTATCGCTCAAAGTAGCAGTGGCCCCCTGGCAAGCGATGGTAGTACCCGTTATTGCAGATGGCTGAGGCGTGACCACAACGGTGGCGCTGCCGGCCATGTTTGCAGCACAAAATGAAGTGGTATTTGTGGCCACAACGGTGTAAGAACCGGGTGAAGTTTGGTGACCGAAATCAATTGCTGCTCCGGTACCCGTCACACCTGTGCCTGAAGCCGACCCTGCAAGGTATAATTGGTAGCTAACACCGGTCGAAGAACCCGAAAGGCTAATGTCAACTCCTGCCCCACCGGCGCAAAACGAGCCACCTCCCAACACAGTTTTCACTGATGGAGTCAATGCCACCGTTTCTGTCCTCGATGAAAAACAACCCGAAGGCATCCTGTACGTAATGTTTGCAGTACCTGCTGCAACACCTGTGAGCACACCAGTGGAAGCCATAGTTGCTGCTAAAGAATTAGAGCTTGTCCATGTTCCGCCGGAAAGGGTGTTACCGAGTGCTCCTGTTGAGCCGGCGCACACAG
>JABDBX010000080.1 GCA_013288445.1 Bacteroidota bacterium
CACCTCTTCTCGTAATAATTCCATGTCAGTTCCTTAACCCCCGATGGGGTTAAGTGACTGGAAGCGAGGCTGAGGGATGCCGACGTGACGCTGAAAATGGAATAGACTACATCATAGTTGGCATGATAGGCAACATAAACGGAGTCGTTTGTGGTTATCTCCCAACTGAACAGCTGAACAGGCGATAAAATCCCATTGTATATCTCTGAATCTTTGCCGGAACTATCCGGGTTAAATACCAGGTAATATTTCTGCCCGGCGGCCACCGGGTAATATACCGGATCGGTGCCGGTCCCGTTATCATCTGTGGCCGTTTTTGTAAGCACCCAGGTGCCCAGCAGATTAGAGAACGGCGTTGGCGTTACCTCTTTCTTTCTACAGGCATCCAGCCCGCACAAGAAGCATAGGGAAATCAAAACTAAAAATATTACAACGCTCTTCTGCATAACAATAGGCTACTCACCAAGCTATAAAAACAATGCCTTTAAAAGCATAACGAAGTTACGGAATAAATAGTATATAACAGCGCTGAATTTGTAGTAACAAGGTGTTATAATAAACCGGCTGCCTGTTCCGTTAATTTGATTTTGATCCAAAATAATATTACTATTACAATCATCGTTGTATTACAATAACGCCCTGATATGGTTCGCAACTTATTGAATAAAGCAATTCTTGTTGTTGCCATTATCATTACCGCTTTTTTCATTTTCGGTTATGGACTGAAGTCGAAAGTGCTGTATGGCGATGGGCTGGGTTATTACCTCTATTTGCCTGCTACCTTTATTTACCACAACCTGGAAACGCTAGATCTCCCAAAGGATAAAGGCATAGGCGGCGACATATCCTGGTACCTGGAACACCAAAACGAATGGAAAACGCCAAATGGCAAGGTAGTAAACCAATATACCTATGGGGTGGCGCTTATGGAAGTGCCTTTCTTTCTGATAGCCCATGGCTACGAAAAACTACGGGGACTACCCGCAAATGGCTTTTCAGATACCTATAATAACCTCATCAAAATATCTGCGCTGGTGTATTCCCTTCTCGGGCTTTTGCTGGTATATAAAGTACTGAAGAATTACTTTAGCGTTACCCATTCATTTATTACAACGGTAGTTATCTACATAGGCACCAACCTGTTCTGGTTCTCATTTTATCAGGGTGGCATGTCGCATGTGCCTTTGTTTTTCCTTTATGCTTTGCTCTTATTCCTGACCATCAAAGTTCATGGAAAGCCACGCCTGGTATCATTCCTTGCCCTCGGACTCACAGCAGGCATGATAACGATCATTCGCCCTACAGACGTTTTGTGCCTGCTCATACCCATTCTGTACAATGTATATGACCGGGCAACCATGCGTGCAAAGTGGCTTTTTGTCCGTGAAAACCAACTGGGAATTGCGTCTTTTGCATTGGCCTTCCTTATCCCGTTCATCCCCCAATTCATTTACTGGAAGGCGCTTACCGGCCATTTTATCTACTATAGTTATGGCAACCAGTCTTTCAATTGGCTGCACCCCAAGATCATTGAGGGGCTGCTCTATTTCAATAACGGTTGGCTGGCCTACTCCCCAATAATGGTATTTGCATTGTTCGGTATTGTATTCTATAAGTCGTTTAATAAATGGGCGCTATGCATCTGTGCCATACTCCCGATCTATGTTTACGTCATTTACTCGTGGTATTGCTACAACTATATTAACGGCCTCGGTTCCAGGCCCATGATACATTTGTACCCATTACTGGCAATACCGCTTGCTGCGTTCATACAGTACATTTCCACCCAAAAGTCAGTGGTAAAGTCGGCAGTGGTGAGCATCGGGATCTTTTTCATTGCGCTGAATATCAGCTACAGTATGCAGGAGGCGAAGGGGGTGCTGGTAAGCGAGGAATCGAACATAAAGTTCAATATACAAACGCTGTTCAGAACGCACCTGACGTATAACGACCTGGTGGTAAAGGATACCTGGGAATGGCAGCCCGATACGGCTAAAATACAAAAGAGGGCTACCCTGGCCTGCCAAAACTATGCCGATACGATATACCATATGCACAGCGAAGACTATGCCGAGGCGCCATTGGTAACCTATGACGCGCAAAAGTTTAAAGGCGCCCGCTGGCTCAAATGCAGTGGCACATTTATGTATCCCGGCTACCCCGACTACTATAAGCACATGCTGGTAATAGAGGTAAAGGACAAGCTTTGGCGGGCTTGCAAAATAGAGAACAAGATATACAGCAGCGGCATAAATACCCAAACTGTGCTCACCCATGAGCATAGCGAACCGGGAGTATGGGGCAACGTTTACTTCTTCATAAGGATACCCAGGAACATGAAGGATGGCGATAAGATAAGGCTGTTTGTTTGGAATACCGGCCACAGGGAGTTGTTCGTAAAGAGCTTGTGTGTGGAACTGTATAAATAATTGCTGAATGGCTCAATTGCTGAATGACTCAATTTCCATGTTCTTTACATTTGCCCACCCCACCCCGCTGAAAAAAAGTAAATGTGGATAAGTACACATAAGCTTGTTTGCGCTATGACATGCCTGTAAACTGTTTCGGCGGTTTGTAATTTTTGGGGTGACCCCATTGGTGACCCTATTTCTGGTTTTCGTGGGGTGAGCGCTTTTTTACCACGAAGGACACAAAGGGACACACAAAGGTCACAAAGCTCATGATAATCTTAGCAAACCGACTCTATTTTGTCGCAAAATCTGTGCCGGTTATGGCGCGGCGGTGGGTAAGATATTCACATTTTGTGGTTTGTCTGAACCGCTGATTAAGGTTGATTCTTTTTGATGTATACCGCGCAAGGGATAAATTTGTGTATTTCCACTCCGATTCAGCGTCAAAAATAATCTCAGCATGTCATGGTTCGGCGGGGCTCACCATGACAGTTCTTCGATTTTTCTATTGAACTATACTTCTCGCCGCATAAGTTTGTGCAATGATAAACTGGCAAGCCCGATAGGGCTTAAATTATGAATAGCCACCGGTGAAACCGGTGGGAAAATAGATGTGATTATTGAACCCCGGCGGGGTTCAACTGGTATAACCCTGAAAACTCCGGGTTTCACCCGGAGCTATTCACATTAAAGCCTTCCAGGCTTTTTAATTCAGTGCACATTTTTATCCGGCGTATAGTATAAAAGTCACAAATTTAGTCCTTGCGCAGTATAGCTGAATTGGACAGTACAGGAGGCGCCCTTTTAAGACAGACTATTAATATTATCGCTCGTTGCATCCGCCTTACCCAGTTTACTATTCTTTGACCCATACAGGAAATATACGCCCATACCCACCACCAGCCATATCAGGAACCGCTCCCAATTGGTAGTGCCGGACTCTGATAGCAGGTAGGCACAGCATAAAAAGCCAAGCACCGGTATAAGCGAGTAATTTTTTATGAAGGACAATACAGTAGTGACAATAAAAGTGATACCGAACAGGAAGAAGGGTACTTTTTGCCTTACCACATCCCAGGTTACATTTCCTTTTGGATCTGCAAAGTTGAGGTAGCCCCTGAAGCCGCCGGGATAGAACCGTTCAAACAATATTATACTTGTTATGAACATGAGTGGAACTATCCATTTGCCATTCACATAGGGCGTCTTAAACTTGCTTTGGAGGCGGTTGGGGTCGTTTTGGAGTTTCAATATACCCCCGCATACCAGTACAAATGCAAACAAAGTGCCCACACTGGTAAGGTCCACCACCACTGTAAGGTTCATAAACAAAGCAGGCACGCCCACTATCACACCGGTAAGGATTGTGGAAAAAGACGGGGTCTTATACTTTGGGTGCAGCCTTGCGAATATGGGCGGCAGCAAGCCATCCCGGCTCATGCTCATCCATATACGTGGCTGGCCAAGCTGGAACACCAAAAGCACACTTGCTGTGGCTATAACCGCGCTTATGGAAATAACCCCGGCTATCCAGTTGGCCCACTTGCTGTTCATAGCGCTGAATACATAGGCCAGCGGATCGCCCACATTCAGGTTTTTATAGCTCGTCATACCGGTAAGCACTAAGGCTACAAGTACATACACCACCGTGCAGATAATGAGGGAGTTGAACATGGCCTTTGGCAGGTCGCGCTGCGGGTTCTTACACTCCTCTGCGGTGGTGGATATAGCATCGAAGCCTATGTAAGAAAAGAACACAGCCGATGTACCGGTAAGCACTCCGCCTATGCCATTTGGCAGAAAAGGCGTCCAGTTGGCGGTATTCACATAAAAGCAACCGGCTATCATCACCAGCAGTATAATGGCTATTTTAAGTATCACCATTATATTGGTGCTTCGCCGCGATTCCTTAATGCCTATGTAAATGATCCAGGTAATGACCACCGTGATGAGGAATGCCGGGATATTACAAATGAACCGTAGCCCGCCAATAACAGGTGCATTGGCCCATGCCAGCTTTGCTGCATCGGTAAGGCTGTCTTTGGCTGTCCAGTAGTCGGTAGCCACGTATTCCGGTACGTGGGGATGAAAACTGCCTATATGTATGCTATTCACTAAGGAACAGAAATAATCGCTCCACGATATGGCTACGGCTATATTGCCTATGGCATACTCCATAAGCAGGTCCCAGCCTATGATCCAGGCTATTATCTCCCCGAATGCCACATAAGAATAAGTATATGCACTGCCCGACACGGGCACCATGCTGGCGAACTCGGCATAGCAGATAGCCGAGAAGCCACACGCTACCGATATAAACAGGAACAACAGTATAATACCCGGCCCGCCATCAAAGCTTGCCTTGCCGATGGTGGAGAATATACCTGCGCCCACAATGGCGGCTATACCCATAAAAGTAAGATCGCGCACAGTAAGCACTTTTTGCATATTGCTACCATGCCCTTCAATAAGGCCATCGGCCACTTCCTTATTTATATGCTCCAGCGTTTTTTTGCGGAAAAGGTCTTGTTTCATCGGCTTTCAAAAGTAATATTCTAATCTATAGTGTGGATGTTTTTTCATTCCTTTTTAATTTATACATATTGTTTTTTTGAGTATTTTGTTGGCGTAATTGTGGGAATAAACCCTCGGCACCTGTCCCGTTGGAAAAATCGGGACAGGTGCCGAGGGAGTCATGAATTTATACTATACGCCGGATAAAAATGTGCACTGAATTAAAAAGCCTGGAAGGCTTTAATGTGAATAGCTCCGGGTGAAACCCGGAGTTTTCAGGTTATACCAGTTGAACCCCGCCGGGGTTCAATAACCAACATCTATTTTCCCACCGGTTTCACCGGTGGCTATTCATAATTTAAGCCCTATTGGGCTTGCCTGTTTATCATTGCACAAACTTATGCGGCGAGAAGTATAGCTTCGGGGAATATTTCGAGGTGCCATTGATAACCAGGCTTGCCTGCAAGGGGGAATTACCATCGCGAGAAGTTAGCTTCGATTTGACAATCTGATAATTTTGATAACGATTTACTATTTGCCCACATCCTAAAATCCTGAAAATCTTATAAATCCTAGTCCTTTTTTAACAGCGCCTCAGCCGAAGATATATCCGCCCCGGTTTTCTTGCCTATCGCTATTGCCTTATTAGCCCAGGTCTTCGCCTCTTTCACCTGGCCGGTTTTATATAGTAGCGTTGCATAGGTATCCAGATAGGCATACTTGTCGTCCTTGTTCACCACTTTTAGCATGTAAGGGCAAATTTTGTTCAGCAGTTTTTTATCATTGCACTCCTGGCACATGGCTGCGCACAGCGAATGGATATATTGCTCGTTGGCGTAACCGTTTATGGCAATATAGTCGCTTATAGCTTCGGTGTATTTACCCCAGTCTTTAGTTTCCTTATAGAAGGTTGAGCGCACATTTATTTTTACCCCACGGGGATCATCTTTTACATATTTGTCCACCATGTTCAGGATGTCCCTGAATTTTGCGGTGTCTTTGTCCTTCATCACTGCTTGCAGGCGGGCGCTAAGCACTGCATTTACCTTCTGCTGCACGCAATATGTACTATAAAGCTGTTCGTATTTGGTGATATTGTCTAAGAAGTATTGCGTGTACGCATCGTTCAGGTCGAAGCGGGCAAGCACGGCCCAGTTGGCTTCTGTAAAAGGGTCTTTCTGGCTGCCTAAGTAGGCATAAACGTCAGGCCCGGTCGGTGATTTCTTTGCTCCGTTTGCCCCGTAGGCATCCTGGTAAAACAGGGGCAGGTCCACATCCAGCGAAGTGCTGTAGCCTGGCGCCTTAAACTGCTTCGTTTCATCAAGCGCATCGTTCAGCACCTGGGTGAACTTATCTGTCTTTTGGTATCCCACTGCTTCATAAATGAAATTGCCATCGGCATTGAAAAACAAAAAGGTGGGGTAGCCGGTAATATGAAACTTCATGGCCAGCTTTATGCCCTCGCCCTTTTCCATATCCATTTTCACGGCCACGTACTTATTGCCCATCAGCGCTACAATACCATCGTCCTGCATAGTTTCCTTGTCCATCACCTTGCACCAGCCGCACCACGAGGTATAGCAATCCACGAAAATGTATTTGTGTTCGGCCTTCGCTTTTGCCTTGATCTCGTCCCACGTTTTATTATAGTAGGCAATCTCATTGGCCATTGCCGATGTACACGAAAAAACAATGAGGAACAGGGTAGCAATAAATCGTTTCATAATGCAGGCAAAGTTATGGAACGATGACAAAAAAAATTATGCAAGTTGGCGCGGTTATTTTTCTTTTTTTCGAGGCGTAAAATCTGCGAATAGTGTGCTATTTAAAGATTTTTACAACGAAGAAAAAATGGAAAAGAACAAGTCAGGTTGGTAAATTATTTTGTCATCGTTCCTAACATAGCTATCTTTTTCCTCAATAGCTTTTTCTCAGAAATGGATTGCGTGAGTTGAACGGCCTTTTCGTAGCACAGCAATGCTTTTTCCTTGTCAGTGGACGAATATATTTCACCAAGTATGCTGTGGTAAAGAAAATGCTTCTCCCACTCCGGGATGCGTGCAGATTGCTCTATCTCCTGCAAGACAGCTTCGTTGCCATGCACCTTACCTATAACGGTAAGCCTGTTGAGCTGCACAATTGTGGAAGGTGCTATAGCGTCGAGCCACGTGTAAAGGACGAGTATATGTGCCCAATTCGTATCTCCAAAACGCGGGGCGGCGCAGTGCTCAAATGCTATGGCAGCTTCTATGTGATAGCTGCTCACTTCGCTGCCAATCGCGGCCTTATCCAGGTAGGCGCTTCCATCACAGATCAGTTGTGTATTCCACTTGCTCCTGTCCTGCTTGGGGAGCAATATTATTTCTCCCTCACCGCCCATGCGGCTGTCTATGCGTGCCGCATGAAAACACATAAGTGCCATAGCCGCATATACTTCTGGCAGGCGGGTATGCACGTTGCTGCATAACTGGTCACAGAGGTACATAGCCTGCTCCAGCAGGTCCTTACGTATCATCACATCTGTGTGGGTGGAATTATACCCCTCGTTAAAAATGAGGTAGATGGTTCTCAAAACAGCATTAGCCCTGCTTTTCAGATGGTCGGTCGGCGGAAATTCCGGCCTTATTTTTCGTTCCCTGAAAAATTCCTTGGTCCGGTAAAGGCGTTTAGATATTGTATCCTCGGTGGTAAGGAACGAGCGAGCGATCTCTGCCGTACTAAAACCGCAAAGTGTTTTCAGTATCAGTGTTATCTGGTTCTCTTCAGAAATATCGGGGTGGCAACAGGCAAACATCATCCGCAGCAGGTCGTCCTGCACCATTTCTTCCTTCCACAGATTTTCCATTACGGTACTCATGGTATATTCCGATTGCAGGAGTATCCGGTCATTGTCGCTGAAGTCATACTGCACGGAGAACTTATTTCTCCGCAGAATGTCTATGGCTTTATTTTTAGCCACCCGGTAAAGCCAGGCCGATGGATTGTCGGGTGCGCCTTTCAGCTTCCATATCTCCATGGCCTGTAGCAGCGTATCCTGCACCACATCTTCGGCTACCTGAAGGTTTTCTGTGCCGAAGACTTTGGCCAAAACCGCAACCATCTTTCCCGATTGTTGCCGGAAAAGATGGTCGGTTAGCTTGTCTATATTATTCTGAAAAGTGTCCAATTACATTTTGATTTCCTGCATTTCCCTTACCTCAACTTTGCCGTCTTCAAACACTAATATAGGACATCCTTTTGCAACTTCCACAGCCTCGTCATAGGTATCTGCTTTGCACATCAGGTAGCCGCCTACCATTTCCTTGCCCTCCATGAATGGGCCATCGGTTACTACTTTCTTTGTGCCGGTCAGTATCTTACCTGTTTGTGCAAGTGGTTGTGCGCCTATCAGTTTACCAGATTGTGCCAGGCCGCCCATCCATTGCATCCATAGTTGCATATGTGCTTGCTGCACTTCCGGTGATTGTCCCGGTGCGTGGGCATCGCCGCCCCTGAATAAGAACATGTACTGTTTCATTTTGTTTTGGTTTTAATTGTTATGAATATTGATTTGAAAATGATGAGAATATTGAAGGCCGAATTACCCTATTAACCATTTACCCCATTAACCACATTGTCGAATTGTCGAATTATCTAATTGTCACATTCCAAAAGGCTTCCCCTTTCCTGCCTGGCACAGTTCCCGGAGGCTCTCCATATAACGGCTCCAGCTAAAGTTGCAGGCGGCATAATGGTCGCCCGTTTCCCGCCAATTGTCGTGAGTAAACCGGACGCGCGTTTTACCCTCGTTCTCATCGAACCGGAAAGTGATCGTTGTGCCTATCCAGTCGTCGAAACCGGCCACACACTCCCATTGTATTTCCTCATCTTCTTTCAGGCTGGTCACTTTAAAGTCCATACCAACGGTCCCGAAACGGAAGGCGATAACTCCGCCAGGGTTACTGTCGCCGGTAGTTTGTGTGGTCCACCACTTGCTTAGCCCATCAATAGTTGATGCGGCATCATATACGGCGCTCCTCGGCGCGGCTATATGAAATAATTGTTTGATTGCTGCCATGATCTTGTTTTTTATGTTTGATATGGTAATGACGAACGGAAAATGAAGATTTGGACAGAGTTCGGAAAATATTTTTTTAAACAACTCCGGAGTCAGTAAAATAGCAAATTGAGGGGTTTGCTAAATGTAGTATTTCTTTTTTACCTTTATTTCCTAAATCACGTTATGAAAAACTCAAACCGCTTTTTATTTATCGTTGGCTGCGTTTTGTCGGCATATGCCATAGTGGGTACTATACTGCATTGGCCGGCAAATAAATTTTGTGCAACCATGTCGGTGACATTTTTGACATTCGCCCTCGTAAGAGCGATAGGCGCAATTTCAGGAAATAAGAAAAGCAGCAAGGTATAACTTACCGTTTTCTGGTCAGTAGATAGAATCAAAAACTATCACGAAGTGGAAATAATAAGGCGTACTAATTGTAACACTTTATTATCTTCTGATAAAATCATATTACAGCGATGAAAAGAATGCTGCTGACACTATCTATTTTTTATGCCCATTCTTGTTTTGCTCAAGAAAGAAAAGAAGATTTTATTAATAAAATTGTGCAGATAAAATATACTTTATCTGGCATAGACACTTTACCCGGTTATCATTATTTAGTTGAATCTACGATCAGAATTGATAAAAAGAGTTCAGTTTGGGGAATGAAATATATGACTAGATATATTCCTAAAAACATTAAAGAAGAACTCTTTAGAAGACTTGCTGTTGACACTTTTACAGAGAAATGGAATTGTGAAGCTTTGATTGAAACAAGGTGTATTGTTGATAGTTCTTCTATACAGGAAGGTCTTCCATACTATGCTTTTTCTAAACCAATTTTTGACGACAACAGAAAATATGCGTTGATTCAAGTCAACAGAGGCTACGCAAAATCGCCAATTGGTGGCTTTGCGGTTTTGATATTCAATAAAAAAAATGGCAAATGGGAGTTTTTAGAAAATATTGCAGACAACGAAAATTAATGAAAAGCACCAACTATTTTGATCCGGTTTTTCGCTGTTGTTGGTCTTATTAAGCATTTAAGCTACACCCAATAATTCTTCATAAGGTCGGCGACCCACATGGGCTGCACTGTTTCGCCATTGGGTAGGAACTCCCTGAAAACCGGCTTGATATCCAAAACAGGAGTACCGTCTATAGCGTCGAGGCCCTTTATTTTTATTGTTCTGCCATTATGCTCCAGCAACTCCACGATGCATAACCCGATTTTATTGGGCCTATCTTTTTTGCGCTGCCCAAAGATTCCCATAAGCGGGTAAGCAGGGTTTCCCCGCGGCCTGCCGGAATAAACCATATCACCATCATCCGCCTTATCAAAGTAGAATACTATTTCCAAATGGGAGAACATTTCTATATTGGTAAATGCCTCGGTGGGGATATGTTCCTCGAGCACGATCTCTGTTATAACGTTGCCCCAGTAGTCGTCTGTGGCTTCTGTCCGGGAGTTAGAAACGGTGGCAATTGATTGAAGGGAAATATGCATAGTTGGTATTTGCTGGCTAAATTACATAAACTCCTAAAACAAAAATGCCCCCGGTTTAGGGAGGCATCTTGTCAAAATATAATTCGTTAATGAGATTTAGTTCTGTTTCGTACCCATTAGCTTCTTGGCTTCTATGCTTAGTGTGGCATGTGGTACGGCGCGCAGGCGGGCTTTGTCTATCAGCTTGCCGGTAATACGGCAAATACCATAGGTCTTGTTTTCTATACGCACGAGCGCTTTTTCTAAGTGGCTCATAAACTGAATCTGGCGGCTGGCGAGCTGTGCCAGTTGTTCGCGTTCCATTGCGCCGCTGCCGTCTTCCATATTCATGTAGCGGTTCTCGGTATCTTCGGTACCAGCTTCATCCTTGCGGGTTATAAGCCCCTGCAGGTAGTTGAGCTCCTTGCGGGCAGCCTCTAACCGGCTGGCAATGATCTCCCTGAACTCAACCAGGTCCTCATCGCTATACCGATACACCGGCCCCTGCTGCTGCTGCGGCTCATCAAGTATCGACCTGTAAGTCTCTGGCTGGTACTGGATCATGGTATTCGCATTTTCAGTTACCGTTTTCGATTTATTTTCAAGACGGCGGTGTGCGATCACTACATTAGGCTTTTTCTCAGTTGGCCGGGCTATCGGGGTTGCCATAGGCCGTGGCGTAGATGCGCTGATCTTTACCGGCATTTGGGTAACGGTCAGTTTCTTCTTTACCGGCGCTTTCTTTACCGACTCCTGTTTGGGAGCGGGTGCAGGCGCAGGCGCTGCCTTCTTAGGCGCCGGCGCCGCCTTAGCTACTGGCTTTGCAGCGGGCTTCGCAACTGGTTTTGCCGGAGCCTTGGCTACTGGCTTCGCTGTCGGTTTCTTTGCCGCTGGCGCTGCTTTCTTTGCTGGCGCTGCTTTCTTTGCTATCGGGGCTGCTTTTTTGGCTGGAGCTTTTTTGGCTGGTGGTGGAGCAGGTTTGCTATTTTTCTTATTCACAGTCTTTTGGTTATTTGCTATTGCTTGTTTTTTTGGAGGTGTTTGTTTTACTACTGGCGCTGCCTTTTTTGCCGGCGCCACCTTAGCGGCCGGTTTGGCACTTGTTTTACTTTTAGGGGCTGCCGCCTTTTTTGCTACCGGTTTTGCCGGAGTAGCTTTTTTTGCCGGTACTGCTTTTTTTACCACCGTTTTTGATGGTGTATTCTTATTGGCCAATTTTACATTCTTCACAGCCACAGCTTTTTTAGCGTGCGCAACTTTGCTTGCACCCTGCGTGGATTTTGCGCTTTTCGATGGCATTGTAGCCTTCTTGTTTTGTGTGGCCATGACGTTTAAGAAAGTTTTGATATGAAGATTTTAAGAATTACGTCGTTTACTTCAATTTCAGTTCCATTGTCAATTTGCGGCACTATTTTTATAGTATCCGCCAAAATTTCCGCGCAAATATAGTCACAATAATTAATTATTGTACTTTTAAATGGCTCATAGTCCTGAAATTCTACGCTGATCCGGTCTGTAACTTCTAATCCACTCTCTTTACGTATCTTCTGGATACGGTTCACTATCTCCCGTGCATTACCTTCTTCCAGCAACTCAGGGGTAATGGTAATATCTAAGGCTACCGTCAGGTTGTCTTTGTTGGCAACTGACCACCCTGGTATATCCTCGGCTATTATATCCACGTCGGCTATCTGCAATTCCACCTGTTCATCATCCACCGTCAAGGCAAAGTTCTTCTCCCTTTCCAATGTGCTAATGTCTTGCTGGCTCATTTGCAATATAGCTGCTGCCACACTTTTCATTTTTGCGCCCATTCTTGCGCCCAGGCTTTTAAAATTTGGTTTTAGTTTCTTTTTAATAAATCCTTCTGTATCTGTGAGGTATTCTATTGATTTTATGTTGACCTCATTTTTTATCAGTTCTTCAATTTTGCTTATCTGATCCTTGGTATGGCCATCCATTACAGGTATTAATATGCGCTGCAATGGCTGCCTTACCTTGATATTAACCTTTTTACGCACAGATAGCACAAGTGAAGAAATATCCTGGGCCAACCTCATGCGCTCTTCCAGATCAGTATCTATGCAGCTTTCATCGGCCTGGGGATAATCTACTAAATGCACAGATGTACATTTATTGCGGTTGGTAATACTGTCCAGATTCGTGAATAACCAGTCGGCAAAGAACGGTGCTATAGGCGCCATTAACAAAGACAAGGTCTCTAAGCACTCATATAACGTTTGATACGCGCATATCTTGTCATGCTCATACTCCCCCTTCCAGAACCGGCGACGGCAAAGGCGCACATACCAGTTGCTCAGTTGCTCGTCCAGGAAATACTCCATTGCCCTGCCGGCCTGCGTAGGTTCATAGTCCTCCATGCTGGCGGTAACGTTCTTTACAAGTGTTTGCAGGGAGGAAAGTATCCAGCGGTCTATCTCCGGCCGTTTATTAACAGGGATATAATTTTCCTTGAATGTAAAATTATCCACATTGGCATAAAGCGCAAAGAATTGGTAGGTGTTGTATAACGTTCCAAAATACTTCCGCTGCACTTCCTTAATTCCTTCCAAATCAAAACGTAAGCTATCCCATGGCGATGCATTTGTAATCAGATACCAGCGGGTGGCGTCAGCGCTATATTTCTCTATGGTGCTGAATGGATCTATTACGTTCCCTACCCTTTTGCTCATTTTATTGCCGTTCTTGTCCAGCACCAAACCATTGCTTACCACCGTCTTGTAGGCCACACTATCGAAGAGCATAACGCCAAGTGCATGAAGGGTATAAAACCATCCACGCGTCTGGTCAACGCCCTCGGCTATAAAATCGGCAGGGAAATTTTTCTTAATATCCTTCTTCGGGTGGTTTTCAAACGGATAATGTAATTGCGCATATGGCATGGCCCCACTGTCGAACCACACATCTATAAGATCAGGTTCGCGGCGCATAGGCTGTCCACTGTCAGATACTAATATTATCTGGTCAACAAAAGGCTTGTGCAGGTCCAGGTCTTGCTTGCGCGTAGGCTTAAAGGTAAGCGTACCAACGACATCATGAGCGGCGGTAACCATATGCTCTTCTTCCAATAGTTGATTCAGGCCAAGTGCCTTATTCGCCTTTTGCGCCTCCTTTACCAGTTCATCAATACTGCCTATGCATTTCATTGATCCATCGTCACTTACCCATACTGGCAGTGGTGTTCCCCAGAAGCGACTGCGGCTCAGGTTCCAGTCCACCATATTCTCCAGCCAATTACCAAAACGACCTTCGCCGGTAGCTTTGGGCTTCCAGTTTATGGTCTTATTCAGCTCTATCATCCTGTCCTTCACCGCTGTAGTTCTAATGAACCAGGCATCGAGTGGATAATAGATAACCGGCTTGTCTGTGCGCCAGCAATGCGGATAGGTATGCTCGTATTTCTCTACTTTAAAGGCATGGCCTTCCAGTTTTAGCTTTACGGCAATATCCACATCCACATCCTTATAATCAGGGTCGTCTTTGTAATTCTTTACATACCTGCCGCTGAATTCCCCAGTATAGTCGTTAAACTTACCTTCTTTGTCCACCATGGTCAGTATGCCTATATCGTGTTTCTTACCCACACGGTAGTCATCTGCGCCAAAGGCAGGGGCGGTATGCACAATGCCGGTACCATCTTCC
>JABDBX010000081.1 GCA_013288445.1 Bacteroidota bacterium
GCGCTTTGTGAACATGGACCTGGTAAATGCACAGCAGGCCCGCAGGATATTAGATCGTATAGTAGGCTTTGAATTATCCCCGGTACTCTGGCGCAAGATGAGTATGCGCAACAATCTATCGGCAGGCAGGGTGCAATCGGTGGCAGTTCGCCTCATCGTGGAGCGTGAAAGGGAGATTATTCGCTTTAATATAATGAGCAGCTTCAAGGTGGAAGCCTTTTTTGCTGCCGAAGACCTGAATAAAAAGAAAGTAACCTTTAAGGCCGATGGGCCAGACCGGATAAATGATGCAAACGGGGCAGGTAACTACCTGCAAAAATGCATAGGCGCTACCTATACCGTAAGAGATGTGCAGGTGAAACCCGGCAAAAAATCTCCGTCCGCACCGTTTACAACTTCCACCCTACAGCAGGAGGCAAGCCGCAAACTGGGCTACTCGGTGTCAAAAACCATGCTGCTGGCGCAGAAGCTCTATGAAAACGGGCATATCACCTATATGCGAACCGATTCGGTGAACCTGTCTGAAACGGCTATTGATGCCGCACGTGCTGCGATAACTGCACAGTATGGCGAAAAGTATCACCAGCAGCGGGCTTACAAAACAAAGAATGAGTCGGCACAGGAAGCGCATGAGTGTATCAGGCCCACTGACATGAATGCAACCACTGCAGGCGATGCGGATACCACACGGCTTTATGAGCTTATATGGAAGCGTACTATGGCCTGCCAGATGGCAGACGCCATACTGGAACGTACTGTGGCCAAAATAACTGTGTCCACCCAGGCCGACCCACTTACCGCTACCGGCGAAGTGCTAAGGTTCGATGGTTTCCTGAAAGTATATAGCGAAGGAAATGACGACGAAGATGCTGAAGACGACAACGAAGGAATGCTGCCGCCGCTTACTGCAGGCCAGGTACTGAATATGGAGCGTATGCTGGCTACCGAACGCTTTTCAAGGCCTGCGCCAAGATATACGGAAGCCTCACTGGTGAAAAAATTGGAGGAGCTTGGCATTGGCCGCCCATCAACTTATGCACCTACCATCAGCACGGTACAGCAAAGGGGTTACGTGGAGAAACGCGACAAGGATGGCGTAAAACGCGAATTCCAGGTGCTTACCCTGAAGAATGACAACATAACAAAAGAAACGGGCAGCGAAAACTTCGGGGCGGAGAAAAACAAGCTGTTCCCTACCGACCTCGGTATAGTAGTTACCGACTTCCTTCGCGAGCACTTTGCCAAAGTGATGGACTACGACTTCACGGCAAAAATAGAAGCTGAATTTGACCATATTGCCGAAGGCAGGCAGCTATGGAATAAGATGATAGATGATTTTTACCTCCCGTTCCACGAGAATGTGGAGCATACTATAGAAACAGCAGGCAGGGCAAAAGGCGAGCGTGAACTTGGCCCCGACCCGGTAAGCGGCAAGCCGGTGGTGGCCCGCTTGGGCCGTTTTGGCCCGATGGTGCAGATTGGCGTTACGGAAGGTGAAGAAAAGCCGCGATTTGCAAAGCTGCGCACTAATCAGAGCATAGAAACCATTACGCTCGAGGAAGCGCTGGAACTATTCCGGCTGCCCCGTAACCTGGGTCAATTTGAGGCCGAAGATGTAACCGTGAACATTGGCCGGTTCGGGCCATATGCGCAGCATTCCGGCCAGTTTTACTCGCTCAAAAAAGAGATGGATCCTTATACGGTTGAACTCCCGGAAGTGACCACGCTCATCGACGAGAAAAGGAAAGCCAAGCTGGAAAGCGAAGTGAAAGTATTTGAAAAAGAAAAAATACGCATTCTCAAAGGCCCATACGGACCTTATATAAAACAGGGTCTCCGCAATTACAAGATACCAAAGGAGCGGGCTGAAACCCCCGCAACCCTCACTATTGAAGAGGTAAATGCCATAATAGCGGAAGCAAAAGCCAACCCTCCCAAAAAAGCACCGAGGAGAAAAGCAAAATAATTTAACCGGTACCAGATTTGACAACTTTTTTCAAAGTTGTCAAATCTTTACTCCCGTGTACATCACCCCCTATCCACACCGTGTGGATATTTTTCTTTTCTATTTTTACTTTCTTACGTAATTTTAGGAACGTCACACATAGTGATGGTTATAAACATGCATTCAAATAAAGAGATCGTAGCCCTCCTGAGATTAATAGATGACCCCGATAGCGAGGTATATGACACCGTTGCGCTAAAGCTGGTTGACTATGGCAGGGAAATTATCCCCAACCTGGAACAGCTATGGGAAGTGACCGAAGACGAAGCGGTGCAGGAACGTATAGAGCTACTGATTCACCGCGTTCACTTCCACGACCTGCAGCAGGAATTTTTAGAATGGAGTTCAGCCAAACAACCCGAACTGTTAAGGGGTGCAATACTCGTTGCCCGTTTCCAGTTTCCCGATCTTAATGTGCCCGCAATACTCGCCCAGTTCGACCAGATACGCCGCAACATATGGCTGGAACTGAACAATTACCTCACGCCCTTGGAGCAGGTAAATGTGTTCAACAGCATCCTATACAATTACTACAAGCTTCATGGCCACGAGCTTACCGAGCGCGATCCCAAATACTTTTTCATAAACCAGGCGCTGGAAAGCAAGCAGGGCAATGCCTATACAATAGGCATCCTCTATATGGCCCTCTGCGAAATGCTGGACATACCCATTTTCGCGGTTGACGTTCCCCGGCAATTCATATTTGCCTACATCGATACCCGCCACAATTTTTTCAGCTTAGATACCAAGGGCGTACAGCAGATCCAATTCTATATAGACCCCATTAGCGGCGTAGTATATACCCAGGCTGATGTGGATACCTACCTTAAGAAAATAAATGCGACCAGTCGCGAACAGTACTTTACCCCACTCACCACAAAACGCATCATATACAAAATGATGGAAGAACTTGCCCTCTGCTACCGCTACCGCCGCGAAGACCACAAAGCAGACGAGATACAACAGCTTATGAAGTTGCTTGTGGAGGAGTAGATCTTGATTGCCTCCCAAATCAATTAATTCAAAAGAATCAGATTAATCAACGGTTCAGACAATAAACAATCCCAACATGCCCGATAAAAACACCCCATTAGGCTTCGATACTATATGCCTTCATGGCGGCCATACGCCGGAGAACAATCGCGCCCACCTCACCCCTATTTATGCCTCCAGCACCTATACTTTCGATAGCGCAGAGCAGGCCATAGCCGTATTTAAGGGCGATGAAAAAGGCTACATCTACAGCCGCTGGGGAAACCCCACCATCTCCGAAGCAGAAGAAAAAATAGCCTTGCTGGAAGCCTTTGGGCTGAAAGACCGTAGCGGCAATCCATTGCAACTGAAAGCTATACTTCACGCCTCCGGCATGGCGGCCATATGCACCATGCTGCTGGGCAACCTTAAAGCCGGGCAGAAACTGCTCACCCATTATTCGCTCTACGGCGGTATGCACGAGCTAGCCGAAAAAATATTGCCGGGCATGGGTATAGAAGCCACCATCATAGATTTCCATGATGTAAACAAAGTGCAAGATGCCATTAAAGCCGACAATACAATCGGGCTTTTATATATCGAAACCCCGGCCAACCCTACCCTTCAGTGTTTAGACATTGAGACGCTGGCCGCTCTTGGCAGGAAATATGGCCTCGTGGTTTGTGTGGACAATACATTTGCCACACCCTACCTGCAGCAACCCTTCCGCTACGAGGTGGACTACGTAATGCACTCCACTACAAAATTCCTTAATGGCCACGGCACGGCTATTGGTGGTATTGTTATTGGTAAGGATATAGATAAAATGACCCACGGCATTACCAAGATGCACCGCCTGCTTGGGGGCAATAGCAACGCCTTTGATGCCTTCCTGCTTACCAATGGATTACGCACCTTTAGCTTGCGTATGCAGCGCCATTGCGACAATGCCATGCAAGTAGCCAAGTATCTGGAGCAACACAATGGTATAGCCCTCGTAAATTATCTGGGCCTCGCCAACCACCCCGATGCCGCCATAGCAAAAAAGCAAATGAAGCATCCCGGCGCCGTACTCAGCTTTGAGCTGAAAGGCGGCTTTGATGCAGGTGTAAAGTTCATCAATAAGCTAAGGGTATGCACCAATGCCGTTTCGTTGGGCACGTGCGACACCTTGGTATCCCATGCTGCCTCATCTACACACATGGGCGTAGCGCGGGAAAAACGCCTGGAATTCGGCATCACAGACGGGCTCATTAGAATGAGCGTAGGCATAGAAAATGTGGAAGACATACTCAGTGACCTGGAGCAGGCTATGGGGTAATCCCGGTATGTTCAGGTATCCCATAACTTCGCCTTTATAGATGCGGCAACGATATCTTGACTGCACTATTTTTAGTAAATTTTATTAAATAATAATGTCTTATGTCGGATAAAGAAAGAAAAGAATACCTATACTTCTCGCCGCATAAGTTTGTGCAATGATAAACGGGCAAGCCCGATAGGGCTTAAATGATGAATAGCCACCGGTGAAACCGGTGGGAAAATAGATGTGGTCATTGAACCCCGGCGGGCAATGTCATTAAGTTAAGGAAAAAGTAGAGTAGAATGATGCAGTTGATAGCATATTCGGGTGTATTCCCCCTTGCGCGTAGGCCATGTGCGCCGACGAAGGGGGAAAGGGGGATGTCCCGACACGCGCTTGGAAGAAGGCAATACCCCTGACTTGCCCTTAACTTAACGACATTGCCCGGCGGGGTTCAACTGGTATAACCCTGAAGACTCCGGGTTGCACCCGGAGCTATTCACATTAAAGCCTTCCAGGCTTTTTAAATTCAATGCACATTTTTATCCGGCGTATAGTATAATTAAACTGGAAGTGCTTAGAAAAAAACTATCGAAAGACCCAATTGCTGCCAAAGACTTTTTAGTAGCTGCAGGTATTATTACACCTAAAGGCAATTTAAGAAAACCATATAAAAATCTAAGTATTCCACAAGACCCAGCCTGATTCTTGGCTTTCATAGTTGTAGCGGCGATGCTTTGTTATACTATTTTTAGTAACTTTGATTTAAAGAATAACTGTTATGACAGGTAAAGAACGAGAAGAATTCTTAGTAATTCTGGAAAAAAAAAGAAAGAAATTGGCAAAGGATCCTATTGCAGCAAAAAAATTTTTAGTCGATGTAGGTATTATTACTTCTAAAGGCAATTTAAGAAAGCCGTATAAAAACCTATGTATTCCACAAGACCAGGCTTAATCTTAGGTTTTCATGGCTGCGATAGCGAAGTATTACATAACGTAATAAATGGCCATGCAGATTTAAATTTCAGTGAAAATGATTTCGATTGGCTGGGGCATGGAATATATTTTTGGGAATACAGCCAATTGCGCGCTTTGGAGTATGCAACGCAAGTAAGTCAACGTAAAAAAGAAAAGAATCATATCCACAAGCCCGCCGTTTTAGGCGCAATTATAGATTTGGGACATTGCCTTGATCTAATAGAATTTGAAAATCTGCAATTGCTAAGAAGAAGCTTTGAATTATTTAAAGATACATGCAGATCTTACGGTCTTAATCTGCCTGTCAATAAACCGGGAGGCAGTATCACAGACCTATTGCTACGAGACCTAGATTGCGCGATAATTGAGTCTATCCACCTGACCAGGTTAGAAGATGGCCTTCGCCCTTACGATTCCGTAAAAGGCGTTTTCTTAGAAGGCAAAGAATTATATCCCGATGCCGGCTTCAAAGAAAAAAATCATGTCCAGATATGCATACGAAATCCTAATTGCATAAAAGGGTTTTTCTTACCAAGAACTTTGAATGATAAATATCAAACGGTGTAGATCCCGAGCGATCTTACTTTTACCTTTTTAACTTTCAACTTTGAAAATAGATATTCACACCCACATAATGCCGGAGCATATACCCAACTGGTTTCAGAAGTTCGGGTATGGCGAGTTTATACGGCTGGAGCACCACAAGCCATGCTGCGCCCGCATGATAAAGGGCGATAAGGTATTCCGGGAGATAGAGCAAAACTGCTGGGACCCGCATACGCGTGTGAAGGAAATGGACGATACCGAGGTAGGTATGCAAGTGCTATCCACCATACCTGTGCTGTTCAATTATTTCGCCAAACCCGAACACGCGCTGGAAACTTCCCGGTTCTTCAACGATCATATAGCGCAGTGTGTGGACCATCAGCCAACCCGCTTCATGGGCATTGGCACTGTGCCTATGCAGAACGTGGACACGGCCATAAAGGAAATGGAACGCTGCGTGACAGAACTGAAAATGCCGGGCTTAGAGATAGGGTCCAATATCAATAACAAAAACCTCAGCGACCCAACTTTTACCCCTTTCTGGGAGGCTGCAGAGCAACTGGGCTGCTGCATTTTCGTGCACCCCTGGGAGATGATGGGCGAAAACGATATGCAGCGCTACTGGCTTCCCTGGCTGGTGGGTATGCCTGCCGAAACCAGCCGTGCTATCTGCTCCATGATATTCGGTGGGGTCTTTGAGCGGTATCCAAAACTCAGAGTGGCTTTTGCCCATGGTGGAGGTAGTTTCCCGCTTACTATAGGCCGTATAGAACATGGCTTCAATGTGCGGCCAGACCTTTGTGCCATAGACAATGCCACAAACCCACACGATTATATCGGCAAGTTCTGGATTGATGCCCTTGTACACGACCCTAAAGCCCTCGACTTTGTGATAGATATAATGGGCCATGACAAGATATGCATGGGCAGCGACTATCCATTCCCGCTCGGTGAGCACCACCCCGGCAAGCTCATAGAAAGCATGGGCTATGCCAATGACCTAAGAGAAAAGCTGCTGTATAAAAATGCTATGGACTGGATGGGATTAAGCAGATAGAAGGATCAATGATATTCAAAACAACCAATATCAATTGACATGCCACTAACCCGGCCGGCGCCGTCAAGGTCGGTAGCGCCAATACCAGGTATGTAATACCCCTTATCTATTGCTGGTGACCCCGTGCTTAATCGGTAGTTCCATGTATTATCCTTAAACAACGGGTCATTGTTAAATATGCAACTAGGAGTATGCACAAAATGCTCTATCACAGTACCTGTTTTTAGCAGGCAATGGTCTAAGTTCACGTAGGCTGTTGCCCCGCCCAGCGAATCAAGGACTATCTCGCTGTCTAACGAACCCCATACAATACAATTCCGCAGCACAGCATTCAGGTTGCCGGGCGCCCAGGTGCCATCGCCATTGTTGAAATAATTGAGTATGGCTACCGTGCCATTATTGGCATGGCTTACTGCGGCAGAGCCATAATTGGCAAATGTGCAATTGGTGATCGAATCATACCCCCCCTTTATTATCGCCAGCGCTTCCGCCCCCGTTGTATTCACTAAGCAGTTAGTGGCTACTACCTGCCCTTGCAGGCTCAGTATGCCATACCCTATGGAGTTGGTGATGATGCTGTGGTCTATCAGCAGTTGCGCGCCGGTATCCACTTCTATCGCCGATGGCTGTATGCCGTAATTATAATAAGGCGACGATCCCCCGCAATTTTTGATTACGGCGTTTCTTATCACCCCGGTTCCTCCCCCACTACCACCAACAAAATAGAATCCACCCCACTCGCCAGGATAAC
This sequence comes from Bacteroidota bacterium, assembly GCA_013288445.1. GTDB lineage: Bacteria > Bacteroidota > Bacteroidia > Chitinophagales > Chitinophagaceae > Nemorincola. The sequence goes on from JABDBX010000081.1 coordinate 7,613, forward strand.
CAATGTAACCAAAATAGGCCCTGTCAAGCCTGTCGCCCTGGAAAACCACGCTGTCCTGCCCCGGTACGCCAGAGGTGTCCACGGCAAGTTTGCCATAGACAAAGAAACGTGCGTCCTGGTGCATATAGACCCGGCACTTTGCAGGTATAGACAATGTGACCCCGGGCCCTACTTCACACGAATGTATCACCACATAAGGTTTGTCGGTATGCCATATCGTATTTACAGTGAAACTATCGCTAATTATATAATAAGCGTTTTGTCCATACGCTGTAAAGGGTATCGAAAAATCTTTGCCATTAAGCGTAGCTATCAGTTCATCTGTGATTAAAAATGGCGTGGTGGTATCTGTAGGGTTTATGGTTACCGTAGCAAATACATACACACTATCGTGGGCAGCTATTTTGATGTTGGAAACATTATTCCCGCTGAACCCGTCCACATTCAAATGAAAATAAGAGGTGGCCCCACCTTGTAGCCGCACAGAGCTTACGATTACTTCTTTGTCTTGAGGATTGTATATAAGTACCCCTGTTGTAAAGCTACCCTCAGCGGTAAATACGGTGTCAAATTTCAGCGTATCCGTCGAGAATTTTAGAATACCACCGGTTGACAGCACGGTTACTTTCTTGCAAGAATTACCGAACATCGCAATTAATACCGCTATTACCGAAATGGTTATGTAGGATGCTTTGAAGCGCATGGAATTATTTAGACCGTAAAAATAACTAACAGTAGTGATAACGGGCAAAATAAGAAAATATTATTGCCGCCGGTATTCTCCAAACATTTATACTACGCAAAGGATAAATCTGTGGGTATTTATACTTCTCGCCGCATAAGTTTGTGCAATGATAAACGGGCAAGCCCGATAGGGCTTAAATGATGAATAGCCACCGGTGAAACCGGTGGGAAAATAGATGTGGTCATTGAACCCCGGCGGGGTTCAACTGGTATAACCCTGAAGACTCCGGGTTGCACCCGGAGCTATTCACATTAAAGCCTTCCAGGCTTTTTAAATTCAATGCACATTTTTATCCGGCGTATAGTATACTTTAACAGAAAAATCGAAGAACTGTCATGGTGAGTAAATCCCGCAATTGCGGGACTGCGCACAAGCTCTTTGAATAGGACACGGTTTTTTCGCGCCTGGCTGCGTAACACACTCCCCTCCTTTTTTCAAGGGGACGATTTATGAGGCGACTGCCGCTGTCATCCCGAGCGAAGTCGAGGGACAAGGGTGGTTGGCTCGCGCCTACGTAGCTCAAACGTCTCCAGCATAGTTTTTCAACAATATATACTTTGCTCGGCATAGTTTTGTGCATTTATTGAAAGGGGTGTCGGACAATCGCACGGGCAGCCCTATAGGGCAATGTCATTAAGTTAAGGAAAAAGTAGAGTAGAATGATGCAGTTGATAGCATATTCGGGTGTATTCCCCCTTGCGCGTAGGCCATGTGCGCCGATGAAGGGGGAAAGGGGGATGTCCCGACACGCGCTTGGAAGAAGGCAATACCCCTGACTTGAGCTTAACTTAACGACATTGCCTATAGGGGCGAAATCTATTAGCGATGGGCATCGCCCATCGAACTTGCGAGGTGTTCCTATGCACCTTGTAAAATGTACCATTTGAAGGATAGCTTTGCAATGCATTATTTGTGGCGTACTTTTGATTGGTTACGTTAACCATATGGCTTGTATCACCCTGCTTTCAGATCTTGGCCTGCAAGATGCCTCTGTGGCAATTGCGAAGGGTATTCTGTTGCAGCATTGCCCCTCCGCCAATTTATATGACATCAGCCACGAAATAATGCCATTTCACCGGGAGCAGGCTACCTATATTTTTGCTTCTGCTTACAAAAATTTTCCACCAGGTACTATTCATGTCCTATTGTTCAACCTGTTTTCAGACGTCACACCCAAGCTTATTTTATCAGCAAAAGATGGCCATTACTTTTTGTCGCCCGACAATGGCATTGTTCCTTCCTTGCCTGGCAATGATATATCGTCTTGGCTTTGCGCCGGATTGGCGCCGGAAAGTACATTTAGCGACTGGATCCATGAGGCCGGGCGTGTTATCACACAATTGCAGCACGCAAGCCCGGAAGCCATGGCATTACCTTCTTTTACGTCAAAACACCACACCCTTTCTTCGGCGATGGTTTCTGACGCCGGAGGAGTGGCGTGCGACGTAATACATATCGACCGGTTCGGTAATGCAGTACTCAATATCACCCGGCAGCAATTCGGTTCATGGCAAAATAACCGGATGTTCCGCCTGCAATTTATGCAAGTGGAGGAAGTCTCAGAGATCAGCAACAGCTATAACTCTGTTAGGGAGGGATATAAGTTATGCAGGTTCAATAGCAACGGCTATCTTGAAATATGCATTAACCGCGGCAGGGCAGCAAGCCTTTTCGGGCTCCGGCTGGGCAGCAGGCACAACGACATAAAACTATTCTTTGAATGATAATACGCATCGTAAAAATGACCTTCCGGGAAGATTGCATCACGGAGTTCAGCACACTTTTCGAAGCCCGGAAACAAACCATCCGGAATTTTAAAGGCTGCACCCATCTGGAATTATGGCAGGATGCTACACACGCCCACATATTCTTCACCTACAGCCACTGGGAGTCGCAGTCCCACCTGGACCACTATCGCTTCTCTGCCTTTTTCAAAGAAACCTGGAGTAAAACAAAAGCGCTATTTTCCGCGCCACCAGAAGCATGGAGTGTGCGTAAGCGGTCCATTGGGTAAACGGTTAACAGGTTCATTTGTTAATAAAGTAATAGGCAGTAATACTATACTTTGCGCGGCATAGTTTCGTGCATTGTTGAAAAAGGAGGCAGCCCTGAAAGGGCGGCATCTAATAGCGATGGGCATCGCCCATCGAACTCGCGTAGGACACGAAACACCACACCAAATACACGAAACTATCCCGTTTGCAGTATAACAATTTACTACCTGCCATCACATTGCCGCATTACCCCATTGCGTTCACTATTTTTTCCTGCACTTCCTTCAACTGTTCCGCACTCAGCTTCATTTTTGGGTTTGTGAAATTAAGGTCGTCAGACGAATTTATTGGCAATAGATGCATATGTGCATGTGGCACCTCAAGTCCTATCACACTAAGTCCGCAACGGTTACATGAAAAAGCCTTTTCAATCGCTTTTGCCACAGGCTTCGCAAATACAAGCCACTCGGCAAGCGTCTGGTCGTCCAGGTCAAATAACTTATCCACTTCTTTTTTTGCAACCACAAGCACATGCCCTTCCCTCAATGGAAACACATCTAAGAATGCAAGGAAATGTTCATTCTCTGCTATTTTATAACAGGGTATTTCCCCTGCAATGATCTTAGAAAAAATGCTAGCCATATTATAAAGATATACCCTCAACCTTAAATTTCAGCATCCCGCCGGGGGTAGTAACCTCCACAACATCACCTAAAACCTTGCCCAATAAACCCTTTCCTATAGGAGATGTTACCGATATCTTACCCAGTTTCAAATCAGCCTCTCTTTCTGATACAAGCTGGTAAACCATCGATTTTTTAGTACCAAGATTAGTCACAGATACTTTACTTAAAACAGAAACCTTACTTATATCTATTGTCTTTGCATCAATAACCCTCGCCGACATAATTGCGGCTTGCAGGTGTGCCACTTTTGCTTCGTGATGACCCTGTGCCTCTTTTGCAGCATCATATTCCGCATTTTCTTTCAAGTCTCCTTTCTCTCTTGCTTCAGCTATTTGCCTCGCTATTTCCGCACGTCCGGTTGTCTTTAAAATATTAAGCTCCTCCTTCATTTGCTCCAGTGTCTCTTTCGTCAGATAGTTTACGTCAGCCATTTTTAAAAATTGTTTAGTTGGTACTGAAAAAAAATACAACGCCTCTGTATTACAGAAGCGTTGCAAAGCAAAAATACAAAAAATATCTTCTTATCAGCGTGTCAGGCGCAAAGACAACATGTGTACACCGTTGGCCGGGCGCTCGGTTGGCCTGTAGGAATAGTCGAAGGCCAGCATTGGCGCCTTACTCCCGCCCATCCTTGTTTGAACAGTTGCTCCTACAGCCAGACCCATGTAGATAGTAGTGCTTGTAGCAGGATCACCAATACCATTCTCATACCTGTAGGCAGCGCGCAACATAAAAAGCTTCTTGAACCCATACTCCAACCCAACACCTAAGTAATCATTGTTGAACGAATTGGAAGTAAAGTCCCCATACACAGACAACCGGTGCATAGGCTGAGCATCTTTTGCACATAAATGGTTCTCGTCCAGGAATATGTCATAAGAGGCGCCAATGTTAAGATAAGTAGGCATCTCAAATTTATCGGAAGGATACAATGCCGTTGTGCTTCCAAAAACAGTATTCTGCGGATTTTCACCAGCAATTGAAAAGCCAGATCCCGAAAACCGCATATTCGTACCGATGTTGCGCAACACAATACCAAAGTGGAAATTATCCCGCTTACCGGTCACATATTGCACACCACCATCAAAAGCCAAACCTAGCGCACTGATGTTGTTTATCTGCTCCGAAACATAAGTAGCCGAAACACCCGCATTTATATGCGTGGAGAACTGCTTGGCAAAACCGAGTTGCACATTAAGGAACTGCGGGTGATACGTTCCAACACCCTGCGGATTATAAAAGTCTGTTGTAGGTATGTCACCGAAACTCATAGACATAACATTCACGCCTACCACACCGATGTCCCCAACCTTTTGCGCCACAGCCAAATTATTAATATTAATGTTTGAGCCGGTAAGGTAAACACCATGAGACAACCCTATCTCTGTAGATGAATCCTGCGCAAGCCCGGCTATATTCAGTTTCATAGCCTCCATGCCGCCAACATCCGATACATTCAGGCCAAACAATCCGGTACTTTTGGCCCATGGGTTTATCAGCATTTCCGGCGCACCAGATTGCCCGGTACGGTCTTTATTCCCGGCAAACGCGCTTACTGACATTCCTATGGCGCAAATCGCAACTAAAGCTTTATTTGAAATGTTTTTCATAAAAATAAACAATGATCATTTATTATTGTTGCCTGTCTATATCCAGGTTACATTAAATTAAAATTAGTAAGTTGTCACATCTATCGGACGCATTGCTCCAAACCACCGCAATACAGTTTCTCCTATTCCATTTGCATGAACATCTATCAGGTACATACCACTCGCTATTGGCAGTCCCGCAGTATTCTTTATATCCCAGTCAACATACGACACGCTCGGGTCATTTTTCGTAAGTGTCCGTATCAAAGAACCATCGAGGGAGTATATGTATATACTTACCTGCGCCGGCAGATTAATTATCCTCACCTTTGTATCAAATCGATTCTGCTCGTAGCCGGAATAACCGTAATACGGGTTAGGTACCGCATATATTTCATTCAACAATCTGCCCCTGTTCGTTGTATCTGATAAACTTGTCGGCGCTAGGCTGCTTGTACTGAAAGAATAATATGGATTTGTAGTCTCACCCGTAATTGGTTTCACCGGCAAGATACTGCTTGTTGTATCTGTAGCAGCGTATTGTGCATACGGCCTGTTCACCCTAAACCTCAACTTCGTAGTCGTTGGTATCAACCCCTGGCCAGTAGAACTGTTCAATGGAAGTAACGGCACCTGCGGATTCAGTAAAGGAATACCCGTCCACTCGGCAGTAGAATACGCAGTCCTTAAATAGGTATTGCCGCCATTTGCAAGCTTTACATCGGCAGCAAAAGCCCGGTCACCATCATATTTAGAACCCAGTATATACACTATATGCTTCCCGCCAAAAATGATAGAACCGTCATAGAAGTTAAAAACGTTTGATGATGGGTTCCAGATCATATCGCCCCCGTTATCCGAGGTAAGGTATGAATCTTCACCGAAAACAATATTCAATCGTTGCCCTGTACCTTCATCTATCGCATAGCCAGGGAATAAAGACATCCCCCTGTCAGAATCGGCCTCTGAATATATAGGGTTAATAAAATCTGGCGTCGTCTCACCAGTCCATCCTGCATGGTTACGTAGGTAAAATTTATTTGCCCCACCCTGCGCCAGTGTAGGGTCTTCCTGTTCTTCCACTACTGCGCATCTTGTCCATTTGCTCCTGTCTGAGGTAAACACAAGGTCCACATCTGGCAAAGCTTGAAAGTATGTCAGGTTTTGCGTCAGTGTAGTGTACGCTATTTCAAATCCGCATTGCGACCCAGTACCTGCATGTTCCCCCCCGCTAAATGCAGCAGCAAGCACGTATGGGCCCCAGGTACTCTTAGTGGGCGTAAAATTGCTAAACATATTCTCATAAGCGCTCAGCGTATCCAGCTTGTAATCCCTGAAGTTACAAGGGCTTGTTGAGGCATTTGTGGGTAATGCAATCGCCTGGTTATTGCCAGACCTTAGCCAGTTGGCAAAGCTGCTGTCGGCCTGGTCAGGCACACCCCACAACCATGGCTTGGATGCATCTTCAAACAGTATGTCGGA
>JABDBX010000082.1 GCA_013288445.1 Bacteroidota bacterium
TTCGACATCTGTTATACTTATCCTTTGAATAAGAGGGGTCAGGATTGTTCTTGGTAACCTTCGTTACTGCGCATCTTTCGACTAGCTGCCGGAGATGCTTCCGTGTGATATTTTTAATAGGTTCTAAGGCTATACCAATAGTTACCGATTGTTCTAGCAGTTGCTTTAAAATTGGTGCAGTTTCTTTTTTACGTGTATCTTCCGACACCCTGATTTTTGTATCAGCAAATTTCAAAGCGGACTCAAAAGACATAAGAGGGCTGATTTCATCAATCTTTTCAATTAACGCCGCTATACAGGCTTTATTTATCGGATCCCAGCCTTTGTTTTTTAAACTATCAATTTCCGAATCTCGTGCATCTTTAAGCTGTTGCCTTCTTTGTTCAATATCATCCACCCTGTTGAAGTCACTTATCCATATTTGTTTACTAATGCCCTTATTATCGTCATAATACCTATATCTGATTACCCACTGTTTTTTCAGCAGGGATTTACCACCAGTTTCCCAGTTCTTGGGTAAAATTGAAACTTTACCCATTCTTCTGTTTCCGGGCAAGATTATCATAAATGTGCGGAGTTTTGTGCGGAGTTTGGTTAATCTACTCTGTTACAAAAATAAAAAAAAGTCTTGAAAGTGAATACTATCAAGACTTTTACTTGTGTGACCCGGATTGGATTCGAACCAATGACCCCCAGCTTAGAAGGCTGGTGCTCTATCCAGCTGAGCTACCGGGCCGGTTCTCAGCTTAAAAAGTGTGCGAAATTAAAGAAAATATCGTTATCAGCGGTCATTTACTTTGTTTCTTCCAGCGGCTTCTCGCCATCTTTCAGCAAAGTTACCGGTATCAGGTCGCGTACATAGTTCCAGGTATCGTTTCCCCAGCGGAAACCGTCGTACTGCCCGCTGGGCACAAAGGTATATTTACGGTGCGGGTCGTTCATCTGCGACACCAGCTTATCAAAGATGATCACTTTCTTCTCATCGTTCCAGTTCATGCCCACCTGCACGCCTTTTTTGTACTCCAGTATAAACCGGTTCACCCGCTGGCGCGGGAAATTTTCTGATGCCACGCCAAATATAGGCGCGCCAAACACCACCCCATGATCGGTTAGCGTCATGGGGTCCAGCACCTTTTTATTACTTATAGAGCTGGACGTGTTAAGCCCGAAAAGCGTATATATCTTTTGCCCTTCCACTTCGTTCGGCATGATGCGGTATATAATGGCGCCAAACCACTTGCCATTGGTAAGGATGCTGTCTTCGGCGCCCTTGCCCATCTGTTCGGTATAGTCGAACAACGGATAAAGTTTCAGCTTTTCCTGCGGCAACTGTATGGCCCCATAGTAGCGCTTCATGATCTCAGATGGCACTATCTCCCAGTTGAAAATGCGGAAGGCATTATCATCCGAATAAATGATATTGACCTTCTCTTTCAGCTTGTCGAATGGGTAATAATAAGAGTTGGGTATCTTTAAAGTACGTACCAACTGCCTTACAAACCGCTCGGCATAAAGAATATGGGTATCAGGTATAAAGGCTTCGTACATCGAGTCGGATGTAACAAGCATGGAGTCCTCCATCACCTGGAACTTCTCCAGGTCTTGTGGGCTTATACTCTGCGCACATGCAACGCTATGCACTTGTAGCACCAAAACAAACAAAATGAAAACCTTGATCGCCTGGTGGCAAAATACCTTTTTCATGGCCGCCCTGTTTTTCAGTTCCTCAAACCTAATCATTTTTCCTGAAATGCGGGAACAGCCATATGGTAAACATCCTTTAAAATCTACACCATAGCAAAAAACCTTAGGATAAGCCACAACGACAGTGTGGACAATGCTAGTACGGTAGCGGAAATCGCGACAAACATTAATGCTGCTTTCATAAAATTTACATTATTATTTTTTTAAATCATTTATACGCACTTAAAAACGGATTGTTTTCACATATCAGTAACAAAACGTTTCGGGTGCAAATAAATAATTAGTCGGCCTCCGTATATCCAAAAGTTGTGAATGGGGTGATATGTGTTGTGAAAAGACCGCGCGCTGTGGTGAACGCACCAGTTATAAATAACGCTTATTTCACAAAGCGAGCCTACTTCGATGTAAATTGAACAGAATAGTTAGTTACTCGGTGCGTTCAGAAATGCTTCAATAACAGCTACAGCTGGATACTCAGCCACTGTTCCAGCCTTTAAGGCGCTGATCTCACCTATATAATCCCCATGACCACCGGGCAGTATCAGCAGGCTTGCCCCTGGTATATTGCGGTATAGCTCCACCGCGTGTTCTGTAGTTACCACATCCTGGTCGCCCTGCACGATCAGCGCCGATGCCTTTATAGCCCGGATGTAGGCCTCATCAATGTCTTTGAATGCAATCATCCTCGACACATCCCGGTTATACATGGCAACTAAGCCTTCCTGGCTTGGGTTCACATGTAAGTAGGCCTGCTTTAACGCATCGGGCATGTCGTCGAGCGAGGAATTGCTCATCATGTCCCAAAACCAGGGATATGTGCCATCCCTCTTATACATGCCAGAGGCCACTACAATTTTGTTTACCAGTTGCGGGTGGCGGATGGCTACCTGTAAGGTTGTAGTTCCACCGTTGCTAAAGCCAAAAATGTCTGCCTTTGGAATGTCCAGGTGCGCCAACAGGGCCGCGATATCATCGGCATCCTGTTCAAAAGTCATGGGCCGGTCCATGTCGGTGGTACGGCCGTGAGCCTGCATTTCTACAGCTATCACCATATGGGTAGCAGCAAAGGTCTGCAACACCCGGCCAAACGTAGAATCGATAGTAGAACCCCCACCATGGATAAGTACCAATGGATATCCCTGTCCATGAAGTTCATAGTACATCTTCAATCCGTTTACTAGGACATACTTACCGGTTTGCTGAGACATAGTTTTGAGCGTTTATAAAAAGATGATAAAGGTAATTATTGCGAATGATTCTGCCATAAATGATGCGCAGATGCGCTCCAGTTCCCACATACTTTCAATTGAGGAAAAATGTACCTTTACTAATATCGCTTTTTTGTGAAAATAATGACGATGACATACTTATGCTAAACTGGGGCAAAGCAAAGGGAGGAATCATCCTGGTATTTATATTGGCATTTTTATTCCTGGCCGCCGATGGACCACGTATCATACAATTTCCACCGAGGAGTACACACATTTTCAGGCAAAGCGATTGCCTTGCCTATACAAAGACTTACTATCAACGCCATTCCGGTTTTTTTACCCCGGCAGGGTACAACCTTATTGGCAAAGGCGGACGGGTAGTGAGCGAGTTCCCAATACTTTACTATATTTCCGCGCAGCTATGCAGGCTTTTCGGGTTTCATTACTGGATTATCAGGGGGGTAACCATGCTATGCTATATCATAGGCTTGTATTATTTGCTGCTATGCTGCAGGCTATGGATAAAAGACCTGTTTCTTGCCTTGTTCCCAGTTATTATTCTGGCATCAACACCTTATTATTTTTTTTACGCAGTCAATTACCTGCCAAATATTCCGGCTATAAGTTTTTCATTTGCCGGGTTGTATTACATGCTACGCCATGCACAATCCAATGCCCCCAGGCACGTGGCAATTAGCAGTATCTTTTTTACGCTTGCGTGTTTATTAAAACCCACCGACGGCGGGTTGATTTGGCTGGCGTATCTGGCTACGGCCTGTACCGTTTTCATTAAGGGTGAAAACAGAAATAAGCGGGTATTTCCGCTACTTGTTAGCGCGGGCTTTATTGTATTCTGTGCCTTTTTATGGTACTTGTTTGTAAAATGGTACAATGCGGTAAATGGCAACAATATAAACCTCCAGGGCTTGTATCCCATTTGGGAGATGGGACGCGATGATATGGCAAGAACCTTCCAGTTCAGAATTTTATCTTCAGGACGAGAAGTTTTTCAGCACATTATCCTGTTGCTTTTGCTGGTTTCTTTCCTGATCATTTACATTGTAAAATGGAAGTCGTTAAACCCATTCCTACGGATTTTTACAATGTGGCTTATCATAGGCGCGGCAATTTACACACCCCTATGGTTTAAAGCTTTCTTAATTCATGATTATTACCAGCTTATATTCACCATCCCGGCTGTGTTCCTATGTATTACCATTATTAACTGGTATGAAAACACAACTGCATGGCCATCGGGCAGGTATTCCCGATATGTTGTCAAAGGAGTGTTGGCAGTGCTGCTCATCATTAGTATCTATCACAACCAGGCTATTCAATTGAACAGGTATGCAGATAGCAATATGGCAGTAAACAACCCTGCCATTTATGAATTGGAACCCTACCTGCGAAAAATAGGTATATCCGAAGCTGATAGCGTGTTATCGGTACCAGACTTTTCACCAAACATTACGCTGGCAATTTTTGGCAATCCCGGATATGCATCAGATCTTTTCGGTCCTGGAATTTTTAATGCCGGCTATTGTAAGGCACACAACATAAAGTACATGATAATTACTGATGCCAGATACATACACGATCCTGCATATAAACCATATACCTCAAAGCTTATAGGCGAGTTCAAGGGGATACATATTTACAATATCCAATAGTGTGTAGCAAGAAAAATTCTATTTTCCATGAGCTAATACATTGAATTGAAAAAATATTATCTTTACTGATATTCCTTGCCTATGAAAAAGATATTCGTACTCGTTTTTATGCTTTGTTTTAAGGCAGCGGCTTTTGGCCAGGTTGTTACCGTTTCATCGCATTCAATTTCCGTTACCGCCGCCCCCGGAACACTTTCTGCTTATGTCGCTGATACAATAAGTGTCACGGGGCTTACACCGGCCACATCCGGAACTTTAACAATTTACCCACCGGTAAAATTTTTCTTGTCGCTGGATGGTGTGACACCGGACTATTCCGACACTATTTATTATACCGGTACTACGCTACCGCCAACTGTAATATATCTGGCATATTATTGCGTTGGTTCCGGTTTTTGTGAAGGCGGCGGATTTGTAACCATTGAAGGTGGGGGAATACCTCCGGCAACGGATATAATCTGTATATGTGGCAACATGACGAACTGCCCTTGTGCGCCGGAACTGGTTGGTACGATCTCAAAAGACCTATCAATAACAATCTCTCCGAACCCTGCTACGGATATGATAACCGTGTCTTCAAGTGACAAGATCACAAGCATAGCTATAACCAATCCCTTGGGCCGGTCTGTTTATTCCCGTCAATACAATACTGACAATGTCCAGGTGGACATTGCAGACTATCCACCCGGATTGTACTTCATAAAAATAAACGGGCTGGAGACGAGGAAATTTGTGAAACAGTAGCCTCTGTTACATCCCCGGTAACGCCATTGTTTCATGCACTTCTATTGTGCAATCAGCGTTCCAGCCGCCGATATGGGGATGGCCATTTAGCAACGCCTTTGCGTCGTCCATATTTTCGGCCTGCAAAATCGAATAACCACAAACATTTTTGTCGCTACCTTTCACCGACCCATCGGGGCTCAAGGACTGGCCGTTCATCAACGGAGACCCCATCTCTACAAGGTTACTGCCGCATCTTTGCGCCCACTGCATCCAGGCTTCCATTCCTTTGGCTTGTTGCGCGGGCGTTGCACTTGCCGTTTGTTTCATCGAATCTATGGGCGCATGATATGTTACCAGAAATTTTTTCATTTTTACAGATTTTTTATTTTGAGTACTCAAATTTAAGTAAAGCCCGGTTAATATCGCACAACTATCTGAGTTAACAAATTATAAAATATCGTCCATTTGGCGTTACGGCCGTTATATTTCCTGAACGGGTAATGAAAAACTAAAAACAGACCCCTTCCCTATCTCACTTTCCACCCATATTTTTCCCTTTTGCGCTTCGATAAAGTCTTTTGATATAGCCAAGCCTAAACCCGTGCCCTTGGCTTTAGATCCCGGCACCTGGAAGTACCGCTCAAACAATCGGGGCAGGTATTCGGCGGCAATGCCCGGCCCCTTATCTTCGACAGCGAATACCACAATGCCTTTATCCTGTTTTATAGAAACATTTATAGCGCTTCCTTCAACGGAATATTTGATGGCGTTGGTGAGAAAATTATTTAAGACCCACGTGCTTTTCTCCGCATCCGCCAGCACAAGCGGCAGGTCCACATCTACGGCCTTTTTGATCTCTATATTTTTTCCCCTGGCACTTGCGGCCACCGTTTCTATGGCGTTGTCTATAACGAGGTATGGATTTACCGCCTGAACGTCTAATTGTATGCGCCCGGTTTCCACCTGGGACATGTTCAGCAATTCACTAAGAATTTTCAGTACCCGTTGATTGTCCTGTTTGAGGTTTTGGATAAGCTCACGTTGTTCTTCAGAGAGCTTCCCTACCCGCTCGTCTTCCAGCAGTTTGAGGCTAAAGTCGGAAGCAGCCAAAGGTGTTTTCAATTCGTGGGAAATGGTAGCAATAAAATTTGTTTTCGCTACGTCCAGCTCCTTAAATGAAGTAATATTCCTGAGCACAATTACCTTGCTGTTCCCCTCCCCCTGCGCCACTTCTATCACTTCCCGTATAAAATAGTTCTCCCTGTTCTCCACAACTATTTTGAACGGGGCAGGCGTTTCATTATTGATCAGAAACCGGAACAGATCATTCGTCTTGCTTAATTCTTCCACCGATTTACCTACGATCTCCGGCGACTTCAACCCCAGCAGTTGCAACGCCTGGAAATTGGCGAAGAGGATGATGTTGTTTTTATCTATGCCTATGCTCGCATCTTTTAGGCTGTTAATTACCGCCTCGGCGCGGCTTTTTTCAAACATCAATTTATTCAGGCTGCTACTTTCAAAATATTCCAGCCGCTGGGCCATGTTGTTAAATGCATCGGCTAAACTTCCGAATTCATCTTTATTATCAATACGCACCCTGTGCCGGTAGTTTTTATTAGTGATCTCCTTTATTGCTTCCGACAACTGCCTGATAGGATTTGTGACTATGGAAGGAAAATTTATTGAAAACGTAAACGCGATAAGAAACACAATAGCAGCCAAAGTGATAATAATGGTCAGCGCCCGTTCGGCAGTGGCCTCTGCCTTTGTATTCTTATTGTGTATGGCATTCATATTCAGGTACAAGATCCTGTGAATGTCATTTTGAATTTCTTTTGTGTTTTGTTTCGTGCTGTCGCCAGTTCTCAGCTTGTCGAACAATTGCCTTAATTCATGGGTAGCTATATCTTCGCCGGGCTCTGTAATATTACCTTCCTGCTTTTCCAGCGCACCTTCAAACTGCCGGATGGATTGGTTATAGTTAATATCGATACTATCGAGCTGCCGCTGCATGATGTAGCAATAGAGCAGGCTTTCATAGTTGTCCTTCAGTACGGCTTTCGATTCGCTTTTCAGGGTAGCTGTATAGTATATGCCAGCCCCACCTGTTAGTAACAGCAGTAAAAACAGGAAAATAGTTCCATACCAGATTTTATTCTTAACAGATAACGCCATCAGGATAGTATAATAATGTCAACGTTGTTTTTTGAAAGGGTTTTTAGTAATTGGTTAAAGACCCCCGTCCTCAGTATGATCTGAAACAAACTCAGATGCGGCTTGCCGATGCAGATCGTAGTTATGTTTTTTTCCTCCGTAGTTTCGATAATTGCATGGGCCACATTTTCATTTTTTTTTCGGATCACCTCTGCACCAAGTTCGGTTGCATTCTTAAAGTTATTGATTAAATGCCGTTGCGCCGCTAAAGAAATATTATCATTTGATTCCCGTGCAGTTTGTACGTACAAAACAAACCACTGGCTGTTGTAGTAAGACGCCAGCCTCGCCGTCTTTCTTATTATCCGCTGTGCTATCTCATGGTTAGAAGATATGCAGGCCAAAAAACGTTCGTGCCTGAATGTGGTTTGCCGGGCAGTGATCTGGTAATCCACTTTTCTTTCCACCTGCCCGGCTACTTCTTTCAGAGCCAGTTCGCGTAGCTGCAATATCCTATCAGGTTGAAAGAAGTTTTGCAATGCTTGTTGCACCTTTGAGTGGTCGTATATCTTCCCCTCCTTCAATCTTGTTATCAGTTCATCAGCCGTGAGATCAATATTTACCACCTCATCAGCTATTTGAAGTATTTTATCTGGTATCCGTTCCTTTACTTCTACCCCGGTTATCTCCTTTACGTCTTTATTGATACTCTCTATGTGCTGGATATTTACTGCGGTGATCACATCTATCCCCGACTCCAATATATCCATTACGTCTTGCCAGCGCTTCTCATTCTTGCTTCCGGGGATATTGGAATGTGCCAGTTCATCAACGATCACTACCTCAGGGTGCAGCAATAATATGGCTTGCACATCCAGTTCATCCAGCTTCTTGCCTTTATAAAACACTTCTCTCCTCGGTATTACCGGCAACCCTGCCACCAGCGCCTCCGTTTCTTTTCTACCATGCGTTTCCACATAGCCTACCTTAATGTTCTTTCCATTCAGCAGTAAGCTATGGGCTTCCTGCAGCATACGATAGGTTTTGCCTACCCCGGCGCTCATGCCGATGTAAACTTTTAATCTCCCCGTGAAATTACTCCGGTTCATGTCCAAAAACTGCTGAACCCGCTTCTCTTTATTTTCTTCTTCATTCATAAAATAAAATATTTTTCACGGAAATTTATTTTGTCCTCGTTCCTAAGCGACTGGGAGCAACTGATCGATCATTGGCCCTATCATAAATACTATGAACATAGACAATACACTTAAAATCATAATTACACTGAACAGGAAAATCCCGAAGGTGTATGATTCGGTTTTCAACGTCCCGAGTGAGGGTTCAATATAGAGCTTGGTGCGGTATGACCCAATAATAATAAATGCCCCGATAATAGGAATATATCTGCCTAACAACATAGGAATACACGTCGTCAGGTTCCAGAATGGCGTATTGTTTCCCAGGCCGGAGAACTCAGATCCGTTGCCAGCCATTGACGAAAGATATTCGTAGAACATAGTAGTAAACCCATGCGCCCCTTTGTTGCTCAACCAGCCTAAACATTCCCCTCCGCCCGGATAATGCATGTAAACAAAGCAGGCAATGGCAGTTAAGACAAGCGGTACGCCCGATGATATAAGGGTGACCATAACAGCGACCTGTATTTCCTTCAACGATATTTTCCTACCCAGCAATTCCGGCGTCCTGCCTATCATTAATGACGCGATAAATACTGCGATGACCAAGTAGATAAACATATTGATCCAGCCGGTACCCAATCCACCGAAAAAAGCATCCACCTGCATCCCAATGAACATCCCGATCGCAGATAGAGGTATGTAGCTATCATGCATCCCGGTTATTGTACCAGCAGGTATTACCATATTCACTGCACTGTAAAATGCCGAATAAAACCCACCATACCGCACTTCTTTACCTTCCATGTTTCCCATAGGCTGGGCAATGCCCATGGCGGCAAGGTGCCGGTTACCCGCTATTTCGCTTGATATTATTGGTATCAACGTGAGGACGACGCCTGCTATCATTACGAAAAAAATAACCCGGCTGAACTTTTTCCTGTTGAGGTATTTACCTACAAAAAAAACAAAGGCCACAGGCAAGAGCAATACAATTATCAGGTGCACGATGAGCGTGCTAAAATTTGGATTTTCAAAAGGGTGGGCGCAGTTTGCGCCATAAAATCCCCCGCCATTAGAGCCAAGCTCCTTTATTGGTATCATAGCTGCTACGGGGCCTAACGCCACATGGGTTGTATCTCCCTGCACGGATATTACTTCTTTGGGCCCTTTGAATGTCATTGGCATACCATTGAGTATAAATATCGTTGCGGTCACCACACAAAGTGGCAATAGTATCCGGGTACACGACCTGACAAAATCATTATAAAAATTACCAAGCGAAGTAGTGGAACCAGATGCCAAACCTCTCACTATTGCCACACCTGCGGCAAGGCTGGTAGCAGCGCTTACAAATTGCAAAAACATAAAAACGCCTATCTGCGATAAATAGCTCGCACCAGTTTCACCTGAGTAATGCTGTAGATTTGTACTGGTCAGAAAACTGATAGCCGAATTGAAAGCCAGTGTCCACTCCATATCTGGGATATGGGCTGGATTAAAAAAAAGATGGCCTTGTATCAATAAGACAACAAAGCCAAAAACAAACCAAAATAATTGTATGAGCAACAACGTTGACAGGTATTTTTTCCAGTCCATTCCCTGCCCCGGGTCGATCCTGCACATTTTGAAAATGAAACGTTCCAGGGGTGCCATGAAATCCATAATACTTTTCTCACCGCTATAAGTTCTCTTCATTAACGTTGCCACTGGTTGCGCGAGCAAAACAGCCAGCGTAAAAATCAATGCAGCAACAAGAATATTCATACCCATACTTTACGTTTTAAAAAGCACGCATTAAAAGGCTATTGATAATGAAGTGGTAATAATCGGGCAGGTATTACTCGCCGCCCCATTTTTATCGGTGAAAATATTGTCACTGCTGCTAAACATCTTTCCCTCTGTTCGCCACCATATATTGCCCAAAATATTATAGTCAAAGTTTGCCGAAAGCCCGGAAGTCTTAAAACCATTTGGAGTGCCGGTGGCAATGAGTACGCCATTTTCATCTGCATAATATTCTGCTCTTACCGCAATAGCAGTTTTATTTGTAGGCTGGTAACGCAAGACAATAGCTACCCCATACCAGTTGTTCCAGTCTTTACTGCCTGCCGGTTTCTGCTCGATGCCATAATCGAAACCAGCGATTGCGCCGAATTTCTTTGTGATCTGGAAAATGCCAAAAAAGTCGTGATACATCCTTTCCTGGTGCATACTATCACGCTTGTCGCTACCAAGAAATGTACTGTAATTCAGTGTTACAGTACCAGACGGCTTATAGGTGATTTGGGTGCCTCCGCAAATTGTGGAATTCCCATTTACTCTTTGTATCCGCTGCCAGCCATTAAGCGCTAGTGCCGAAAGATACCACTTGCCATTGTCGGAAGTATAACTCAGCCTTGCTCCACTCTCAAAGTAAGGAGAATTGTCAGCCAGGATGCTGCGGGTCAAAGTCCAGTTGTCGGGTGAGTAGGCGCTCTCAAAGCCAATATGCGATGGCATTACCCCCGCATCAAGCCAAAGGTTTTTCTTTTTGGAGATTTTTACTCCGGCATCCGCTTCATAAATATTTTTCATTGTGCCGGTCTCTGCGGCATAGCTTGCATTCATATAAGTACCCACACCCAATGCAAGATTCGCACGCACCCTGTCTGCGCTATAACTTCCTTTAAGGAATGCCAGGTTAATGGTTACTTCATTATGCCTGTTGAATGTACTTACAAAACCGGGAAGCGTGTTATTGCCCGGCTGGTCGAAGTCATAGCAATAATAGGCTTCTGCAAACCCTGATAGCGTCAGTGGATTAGGCTTGCTTATTGCAGCAGTATCTTTCTGAGCACTGGCTTGCTCGTACTCAAATATCAGGATCCCCGTTACGAAAAATGCAATTGATATTGTCCTCATTTTCTCCAGGTTTTGTCCTCGTCACTTAATTAATTAAAACACAAAAGAGTGGGTTGCCCAAAGGCAACACCACCCCTTTATTCTAAACACACACTATATTGTATTTGCATATCGATGCATTTTACTATAACCTGAATAGGGCCGCAAAGATCACCCTGCTCTCTGATTTCACCAGATCAGGCGCCCAACCTGTTGGCAGCGGAGTATAGGTATAGCCGCTTGGTGATGTTACACCGCCAGGGCCAGCGAAATAAGGCACATTTGCCTCCCTATGCACCCACTCTACTTTGAATTCTACGCTCTGGTTTGGCAACCAGCTAAACCCAGCCGAACAATCCCAACCGGTAAACTGGTCGCCGGGATTTTCGGTGAATGGATGTGTGCCCACTGTTTGTGTGGGGTTTGATGGATTAGGGAATGGGCTTGCATCGCCTGTAGGAGCAAGTACAAGGTAACGGCCCGGATTTGTCATCCATCCGCCGCCAAAATAAACCCCTAAGTGATTTTTGGCAAACCATATCTTGTCGTAGATCATCCAGCTTTCAAAATATTGAGCAGGGCCATTAGTTGCACTATTCGTAAAGCCGTTCACGCCGTCTCCTTTTTCAAAACCAATATCCCCTGTCACCGACACGGCCATCCTGCTTAATCCCTTTGACTGCGGGCGGTTATAATACCGGTATAGGAAACTATTGTCAGAGTGGAACCTGTGCCTGCCTAAGAGCCCGGCGGCATCTGTGCCCCAATAGTCATTGGTAAGCATTTTAATATTTTCCTGTGGTATCCAGGTAATATTACAGCCTAGCCCGGGCAAAGCATTGAACGAGCCATAACTCTGCCAGCCATTAATTATCCAGGGTTCAATCTTCAGGTATTTTGAAGGGAATACCTGGATACGGATACCATTAAAAAACCAGGGCGTATTGTCGGAAGTGAAGGAGGCCTGGTATTCCCAATTCTCCTGCTGGTAATAGGAATTAAGACCTATGTAAGACATGAACAGCCCAAAGTCCACATTGATGCCATACCACTTATTAAAATGATAGCCGGCATAGGCTTCGTCCAGGTAGCGGTAAGCATCAGCCATATCATATTGCCCCCGATAAGGACTCAGGTCATTCCTGGGTACAACCTGCGAACGTTCCCCGAATTGCGTCATTATCCGGCCCCGTGCATTACCGTAGCTGAAATCCCCTCCGATGTTTATAGCCGAGATCACCATTTCGTCGTTTCGGGAAAGCGCTGTTGAGCCCACTACCGTATGATCTATAGGATTATTAAAGGAATGAGTGATATTGTTATCTATCAATATACTCGGTGTAAAATAGGGAATGTGAAATATCGATGAATCTCTACGGTCATTACCATTCACCCATGTCTGGTCAAATCCATCCCAGGGGATATTGCTTTTTTCTTCTGTTGGCGCAACCTCGGGCGATACCGTACCATTACTTGGATTTACTGTTTGCGCATTAGCTTTTTGTGTAAGCATTAAGGCCGCTAACGCCATAAATGCCATCGTTTTTTTCTTCATCTTTTTTGATTTTAGAGTGTGCATTAATTGTTTATAAAAAAGTAATTACATTGCTTTTCGTGGCGCATAAAAAATAACAAAAGTCCCGGCCAGGATTATTACAGCCCCTATTATGTCGTATAGGTCCGGCTTTACTTTGTCCACCATCCAACCCCACAATAAAGCCATTATCACAAAAATTCCGCCATAAGCAGCGTAGGTGCGCCCAAAGTTTGCGGGTTGCATAGTGGCTACCACACCATAAGCCGCCAATAGTATAGCGCCAAAAATACCTGCCCAAAAAGGCTGCCTGTTCTTAATAGCATTCCAAATCAGGTAGCCGCCGCCTATTTCACAAAGGCCGGCCAACAGAAAAAAGAGAATGGAGCGGTAAATGGATTCTTTTGTCATTTCGCCTATAAATTATCTAAGTCAATATTCAGTTTCAAAACATTTACGCGCTCGGGGCCCATGCCAAACATTGGCCCTTCGATGTGCGCCTTTACTAATTCGGCTACTTTGTTTCTGTCCAGGCCACGCACCTTAGCAACCCTTGTCACTTGTATCTCCGCACCTTGCACACTTATGTGCGGGTCCAGGCCGCTGCCGCTGGCAGTAACCATATCCGATGGAATATCCGCTTTGTTAATGCCCGGATTATGCACCATGAATGTATCTATTGCCGCCTGCACCGTTACCAGGTAATCAGGATTATCAGGGCCTTTGTTACTGCCACCTGATCCCGCTGCATTATAACCAACCGCAGAAGGCCGCGACCAGAAATATTTATCGGCAGAAAACTTCTGACCTATGTTTTCATAATAGTATTTGCCCTTGCCATCTTTTATGACGAAGCCCTCACCCTTGTTGGGG